>NZ_JABXPR010000002.1:0-313114 GCF_014103415.1 Citrobacter sp. RHBSTW-00671
GTGACAAAAAATTCATCAGTACAACCTGTATCACTGCTCCGCCTGGGCGTTTTTACTCCCAGTTGCCGAACAGAGGCAACGGTCACGCTAAACGTGACGGAAGCGCTATCCAGTCTGGAAATTGCAAAACAGGAAGGGTACACGGACATAAAGATCACCGGCCCGATGCTGAATTATTTCCAGGACTTCCGGTGCTGGACAGCAATCGTCCATTCCTTCAGCGTATCGCCTGATGCGCTGAAAGGTAACCGGATTAAAATGCCCTTTAGTGAATTTGCCAAACTCTGCGGCTACCCATCAAAACGCTACAGCACGAAACTGCGCAATGAGATAGCCGATTCGTTGACGAAGATTCGCTCAAAAAGCATTCGGTTTGAGAAGAACCCGGGGATCACCAAGTTCAAAGTAGCCGGGTTGCTGAAAGAGGCGGAATTTGATGGTGAAAGTGATTACATCATCCTGGAAGCCGACGAACGACTCTGGGATTTGTACCGTTCAGATCATCTTACTCTGTTGCGGAAGAAACCCCTGGAGCTACTTACCAGGAATGAAACGGCTCAGGCGCTCTATACATTTTTTGAAGCGCTACCTCAACATCCAGCCCCGATCACCTTTGACAGACTTCGACAGCGTTTACTGCTCAATGGGCGCATTGCCGAACAGAACCGGAAAATGCGAACTGCTCTCGATGTGCTTGCCAGCATCGGTTACCTGAAATTTTACTACCTGGTGGACACCAGCGTACCCACCATTCAGATCACGGATCGGAATCCCAAACTAACAGGTTCCTGATGTTTGAAACGTCTTTTTGCCCGGTTCCGGGAATGTGCTGTCTCATTCCCACCGGTCAAAAACACTAAGTTGACGTTTCCCTCTCAAACCCACCCGTGATTTTGTAGTCGCTAAAGGATAAATAGTCCCATTTACATCTGAAAAGCTGATGGGGCGCGTCAGGCCTCTATTGAATACAACTTGTATTACCATGAAAAATAAAGAAAATAACACTCCTCTTTATAATTACTGCTGTTCGCCTAATCCCAAAAAGATACTTTTTTAATCTGCACAGTTTTTATCGCCGGTGGGAACGAGAGGGAAGGGGAAAATATACCCGGTGGGATTGAGAGGGAAGGCCTGTAGAAAACAACCCGACAATCTTTTGTCGGCTGGAATGACCAGGGTAAATTAAGTTCTGGAGGATAGTTATGACTTCGACATTTGGTAAGCAGCTGAAGCTTTATGCAGACCGGCAAACGGGCGCAAAACGTACTGCTCTTGATTTTCAATATGTGGTTTCGCCTGGTAAGGATGCGTTTCCCACGGTGAACATCACTATGGCTCCGATTGCTGATGGCGCAAAAGAAGCCCAATGGGAGCTTAAGCGCGTCATCCAGCTGAATCGCTATGAATTAACTCAATGTTGCGCGGTATTGTTCGGGCTGGAAAAGGAGATGAGGGCAAACTTTCACGGAACCGATAAAAACAAAGGTTTTACGCTCATCAACAATGGTGCATCCGGCTGCGGGATAAACTTTTCTCATGGTGGGGATATGCTGACGCATATGTTGAACCATGCCCAAAGAATGGAAGTAGGGGCATTTATTCTGAAACGGCAGGCGGATGCGTGGGATATGAGTGTCAGTGACGTTCTTGCACTTTTGCGTCAGTCCGTGGCCATCAAACGGGCATAAGATCACGAAGCAGGTTCAAGAACAGGCTTACCGTACAACAATTTTCAAATCCAAACTGACCCTACTTAACTTCAACTGGAAGGCGCTATGACAGAACATCAGCAGAATAGAAATGTTTGTGAAGTCGGGTTAGCCTGTGAAGCCATGACGATTGATCCCAAAACCATTCAGTCAGCAGTAATGCGTAAAGAAGCCACGCAAGTTGTTATTCCTCACTTTAAGGGGGTTTGTCCTGCTTTTGTCGAATGGGCTGAACAATGCTTACCTGGCGATAAACTTCCTCGTGGGAAATTTTTTAGGTCACGAGAATGGATGCGTCAGTTCACCACTTGCCAGATAAACTACAAGACAGATCATCCAGATGAAGGAAAGTATGGATGGCTTTTTGAAGGAACCAAATATTGAAAAGTTAAGGAGATATGATTAATGCTAATTTATGCCGCAGATCTGATTTTACCCTTAAAAATTCTGCTGGTGGTATTTGTCGTGACTATCATAGGCGCTACCATCGGGTTGAAATTTGTACGCTCCGAAAACAAGATCGTTTGCATGTGGCTCGTGCCAATAGGCTGTCTTGGGGGAATTTTTGCATTGATGATGTTTCCATCAATTACCACAAATGATTTGTTGCTCGGCAAGAGATGGTCGGAAGATTGTCGCGTGGTCGAAAAATACGAACGCCACGCTTTTGAAGCACCGACGAACCGGCTGATTTGTTCGGGGGTTGATGAGCATGTTAATTCAGAAAGTTATGCGGTATTAACGAAAGCTTACCGGGAGCGGGGGGGAGAACTTATTTCGGGATCCCATAGTGTTGAAAACTAGCCTTCAAATCTAATGCTACGGAGTTTTCATGAATAATAATCACAATGTTTTTCCTTGCAATGAATTGGGTATGGGTGATTCCAAATCGGAATTGGAAAGACTCCTTGAATTATGTGAATCCACTCCGCAAACAGGCGAGCCTAACCCCCAGATAGCTAATATGCAAGCATTTTGGAATCGATAACTGGTGGCTCATCTCATATCACTGGCTTCAATTTTTGCTCTCATATTCTTAATGGCCGTAAATTTTCCACACTCAACGATGCAGAGATAAAACAGCTAACATCTCTTCGCAATGAGGGGCGAAAAGACGGTTTTGTGGTCAGAATTCAACCTGTTGATGTAACCCCTGAACTTCAGCTTGAAAGGTATCTTGCGTCAAGTTGGGAAAGCGAAATCGAGATTTATAAACGCGTACCGTCGATTGTCGTGATCTGTAAAATCTCAGGTCTGTCTGCATTGGCAGGCTCGGGGAACAAAATGTTTTTAAATATGGATTACTTAAGTTGCGGAACTGAAACTGATGATCAGGATTGCCAGGATTAAGTCACTGATTGGCGGTTGCAACGAGCTTTGGGTTTGTTAGACTGGCCTGACATACCTTCCCCCATCGCGGGGTGCGTTGTCGGAGTATCAAAATATTGTTTTCCCCTATGCGGGGTTTAATTAGTGAGTAGCGACTGCCCGGGTTAGCGCCTGACCCGTGTCAGACTTCTGAAGGATATTTTGATATTAACCGTCCAGCTGGACGGTTTTTTTTCGTCTGTTTTTAATTTGGATAGTGGTATGGGTAGAAAAAAACAATCAAACCGCAGTGTATCAGCGCCAGCTGTTGATGCTGAAAAAGAAATTATCGACCCGAGATGGAACATCTTTTTCTTTGCGGCAATTGACCGACCGTGGGTGCTTAACCCGCATCTTTTTTACGCTGAACAAGCGCAGGAACGTTTGCTGTCGCAGTTCAGTGATGTGGAGATCAGGAGTGAAGCGACAAAGAAAGGCGAGTCATTTATAGAGTCAGCTGGAGACTGGTTCAATCCTGATTACCACGACGAAAGTGACGTATACGAGAATATTGAACAGATTGAAGCTTGCCACTGGGTTGCGTTGCGGGAAATGAAGGTCACGGTCACGCTTTCCCTGACCGCTGGGATGTACCACCAGTTTGACAAGGCATTACGAGATCTGCTTATCCGGGAGGCCAGAAGCTGGCGGTGGCTCGACATGGTTGTGATATCAGATTTGATCTGGAACCTCAGTTTTCCGAGGCTTATGGATTTGATGGAATGGCTGGGTATTGAAGTACGAAACATGCCATGTTTCCCGTTAATCAGTGCATGTCATCAGGTTGTCAACGTTTATAAACATGGAGATGGTGATGCCCACCAGAAACTGGTTAATGCTCACCCGGAGTACTACTCAGTATGGCAATGCGAAGGTTATCCGCAAGAGAGACCAGCTCGCCACGAAGAACTTGAAGTTTCCGAGGAACAGTTTAGAGAATTTGCCGAGGCGATAACGGTGTTCTGGAAGAGTCTGCCGGAAGGACTATCTTATTCGGGGATGGGAAAAGAGCCTAAGTGGTTTGGCAAGGCTTATGAAAAAGTGAAGTGCGACAAAGAAAAACGCGAGCGTAAAGCGGAAGAATAGTGGGGCACTCTAGCCCCACCGAAACAAAAGGAGAGTCAGACAGCCGGTGACGGTTGCCAGCCTGATTGAGTCTGGATCCATTTGCCTACGGAAATCATGTCGTAACCACCGTTCCCGTAGGACGACTTCACTTCTTCTATTTCGACTGGAACCGCCAGCTCGATGGGGCGGAACCAGCCATCATCACCGACTGTATACCGGCCTTCATGTTCCTTGCTCATTTCGCAGACCCGGCTGGGTGGAAGCCAGAAACCTTCATTTGCTCTTTCGGATGCGATACGAATAGCTTCATCCACGGAAGCGACTTCCCGGATGTGTTCGTTATGCGCGTTTGACATTTTGATCAGAAATGACTTCATAGAACCATTTTCCTCAGCTTAGGCCGGTAACGTTAATCGTCGGGGCGGTCGGTAATATTCCGGCGATAGTGTCCTCATATTGTACTCTGGCATGATGCATAACAGAAATTTGAGAGCGCGGGATTGAGAGGCGAAGTAGTTTGATGATAATCGCTGCGGGTGTACTATCAGCCTGATTCCTGGACTGAAGCCGAACGTCCAGCCGTGGTAAAACTGGTGAACGATGTTAACCTGGCATCGAGATATCGAGACCGTAACCATCTGACTGAATAAGGAGCTTTTATGCCGAATGGGAGAGTGATTTTTAACAAAAGAGGCCGATGGGACTGGCTTGATAGCGGTTGTGATATAGATGAGGATGAATTAAAGCAGGAAGAGTGGTTTGTTGGCGATATGTATTATCCGCCAGACTTTGAATACGATACGTCAATGCATGATCACCAGATTACAGAGTGGTTGTCTAAACCTGAAGAGCTGGTGCGGTATGAGCGAGGGCGTTAACTCAATTTGCTTATCTGAACTGGCTACATGATCTTTCAGCGTGGCCATTTCGGTTCTTCACATTTCCCTGACTCCCTCCTGACAGAACCGACTATTTCATCCATGAACCGCAAGAGCGGTAACTAAATGCCATATCGTGTGGCAGAGTGGTTTGCTCCAGTACCCGTCAAAATAGTCCAACATACAAAAACAGGGTAGCCTGCCCCGGGCTTCACCCGGGCCAGGCTACCCGGAGTCGAACCGTTAACCCGGAGTCGTGGGTGAGTAACGTCGAGTGCCCGCCTGAATTCCGTGCGGCCACCAGCATTGGCTTCACCTTTTTCCGACCGACACTTTCGTGCTGGTTTGCGGCCGCATCTTCGCCGGGCCGGAACACCCTGCATTTTGTGCCGGTGGCCATCACCGGTATTAGGATAAAGGGAAGAATATCGGTGATGGATTCCGGGATAATCGCCGGGAAAACCCGGGCAGAATTCACGTACATCACCCTCTATTAGTCCAACATACAAATAAACTTCCCCTTTCTGCCCCTGCGCTTCGCTTGGGGCAGAAAGGGGAGCCGTACCTGAAACCTCCGTGTCGTTTTCAGGATCGGGCCCGTGCCCGGGGTAACCATTCTGCCCGGGCCCACCATTTTAAAAAGAAACCGCCGTGCCCGGTCTGGCCATTTCCCCCGCCTGCGGCAACCGGGCCGTGCCGGTCTTTCCGTCCGGTTCCTGCAAACCCCACATAGGGACTCCGGTCGCTGGATGAGCCATGCGAGAAAATATGAGAAAAAGAGAGAAAAAAAGAGAAAAAAAAGAGGGGCCGGGGGCGCGAGGGTTTCAGTGGGTATAAAGGTCAAGGGCGCTTTGCAGGGTGGACGCGGGGGTGTTGACCCTGATCGCATTTGTATGTTGGACTAATTTTGCATATATGAAGACAAGAAAAGACGCGCTGCCGACAGAGCAGGTATACTCTCGCCATCAAATGTGCGGCCAGCGGCGGGGGAGGCACTGTTGCAAAGTTAGCGATGAGGCAGCCTTTTGTCTTATTCAAAGGCCTTACATTTCAAAAACTCTGCTTACCAGGCGCATTTCGCCCAGGGGATCACCATAATAAAATGCTGAGGCCTGGCCTTTGCGTAGTGCACGCATCACCTCAATACCTTTGATGGTGGCGTAAGCCGTCTTCATGGATTTAAATCCCAGCGTGGCGCCGATTATCCGTTTCAGTTTGCCATGATCGCATTCAATCACGTTGTTCCGGTACTTAATCTGTCGGTGTTCAACGTCAGACGGGCACCGGCCTTCGCGTTTGAGCAGAGCAAGCGCGCGACCATAGGCGGGCGCTTTATCCGTGTTGATGAATCGCGGGATCTGCCACTTCTTCACGTTGTTGAGGATTTTACCCAGAAACCGGTATGCAGCTTTGCTGTTACGACGGGAGGAGAGATAAAAATCGACAGTGCGGCCCCGGCTGTCGACGGCCCGGTACAGATACGCCCAGCGGCCATTGACCTTCACGTAGGTTTCATCCATGTGCCACGGGCAAAGATCGGAAGGGTTACGCCAGTACCAGCGCAGCCGTTTTTCCATTTCAGGCGCATAACGCTGAACCCAGCGGTAAATCGTGGAGTGATCGACATTCACTCCGCGTTCAGCCAGCATCTCCTGCAGCTCACGGTAACTGATGCCGTATTTGCAGTACCAGCGTACGGCCCACAGAATGATGTCACGCTGAAAATGCCGGCCTTTGAATGGGTTCATGTGCAGCTCCATCAGCAAAAGGGGATGATAAGTTTATCACCACCGACTATTTGCAACAGTGCCTTAGCAATGGCTTTTGATAGAACGATATCAGCCAAAACCTTGCCGCACCCTATAGGTGGTAACTGGTCAGGGTCGCCAGTAAAGATAATACGAACCGATGGGTGAATATGGTTGACCAGGCGATACATGGTTGGCAAGTCAATCATACTGGCTTCATCTATTACCAGTAAATGCTTTGGCTGGTCTGAACTTGGCTCAATAGGTTCTCTACGTAATAACTTAGCGATAGTTGAGGTGATAAAGCCAATTGACTCATGCAAGCGCATAGCAGCTCGGCCACTCAGTGCTACTGCATGTATTTCAAATCCCATTTGATGGTAGGCTCGAAGTGCGGTTCTAAGGACTGTGGTTTTACCTGTGCCAGCTCCGCCCGTAATACAGCTCACGGCGTTATCCAAACACGTTGTCACTGCTTCAATCTGTTTCTTGGTTAGCTCGTATGGTAATTCATCAACCGAAGAGCAATATGCAGAATTTGCAACTTCGTCATAAAGGTTGTTTTGATTAGCTAGTGCTTTAAGTCGTTTGGCAACGACATTTTCCATCAACAACTGGGCGGTTGGATGATAAGAGCCAGTGTCAGGGTTTAGGATGTATTGCGCTTTGTTGTGACCTGCTTTAAACGCTTCCGTCACCAGTTCCTTATCTTTGAGCAATTTGGTTAGGTATGGGCGTAAACACGCTTGAGTTGTATAGGTGTGGCCTTTCTCAATCTCTTTTCGAATCGCGGTTTCAAGTGCGGCACTTAGTCTGCGGTGATCACAAACTGTGATCTTAAACTGGTCAAAATTAACCAGTTTATCGACATCCGTAAACGACATTCCAAACCCAATAAGGACATACGGATTTTGTTTAATAGCCTCAATGGACTCTTCTCCATGATGCTTCAATAAGCGCTGCTGAATACTTGCTGGTATCTTGTGTTCGGTCATCCAGTTGCAGTAGGCCAGATTCTTATATTTGGCGTAACCCTCAAATAACGCATTGATAGAATCTTCACTCAGGACACTTCTAAGGCGCTCTCTTGATTCATGAGTGTCTTTTCTAACCGTTGGGTGAAAATCCTTTCCTAACAGTTCCCAAAGTGCTCTAGCTTTACTTTCACCGATACCTTTGAAATCACTTTCTCTGGCAATAAAGCGAATAAGCTGTTCACCCGTTTCTGGCAGGCTGCATTCGATGTGCTCTGGTGATTCATAGGTATGCTGCTGCATCACGAAATCACCTGTTTCTACTTCCTCTACCAAACGAGTTCCCTTCACTGACCAGTGCTGGCCGAGGGCTGGTTGAACGGGGATGGCATCTGGATCAGCTTTGATGGTGACGTAATACTTGCCGCTATTGGTTTTGTGTGAGTTTTTTTTCAGTGGCACGCCACTGAATATCACCATTTTGGTAGAGCTGTACGGAATGCTCGTGACACGCATTTGGTCTTGATGGAGTGTAAATTTCATCGTGGCATAAACCCCATTTCTGACAAGGTTTCATTCAGTTCGCCAAACCGCTCCAGTTTACCTTCCAGCTCTTTAACTTTGGCTTTTAGCTCAATGTTTTCAGCTTCTAAGGTCGATACTCGTTTTGAGTCGAGCAGCTTGCGATTAGCCGTGTTGTCGTATTGCTTTGGTTTGTCGGTATTGTTCCTTGCAGATTCGGTCAGTGGCGGGAGTATACCTTTATCACGCAGTTTGTCTTCTAATGCCTTGAGCGCTTTTCTAAGCGTAGGATTTTGGTTAAGGGCAGACTTACCGCAACCAACCCCTTTTGCTACTTCGATGCGGTTGAGCTTGCCTTTAAAGGCGATTTGCTTAAAGTCATCATCAGTTTGAGTGGCTTGCCATACTTCAAATGCTTCGAGGTTTTGCTGCGCTCTTTGCTGACCGTTCGCCATTAATCATCTACCTCACCTAACAACTTGCGTAGACCTGTCGCAAAGCCTCTAGGGAATATTTCTGTGTTGTATTCCATGTCTTTTACTTGGCCTGCTTGTGTGGTTTGCCAGTTATGTTTTTCCATACATTCGTCAGAGATAGCGTAGGCTAAGGCGTTCTTCTCAGATTCGGTCAAGATGCCAGATAGTGAAGGCAAGACTTCAACACTCGGCTCTGCGCTTGCATCAAACTGACGTACAGGACGCTTATCAATGGTAATATTCGCGTGCTGTTTTAGCAGATTAACCTCTTTGCGATAACGGTTGCGCTCGGCAATAATCTGACCAAACAAAGCCCGTACCGCAGGGTCTGGAATACGCTCAAGTAGCTTGTTATCCTGTGGAACAGACTTAGAGCGTGAGGTTGGCGATAACGGCTTTTTGGTGGTTGTTTTGCACTTTGCTGCCCATGCTTCAATCAAGGTGCGGTAGTGCTTGTTTTTGGTTGCTCGTAACGCTTCGTAACCTGGGCCACCCTCTGCTGCTGATACTCGCCCCATTTGTGCAATGGAGAAATCACGCTGCCCCGATCCTGCATAGGCTTTCAGGATGTCGTTAAGCTTATCTAGGTTTTTTTGGGTTCTTGGCACTTTGTCGTCTTTTAAGTCAGCCAAGATGATATCAATATTAATGTCCATTAACCCTCCAATAGCGCAGGTTGGGTGAGATTTTCTAAGCGTAAGGCTTTATCCGACAGTGCATTCATGCCAGCGTTAAATAGCTTGTGATTAGACAGGTATTCACCCGCTTCGATGTAATTAGCCACTTTACGGTAGCCTTCCATTTTATCGTCAGGGTCGGCTATCTTTGCCATTTGGCGTAGCATGGCATTACCAGCGATTAGCTGCTGTTTTTCATCCATTTCCATAAAGATAGGCTCAAAGCCTTTCTTCATCAGAGCACGACTAAGTTGGCGGGAGCGCTTTTCAATAGCAGGCGTCTTACGCAATTCATCCTGCAAGTCAGGGAAGAATTCGGCATCGTCACATAGAAGGGATAAGTGCAGTAACTCAGACTCTGTTTCAACGAATTTCAAGGCATGGCTAATATCTTGTTCATTCCCTACTGCAATCAATTTATCTTTGGTGTCGTCATCGTTTCGGGCTTCCTCGACGTGAATGATTTTGCTGATTAGCTCGAAGCACGCTATCCAGTCTTTGGTGTATTCATCGGCTTCTACTTGTTGCTTTTCATAGCGGCGCTGTAGAACCTGCATGTCATTATGTTTGGTAAAAGGCGCACCTTGCTCTTCACAGAAGAACTGCTCGTCTTTGAGTGCTTCGTAAGCGTGCAGTGAGAACCGTATTGACGAAGTGAAGCTGGTCAGGCAGGCAGAGTAACCCGCCACGGGAGCAGAGCACCCACCCGGTTCACAGGCCAGTCGGCGATGACATCAAGTACATAATGCAGATAGCGTTCCGGATCCACGCCGTTTAATTTGCACGTCCCGATAAGACTGTACAGTGACGCACCGCGCTCACCACCATGATCCGAGCCGAAGAACAGCCAGTTTTTTCTCCCCAGACTGACCCGTCGTAGGGCGTTTTCGGCAATGTTATTATCCACCTCCACCCAGCCATCTTCTGCATAGCGGATCAGCGCCGGCCACTGGTTCAGCGCATACCCGAACGCCTTCGCCAGTTCTGAGTGCCTTGAGAGGGTTTTCTGTTTCTCCCGCAGCCACCCCTCCAGTGACGCCAGCAGCGGCAGCACTTTTTGGTGCCGGACTGCCTGCCGTTCCTCTGCTCTTTTACCTCTGATCTCCGACTCGATGGCATACAGCTCGCCGATCCGTTTCAGCGCCTCCTCCGTCAGGACTGACGGGGTACGGACGTGAACATCGTGGATTTTTCGGCGGGCATGGGCCCAGCACGCGGCTTCCTTTATATGGCCGTCGCGGTAGAGCTCGTTGAACCCGGCGTAGGCATCAGCCTGCAGTACGCCACTGAAGCCTGCAAGATGGGTCTGAGGGTGGATACCTTTTCTGTCCGGGCTGTAAGCGAACCACACTGCGGGGGCCAGCGCTGATCCGGCGTTGCGGTCGTCTCGAACGTACGTCCATAAGCGCCCGGTCTTCGTCTTCTTATTGCCCGGCAACAGCACCGGGACAGGCGTATCGTCAGCATGGAGTTTGCCGTCGGTCAGGACATAGTGCTGAAGGGCTTCATCCAGCGGTGCCAGCAGACGACAACACGCATCCACCCAGCCCGACAGTACAGAACGACTCAACACTACACCCTGGCGGGCATAGATCTCCGACTGGCGATACAGCGGTGTGTGCTCTGCATACTTTGAGGTCAGCACTCGGGCCAGCAGCCCCGGTCCGGCGATCCCCCGTTCGATGGGGCGCGAAGGAGCCGGGGCCTGAACGATGCGATCGCACCGACGGCAGGCATGCTTTTCACGGACTGTCCGGATAACCCGGAAGGCGCTGCGCATCAGCTCCAGCTGTTCGGCGGCATCCTCACCCAGGTAACTCAGCGAACCACCGCACTCCGGGCAACACGGCTCAGTCGGCAGCAGCCGCTTCTCATCCCGTGGGAGTGACTCAGGGAACGGTTTGCGGGTGCGGGTCTGACGCAGCGGGCGCTGCACTGCCGGGTCATCCACCCGGCCGGTCAGCGTATCGCTTTCCTGCTGCAGCAGGTTCAGGTCAGCTTCCATTTGCGCGATACGGCGGGATACCTTTTCGGAACGACTGCCGAAGTTCATCCGGCGCAGCTTATCCAGTTGCGCCTGCAGATGGTCTATTTCGCGTTCCCGGTTGCTCAGCTTTTCCTGCAGGGCGTGGATCAACGCTTCCTGTTCGGCCAGGCGCTGTTTCAGCAGAAGGATGTCGTCAGAAGAGGTATCGTTCATAAGCCTGTATTTTACCAGGCTTATTCTGCGACAACCAGGATAAAGAGCGCTACAACATGGTCAGGGATGTCAGTAACCGCTTTGGCTGTCGCCAGTCGATACCTTCCATCAGCATCGCCAGTTGCGCCGGCGTCAGGAACACTTTGCCATCGCGGGCTGAGGGCCAGGCGAAGCGACCACGTTCCAGTCGCTTTGTCAGCAGGCACAGACCATCGCCGGTGGACCAGAGCAGTTTTACCTGACTGCCGCTGCGTCCCCGGAAGATGAAGACGTGGCCGGACATCGGGTCATCTTTCAGCGCGGTCTGCACCTTTGCGGCGAGGCCATTGAAGCCGTTGCGCATATCGGTGATACCGGCAACCAGCCAGATTTTTGTGCCTGCGGGAAGATTTATCATACCGGCCCCCGCATCAGTTCGCGCAGGACAGTGCTCATGAGTTCAGCAGAGGGATGAGTCAGTGTTATTTCTCCTCCCCGACATTTTATGTGGCAGGTAGCGGGAGGAGAGCAGGATGGTAGTTCGAAGGTTGGGAGAGAAGAGCCCGCCTGAAGCTGCACGGGTATCAGGGCAGGAAGCGACGATGAGTTTTTTCGGGGCCGACAGACCCGCCCTTCACGCTGCCAGAGCCTTATCCATTTAAAGAGCAGGTTATCATTGACGTCATGTTTCCGGGCCAGTGCGGCAATACTGCCTTCTTCTTCAAGAGCCAGCCTGACCAGTTCCATTTTGAATTCAGGGGAATAGTGTTTCCGGGGAAGTCTTTCTTTAGCGCGCATGAGGTGTCCACCTGCAAAATAAGTGGGTGCTTAAGTTACAGGATCCTGGATTCGGGACCAGACGGTACTCAGACGACGCTTACAGTGCTTCTAGCTCACCCTCGATTTCAACCGATAGGTTAGCCGCTTGGTGCGCCTTGTAACTAAGTTGATTAAACTGAGCGTTAAGCGCTGGCAGGTATCGCGCCTCAGTAATAAACCAACGGCAACGAATGCAGTTTTCAGGGCCATGCGGTACGCTGCCATAGATGCGATTAACGGCAGCACTTGCATCTCTAATCAACTCACCACCGTTCCAGCACCCGCCCAGCGTACTGACTTCATCGGATTTTACGGTGTTGCCTCCGACCAAACATAAGCCAGCTGAACGCTCCTCCCAGCCGATGGGATTACGGTTAACTAATGCCGCCTGAATGCTATCTTCTTTGTGATAGACCATTTTGCATTGAATTTGCGCTAGTGAGGCATCTTTGAGGAAGTTGCGCACTGATTGCTTGGCTTTACCCTCAAGCTCCCCCTCGGCTTCACTCATTTTTTCCGCCATCACGGACGGGGTAATTTTGTTGTAGTAGATGGTCATTAGGATACGTGAGTGCCCTGCCAGTAGTTTGGATATGACCGGTAGTGGCAATTGGGTATCCATCGTGTAGGCAGTTATCAGCGATACACGCAAGCTGTGCAGGGGGAAATTTGTGGCAACCTTAGCGTTTTCTGGAGTGTCTTCTGGGTAATCCACAACCAGTTTAAGTCGCTCTCCATTATCAAGCGTATTACCTTGCTCAGCGAGCTGGTTTTCCAATTCCAGTAACAATTGATACCAGAAAGGTGCTATATTCGCAGCCCCACAAATTGGTTTGTATTTATCTTCTCCTTTCGCTGACGCATCCCGAAACAGAAAGGCGATTTCACCCATGCTTTCTAACTGGGTTTGTGACTTATGTTTGCCAATATGTTTAGTTAACAGCGTGGTGCAGTCTGTCGGTTTCACTATAGGGTTGTATTTTTCCTGCCAGTTACGCAGTTTTTCCAGCCAATATAATACTTCCTCATTCTGCCAAGGGATGATGTAGCCCCGCTCAAGTTCGTCTTTATTTTGGTCAGCGGTTTTGTTGGTGTTGATATATAAACCTGTGGAATACTGGCCTGTCATGGTGTCATGGATACGGCGAATGATGCCTTTACCAAAAGGGCGTTTTTCGCTACCGAGCGCAAAGTCATGCTTGTCATTGAGCTTCCAACGACCGCTTTCATAACGCCACGTATCCGCTTCACCACTGTCTAACATACGCACTTGATAGGTGCGCAGTGGCAGATGCAGCTTCATAAATATAACCATCGCTTTGACAGGTGACCAGATTTGGTGGAGGGTGATTCTTTTATTATCTCTAGTCACCTCTTTGGTACGCCACACACAATCGGGGTCAGATTTGTCAATCAAGTCAGGCTCAACTTCAAACCAATCGCCACCTGATTTCCTTTGCCCTGCCTGCTCTTGTGCCCATGTCCAATGCTTGAAATGTCGGTAGTGATAGCTAGGCAGTAACGACTCGCCTTGTGGTAGGTTTTGCTCAATCACCGTCAGTTCCGCTTTATCTGGCAATGGACACAGAATTTGGCGCAGGTCTTGGATGTAACGATACGGAAGTGGGTTACGCACGGTTTCAGTGTGTGATTGTTGCCTCTTAATTTTGCTCAGCGGATTGCGAACCAGTGGCATTAAGTTGCCGCTATCATCTTCTTCAGATAGATGATGCTCAATGACGTAATTAATGAAGTCACCGAGGTGGTTGATAGATTTTGATACTTTGACGGGGTCGTTAATAGTTTTTCTCACAGTAGCTTCTAGCTCTTCAGTGGAGCAGATATGGCCATTGTAGCCCTTGAAAAACAGACCAATATCAGTTGCATAGGGAGCGCACTCCAACAGGTAGGACTCAAAAAAACGGCTCAACGCGGAAAGCTTGTGGTCAACCCCCACATGCTGTGTCGCCATCCACTCAGCGGCTAATTCCTGCCATTGCTCCCACTCAGGGCCAAGGGTGGTGAGCATCCATTTAAACGTTAAGTCCGATGTACGCCCGTCATGTTTCTTGACTTTTTTTGCCATTATTTACCTCGTAATTTCGGATGCTTGCCTGTGAAATAGCCTTGCGGGTCAATATCGTCAAAACCGTGCTCGACCAACTCTTTCCAATCTAGCGATTTTACTTTGGACTCAGGATTTGCCAGTTGTAGCGTGGCCTTGTTGAGTTCATCGGAAATTTCCTGCTGCCCTTTACCTGTGTAGGGAACTTGAGACTCCAGTGATTTATGGTGCATACATCGTCGTATCACCAACGGGTTAAGTCCTGAACGCTCTAAGCGTCTGCCATAACTATGACGATGACCGTGCGGGTCGAACCCTTCCGATTTGTTTGGCTCTAAGCCAATGCGCCTTAATCCCGCCGCATAGCTTTGGTGAAACGCATTCAAAGTGTATGGGTTTCCAAGGGCGCTGTGATGGAATGAAATGAACGCATAGGTGTGATGGCAGTCAATACTGGCTCGATATTTTTGGTATCTCTTCCACAGTGACATAAAAACCTTGCCATAATCCGTTGGAAACCACTGAACTTGTATGTAGTTATCTCGATGGTCTACAACTCTTGTTTTCCAGCCAACGTATGCCGTGCCTTTCATTCGTTTGCGTGGTATACGAGCGTATTTTTCTTGTAAATAGGCTTCTCTGGTTTTTGTCCCTGAGCGACTACGCCAACCTTCGGGTGCTTTACCATCGACTTCGTTGTAAATTCGAACTATCGCTTTTTCAGGGTCATACGGATCTTCAAGTACATCAGTCACCCACAGCATAATAGCTTCGCTTTCACGCAAACCGCCACCGTGCATCAAGAGCAGCATAAGCTTATCTCTCAACGCAACTCGTGGATCTTTTGCTCCGCCAATACCATCTTTATAGAATGATTCCCAATGCTTATCTGGGAATGCTAAAGCATCGTCTTCGGCTTTCGTCAATGGAGTACGTCCTTTCATTGTGCGAGCTTTACGGATGGTTTTGTTAACGGTTTTATCTTCAATATGTCCAAGGAAGTCATTTTGGTTTTTTCGATACCAAGCAGCGTAATTAAGGCGTTGCTCATGAGGTGTGGCATCTCGCAAAGGGTTCATTGGCTCTGCGCCATGCTTGTTAGCCAGCCAATCAGTAAATGCCGTTAATCGATGAATATGTTTATTGACGTTATCAGTTGAGCTTGGCACCCAGTACAAGCCAGAGGGATCTAAACCATCTTCACCGATGGTGCCTGTGTAAAGACGCTTAGCAAAGGTTTGGAATAGCATTTTAGGATCTTCAAATAATCCTTTGTTGGCTTCCATGTAATCCAAGAGCAAAGAAGTGGCTTGTATAAAACCATTCATTAAAGCATTACTAGCACCATCAGCTTCCATCTTTAGCAAGTAATCGGTAACTGAACCAACTTCACCTTGTTCGGTGATCAAGATGGGGAGCTGACTTTTAATGCCAGTATTATCTTCTACGATAGTTGCTTTGACTTTAACCGATGACAAGGTTCATTCCTTTATACACGTTAAACATACAATACACTATAATTCTAAAGAGTTTATTGTCAAATAAAAAGGCAGATTTCTCTGCCTTAATACACAATATACATAGTTCAAGGTACTATATATAACTTAAGGGCGTTTTATTTTTGTGTGCTTATTTACCATCCGTTTCATCATCTACTTTCTGAGTCATGATTGGAGGCGGCGCTTCATTATCAATTTTCCTACGGCCTTCATCGCTGAAGAAGATTTTCCAGATAAAGTGCCCGACAAAAAGGATTCCGCATCCTATAATCAGCGCCCAGTCGAAAGTGTCAAATGGTCTGTTAAAATAATCAAACATATAGTTCTCCAGGGTAGAGTTCGTGACTAAGCCCGTTAAACGTTGTGTGGATAATTGCTCCACCAGACCGGGCAATGCAATTCATTGTTTTTTTCAGACCATCCGGCATCTATGAGTAATCTCTTCACAAAAAATGGCTGGTTTCTGAAGATATCTGTAGAAATTGATGTAGCTTTAATGACACTTCCTTTTTCACCAGGTTTTGTTGGTTTCTCGTAACGCGTTATACCGATATGCTGTAGACGTGACCTAATCGCGCCATCTGTCCTATTCATTTTCTTGGCAATCACTTCTATTGAACGATGCTCAGATAGAAGTGTAATTAAAAACTTATAGTTTCCACATACCCATTTGGCTGGTTTTTGTGGTTCTCTTTGGTTCCGTTCAGGCACTGATCTTTCCTTAATTTGTTGTGGTTTTTCACTATCACAATCAATGTCAGTTCTGGCCGGGTAATTTGAAATGGTTTTATCTGGTACGGTTTCATAGATAATTTCATTAAGCACTATATGCTTGCTCCACCAATCTGGGGCGGTAAGGTCGAATCCATCAATGTGCCAGCCGAATTCGATTAGTGGCAGGACATCAAGAAAACGTTTTTTTGATAATTTCGCAGAACTTATTTTTTTATTTAACCATATAACCGTACTAGATGAATCGTCTTCAGCGCCCACGGTAATCATTCCAAGCTCTATAAGTTGCTGAAGAGTGGATTGATGGCTTCTTAAGGTAAGCTCGGCAAGTGCCGTTTTACTGATACCATGTTGTATCGCCTTAAGTAAGACCCGAGTATCGTCAGGAGTCCACGGTTTACCGGTAATGAGGTGTGAAGATGTTTTCTTATGTAGCTGATCAGTATCCTCATCTTCGGGTACTAACAGGCTTGTGTTTCTTGTTCGCCACCATTCTGGAGAGTACAGAACATTTTCACCATTTATGCAGTGTGCTACCCATCCATTATCTAGCAGGGTTTGTAGTGGTCAACTAAAACTGGCCACGGCTTTAGAGTTTTTCCAGTATCGGTTTTCCGATTCGTTTGGGGGCAACCCACCGTTATAGTCATGCGGCCTTAGCGAGCTGTAATACCCGACGATATAGTCTGTGATCGCATGAGCAGCATCGCTAAAGTTTATATAACCTGTCACTGGCACCCACTCGTTTTTCAGACTACGGAAGAAGCGTTCCATCGGGCTGTTGTCCCAACAGTTTCCACGTCGGCTCATACTCTGCCTGATCTGGCAACGCCACAGTAACTGCCGGAACTGCCTGCTTGTATAGTGGCTACCCTGGTCACTGTGGAACATCACTCCGGCTGGTTTACCGCGAGCTTCCCACGCCATTTCCAGCGCTCTGATGGTCAGCTTGCTATCCGGCGAGAATGACATTGCCCAGCCCACTGGTTTCCTTGCGAACAGATCGAGAACAACTGCAAGGTAAGCCCAACGCTTGCCTGTCCAGATGTACGTCACATCGCCGCACCACACCTGGTTAGGTTCTGTCACTGCGAACTGTCGCTCAAGGCGATTCGGGATAGCGATGTGTTCATGACCAACACGTTTATACCGGTGGGTAGGCTGCTGACAACTCACCAGCCCCAGTTCTTTCATGAGCCTGCCAGCAAGCCAGCGTCCCATTCTGAAGCCTCTCAGGGTTGCCATAATGGCGATACTTCTTGCGCCAGCAGAGCCATGGCTGATGTTATGCAGCTCCCGAACCTGGCTGCGTAACACAGCTCGCCAGCCGTCTGGCTTTTCGGCGCTTTTCTCCCAGTATTTGTAGCTACTGCGATGAACCCCGAACACGTGGCAGAGTGTGACCACAGGATACTGCGCTCTGAGTTTCCCGATTAACGAGAATTGTTCAGGGAGTCTGACATCAAGAGCGCGGTAGCCTTTTTTAATATGTCGTTTTCCATTTCAATGCGTTGTAGCTTTTTCTTCAGCTCACGTATTTCAATCTGTTCCGGGGTTATAGGGGAGGCTTTAGGTATTTTGCCCTGTCGTTCATCCCGCAACTGCTTTACCCATCGCGTCATGGTAGAAAGACCCACATCCATAGCACTGGCCGCAGCTGCAACGGTGTAGTTCTGATCAAGGACCAGTTGAGCGGATTCACGTTTAAACTCTGCGCTGAAATTTCTTTTTTTCATTGAGGCACCTGTAATGTTCTGAGGTGAGCATATCACCTCTGTTCAGGTGGCCAAATTCAGTAAACCACTACAGTTTTAAGAGTTATACCTGAAGCTGGTTCAGCCGGTGGCACTCTGATTGAAGAGTTAGGCTTGAGGGTAATTTCGTTAGGCTCGGAGAGATTTTCTCTTATGAGAAGGTATAAATCCAACTCGATACATCTTAACTGGATTATCCTTTCATTGTATCCAAGAATGGACGTAAGCGCTGCAAATGAGTAACCATCCTTAAGCCCTTTTATAAGCTTCAGATCTTCAGCTGGTGACCATGACGGTAATTTCTTCTTCATTCACTTGCCTTAGAGTGAACTAAATGTTTCTGATATTACTTGTAAATCAATAATTCTTGAATCGAGAATGGGGGCGTTTTGAGGTGTATAAATCGCACTTAGACTCGACCATTTAGTATCCGTGGTTGAAGAGCTCCTCAACTCCAGCATTTACGACATCCTGGTTTCCAGGGATGTAACGTGGCCAGCCTTCTACCTCTTTGATGTTCTTAACGATAACTCCTTCGAAGCCAAATTGATCTGCCGATATATCAACAATATGGAATTCATCGTTGTTGGAGATCTCACACCAGTAATGACCGAACCCGCCATACATAGTGAATAACCCGCCGTCAGATTTCCCATCGCCACCTCTAATCACAGCTGATAACCCTTTGCTATGTGCCAGACGAGCTAATAGCAGACTGGCAAATAGGCATGTGCCCGTTGTGTCATCGGTATCACAGTCAGCGAGGATACCGTTCAGTAATGCCCGTGCTTCAGTCGCAACATCATTAATGAGGTTTTTCATCAGGGTTACTTATCGCAAATCGGTTTCAGGGGATTCTGCCAGACAGGCCGTAGCGTGACAATTTTTTATGACCCCAATAGGGGGCGAAATTAACGGGTCTTAGAATTTCGTCACCGATGAATGTTGCGTTAATCTTTTTTTATATAAAGAGGAGCTAACCATGAATAAAATGAAGTACAGTGCAGTATTGAATGAATGGAATTTTAAGTATGATTCTGCTGAAAGATTCGGTGACTCACACTTTCTTTATATCCATAATTTCATGAACGATCAGAGCCAGTTACTTGGTATTATCATAGCTGATTTTTTGAAGGTTCCTCAGATAGAACTTCTTCCTATTCAGACCGCCATAGATAACCTTGTAAGGTTATTAAAGGTTCAGACATCCAGGTCGTTAACGTCTGATGAGGGTGTTGATCTTGCTCAATTCCTCACTCAGTACCTCAGACAGACACAATCTTATGCTGCGGTTTCAAGTATGTGTCCGGTTGGTCAAAAGTTGAATTTTTTCCTGAACATCTACCCAAGAAAAGGTAATAAAGAGTTTTCTTTTCGATTATTCGCAATCACCACACTCAATGAAATTACAAGCGTGTCTGAATTTGTTGAAATGGCACATAGTACTCAACAAAGTGATCTGATTAATAATCCTGGTTATTTTGTTTGATTACTAAATAATTCCATATTGAAATCATTAACCATCACTTAACAGTGATGGTTTTTTGTTTTATTTCAATTATCTTTTTGTTCGATATGACTATCTGCTTTTTATAATCTGATTTCACTTACTATCATGCTGATACTACTAGGTAAAATGGTCGTGATGACTTTAATTCATGCTATTCCATTGAGATTTGTGTTTACAATCAATAAAAATATTGTTAATAAAATGTAATCCTTAACATAAATCAACATGGATATGGAACCTACACTACAATGGCAAAGAAAAACATACATCAGGAAGAGATTGTATTCGCGAAGAAACAGCTTGTTCTCCTTGCAACATTAAAAGGGAAGGTAAGTGAATTGATTCTAAAGTGGGAAGGGAACATTGGAGCTGAGACTCCTGACTTGAATCGCCACGGGTTTAACAGACACCTCAGAGTCATTTAAGATGGCTTAAAGAGAGGTGCCCATGAGCAGTAAGCGTTATCCCGAAGAGTTTAAAATTGAAGCAGTCAAACAGGTTGTTGATCGCGGTTATTCTGTTGCCAGCGTTGCAACACGTCTCGATATCACCACCCACAGCCTTTACGCCTGGATAAAGAAGTACGGTCCGGATTCTTCCACTAATAAAGAACAGTCAGATGTTCAGGCCGAGATCCGCCGTCTCCAGAAAGAGCTGAAACGGGTTACCGACGAACGGGACATATTAAAAAAAGCCGCTGTAGATTCAATTGGTCAACGCAACAGTTATGTGAAAACATGGGGTTGCGGAGGTTTTTTGAATGAGACGAACATTTACAGCAGAGGAAAAAGCCTCTGTTTTTGAACTATGGAAGAACGGAACAGGCTTCAGTGAAATAGCGAATATCCTGGGTTCAAAACCCGGAACGATCTTCACTATGTTAAGGGATACTGGCGGCATAAAACCCCATGAGCGTAAGCGGGCTGTAGCTCACCTGACACTGTCTGAGCGCGAGGAGATACGAGCTGGTTTGTCAGCCAAAATGAGCATTCGTGCGATAGCTACTGCGCTGAATCGCAGTCCTTCGACGATCTCACGTGAAGTTCAGCGTAATCGGGGCAGACGCTATTACAAAGCTGTTGATGCTAATAACCGAGCCAACAGAATGGCGAAAAGGCCAAAACCGTGCTTACTGGATCAAAATTTACCATTGCGAAAGCTTGTTCTGGAAAAGCTGGAGATGAAATGGTCTCCAGAGCAAATATCAGGATGGTTAAGGCGAACAAAACCACGTCAAAAAACGCTGCGAATATCACCTGAGACAATTTATAAAACGCTGTACTTTCGTAGCCGTGAAGCGCTACACCACCTGAATATACAGCATCTGCGACGGTCGCATAGCCTTCGCCATGGCAGGCGTCATACCCGCAAAGGCGAAAGAGGTACGATTAACATAGTGAACGGAACACCAATTCACGAACGTTCCCGAAATATCGATAACAGACGCTCTCTGGGGCATTGGGAGGGCGATTTAGTCTCAGGTACAAAAAACTCTCATATAGCCACACTTGTAGACCGAAAATCACGTTATACGATCATCCTTAGACTCAGGGGCAAAGATTCTGTCTCAGTAAATCAGGCTCTTACCGACAAATTCCTGAGTTTACCGTCAGAACTCAGAAAATCACTGACATGGGACAGAGGAATGGAACTGGCCAGACATCTAGAATTTACTGTCAGCACCGGCGTTAAAGTTTACTTCTGCGATCCTCAGAGTCCTTGGCAGCGGGGAACAAATGAGAACACAAATGGGCTAATTCGGCAGTACTTTCCTAAAAAGACATGTCTTGCCCAATATACTCAACATGAACTAGATCTGGTTGCTGCTCAGCTAAACAACAGACCGAGAAAGACACTGAAGTTCAAAACACCGAAAGAGATAATTGAAAGGGGTGTTGCATTGACAGATTGAATCTACAGCGGCGTACTTCGCAAAGCTGTCCGACTGAGGTACGCCTTTATCCGTGACAACACCTGTTGCTGGCCTGTTCGCCTGCTCTGTCGGGTGCTGGATGTTCATCCCAGTGGTTTTTACGCCTGGCTTCAGCAGCCGCATTCACAACGCCATCAGGCAGACCTGAGACTGACAGGACAGATTAAACAGTTCTGGCTGGAATCGGGATGCGTCTATGGTTATCGTAAAATCCATCTGGATCTGCGGGACAGCGGGCAACAGTGCGGAGTGAACAGAGTCTGGCGACTGATGAAACGTGTCGGGATAAAGGCTCAGGTCGGATACCGGAGCCCGCGGGCACGTAAAGGCGAGGCCAGTATCGTGTCGCCCAACAGGCTCCAGCGACAGTTCAATCCGGATGCTCCGAATGAGCGTTGGGTAACGGATATAACCTACATCAGAACCCACGAAGGCTGGCTGTATCTTGCCGTGGTTGTTGATCTGTTCTCACGCAAAATTATCGGCTGGTCCATGCAATCCCGGATGGCAAAGGACATTGTCCTGAACGCACTGCTGATGGCTGTATGGCGGCGTAATCCCCAAAAACAGGTGCTGGTTCATTCGGATCAGGGCAGTCAGTACACAAGCCATGAGTGGCAGTCGTTCCTGAAATCACACGGCCTGGAGGGCAGCATGAGCCGTCGCGGTAACTGCCATGATAATGCGGTTGCAGAAAGCTTTTTCCAATTGTTGAAACGCGAACGGATAAAGAAAAAGATCTACGGAACGCGGGAAGAAGCCCGCAGCGATATTTTTGATTACATCGAAATGTTTTATAACAGTAAGCGTCGGCATGGTTCTAGCGATCAGATTTCACCGACAGAATATGAAAACCAGTATTATCAACGGCTCGGAAGTGTCTAGATTATCCGTGGCGATTCAACTATCATCTTTTAATGAACCAACTTGAGTCAGTAGAAAAGCAAATATTTTCTAAGATTGGTGCTTGGAAAAAGACATCTTTGCTTTGAGTGTCAGTGAAGAAAAACTTTATGAACAAACTTAATCCTCCTGCTTTATGTAATTCTTTTTTTACCAGGGATTTCTAGGAGAATCTTAGTCCATAACCCATCTGTCATAAAATCAATTATCGAGTCTGATATCATGGCTTTATTTGCAATTCTTTGAGCAGTGTAAATTGCCTGACTTTTATCTTCGATAAAGATGCCATGAGGCACTAGACTAACATTATCTTCGGTTTTCCTTGCCCACATGCGGAGGCGGTAATCTATTATGTATTCGTCATACTCTATCCACAGATGAGGTCGAATTATCTGGCCAGTTCCAGCCAACGTTACTTCTCCAACGATGCGCTGGTGCGGTATACAGAATCTATCTAGCAGGCAACTTACAACCATAGTATGACCATCACATTCGAGTGGAAGTACATCATATTTATGTAACAGCTCGCAGACATAAGCAACTTCAGGGGTTATGAACATTTACGGCCTCATATTAGACGGGGAGGGTGCTTAATTGGTCATTAAGCCTAAGTGATGATGGAGCCCAGTAGCCGGAACCGCACATCCACCGTTCACCAGGAAATGAAAAACCCTCTCTGATAAGAAACTCCCTAAGTTCGGTGCTGATGACATTCTCAACCTTTAAGATGTAGTTATTTGTCTCAGCTGCTTCTTTTAATTTCGAGAGTAACTGTCTGAAAAATCCTTTGCCTGGGGTCTTCACTGAAATGGTTGCGACTACCAGTACCGACGAACCGAGGTATGACATTTTTCCCGTCCGGGCACGGATGTATAACTCATCTACTAACTGAAGACCTTGAACCTTCATTGATTTTGAATGAAAGATGCTTTTTTTTGCTTCAACCATTAAGTGAGTGAATGATTGAAGGATCTTATTGATGTCTCTGTCATGACAACTCATATAATCACCAAATTAAATCAGCATAATAAATTGCACAGTGTATAGCGTAACTTTTCAATAAAGTTGATGCTTTGAAATAAAAGCAACAATACATAATCTTTGTGTCTTATTGACTAAGGTTGTTATGTAATTATCAGAGGTTTTTAATCCTTTCTAAAGATGCTAGATATGCTTCATAGTTATCTCCAAATTTTTTCTTTGCCCGTCTTACTCTCATCTTTTCTGCCAGTTCACTCTTATGCTCGGTCTGGTATTTTTTATTGTTTTGGAGTTTTACACCTGCACCGGAACCGGCAGCATAATTTCTGTTTTTATCGCTAATGCACAACTTGCATTTACTTTTAAGGCCAAACTTACCCTTAAGTTCCTTACCGAATTCTTCGAAGGGTTTAACCTGATTGCATCCTTTACAGCGTTTGCACCCAGAGGGGAGATCTTCATTAGCCATGTCTAGTTCCAGTGGTTAAAGGTAATGAACTGCATTTTACTGCAAACAGGCACTTCCAACCATAAAATCGACTACTTAACCATAATTCAACATAAGGTTCATTATGCGCACTTAGATTGTAATGGCTCAATAGTAATGTCCGCCTGTGGCTCAATTCAGATGTCCGCGCTATGGTAAGCTTCACTGGTCCGTTTAAACTACCGGGAGGCATATCATGAGCGCAGAAAGCTCAGGAGTGTTTACTTTGAAAGAGATCAACCGGATCAAGATTATACAGGACGTCATTGAACGTCGCATCACAACGCGCCGTGCGGCCGAGCACCTCGGTATCAGCGACAGGCAATGCCGCAGACTTCTTGCCCGTTACCGTGAAGGCGGACCGCTTGGTATGGCCAGCAGACGATGTGGCATGCGTGGTAACCGCCAGTTGCCACCCGGGCTCGCAGATCAGGCTCTGGAACTGATCAAGACGCGTTATGCTGATTTCGGTCCGACTCTGGCGCGTGAAAAGCTCGAAGAACTCCACGGACTGTTTCTTGGCAAAGAAACTGTCCGGCGCATCATGGTGCGGGCTGGCTTATGGGTTCCCCGTAAACAACGTGCCGCAAGGATCCCTCAACCACGGTACCGGCGTCCGTGTACTGGTGAGCTGATACAAATAGATGGCTGTGATCACGACTGGTTTGAAGGCCGTGGCCCGGCCTGCACCGCGCTGGTCTATGTTGATGATGCAACCAGCAAACTGATGGAACTGTTGTTTGTTAAATCGGAGTCCACGTTTTCTTACTTCGAAGCCACGCGGCGCTATATCGATAAGCATGGTAAACCGCTGGCACTGTACAGCGATAAAGCCGGTGTTTTTCGTGTTAACAATAAACACGCCACAGGCGGAGACGGGCATACTCAGTTTGGGCGAGCCATGCATGAACTGAACATCCAGACTATCTGTGCAGAAACCAGTCCCGCCAAAGGGCGTGTAGAACGAGCTCACCTCACTTTACAGGATCGTCTGGTCAAAGAGCTGCGGTTACAGGGCATTTGTTCAATGGAGGCTGCAAATGACTTCGCTGAGGCCTATATGGCTGACTATAACCGCCGTTTTGGCAAAGTACCGCGACATGATTTTGACGTACACCGTGCTGTAGAACATGATGAGGACCTGGGGCTTATTTTCACTGTTCGTGAAAAACGTAAAGTCTCAAAATCGTTGACGATACAATATGATAAAATGTTGTACCTGATTGAAGACAGCGAACTGAGTCGCCGTGCAATAGGTAAATATATCGATGTGTATCACTATCCTGATGGCAGAAAAGAGCTGCGCCTGAACGGTACGCTACTTCCCTACTCTACCTACGACCGACTGTCAGAAATCGACCAGGGCGCGATTGTCGATAACAAGCGTCTTGGCCGAACCCTGGAGTTTATCAGTCTGGTGCAGAGCAAGCGGGATAACACGCGCTCTCAGTCAATTCCCGCTGGAGATGGCCCTTCCCGACGACGGCCAAAGCAGGAAGGGAAGAAATCCCAGCGCTCACTGGATAATGATGACATGCTCGAAGCACTCAAACAGCTTCAGTCACGTTCAGAGGACATTTTTGGTAAAAGAGCCCGCTGATGGTACTCACTGGCCGGACAGTGGTTGCTCACCAGTTGATATTGTCCGGCCAGACCCATGATGTATTATTCATTTCGTTCAGCATCTTTATGTCCTGCTTTTCACGGGCATACTTACCCCATAATGAATGAAAAGAACGAACAATACTGATTAACTGCTTTTTTCTTTGCTCCGGAGATAGGCTGATAAAATAGCAGCACCTGCTGTCAATATTATCCTCAATGAAATTAAAATCAGAGTCTGATGCATATTTTACTGTTAGCATAATATCATTCGACGTTGTTCTCTCAGACTCTGTTAATGCTGATTCTATCAGGTATTCAAAGGCATACATGACAGACAGCTGGTTTTTGTCTGTCTGAATATAACCCATTGAGTTTCTGAGTATTGAGGACTGTACCAGGACCAGAGGCCATAAAAGCTCAACACCATAAAGCTTATATGTATCATGTTGATCATACTGATGTTGCTCAACACGACGATTACCTTCCCGTGCTTTACGAATATCATAGGCAAGGGATAACATAAATCCGTCTTTAACTTTAATCAGTGGGCTTTCATCCACGATGTAATGAATGAGTTCATGTAATTCATTCAGGGCTTCTGAATCTCCCCACAGTATAAAACCTGCATTGTTCGGCGTTAACTCGTATCGAAGCATGGGCTCAATCATCCTGTTGTTTCAGTCGGAGGAAAGTCTATCAGTAAAGAGAATGAGAGATCAAAGTGGTCATTTTAATTGAGCTGGATAACGGACATTTCAATTGAGCCTTGACATAGATTGTTAGAACCATTTAGTAATGTCACTTTTTATCCAGATAGAAACGTCACCTTAGAGTAAGCTAAACTGAATGCAATTCTAAGGGGCTCAACGCATGTTGGTGACCATGTCAGATAAAGAGATCCACCGCCTACCGGTGATACAGGCAGTTTGTGAAAAGCGTCTACGCCGTCGTGATGCAGCATCACAGCTTGGCATTTCAGAACGTCAGGCGCAACGACTTATCAATCGTTACCGAGTTTCTGGTGCTGAAGGACTTGTCAGCCGCAAACGCGGCCAGCCCAGCAACCGCCGGTTGACCGAATCTCTCAAACTACGAGTACTCACGCTGATACGTGAAAACTACAGTGACTTTGGGCCCACACTGGCCGCAGAAAAACTCAGAGAGCGCCATAATATCCGGCTTTCAATCGAGACCGTCCGCAACTGGATGACGTCTGACGGACTCTGGGTCCCGCATGCTCGCCGTAAGTCACGGGTTTATCAACCCCGACATCGGCGTGATTGTCTGGGTGAACTTATCCAGATCGACGGCTCCCACCATGACTGGTTTGAAGGCCGTGCGCCAAAATGCTGCCTGCTGGTCTTTATCGATGATGCCACCGGGCGTCTGATGCATTTGCGGTTCAGCGAGTCAGAAACAGCCTTTGACTACATGCTGGCAACCCGGGAATACATCGAGCAGCATGGGAAGCCGGTATCGCTGTACAGTGACAAACACGCAATATTTCGCGTCAGTGGTCCGGAGAAACGCAATACCACCGTTACCCAGTTCGGACGTGTGCTTTATGACCTGGCAATCGAGCTTATTTGTGCCAACAGCTCTGAAGCTAAAGGCCGCGTGGAACGTGCGAATCAGACACTTCAGGATCGGCTGATCAAAGAAATGCGTCTGGAAGGTATAACCGGCATTGAGGCCGCAAATGCCTGGCTTGCCACTTTCATCGCTGACTTTAACAGCCGGTTTTCACGACCGGCTAAGTTCCCCAAAGATTTGCATCGTCCGGTGCAGGAAAGCCCCGATGAATTAAGAGACATCTTTGCCTGGCATGATGTTCGTACCGTGTCGAAATCACTGACCTTCCAGTACGATAAGATCCTTTATCTCATGGACACCACAGAAGAAAATAGCCGTCTTGCCGGTGAAAAAATTAAAGTACTGGATTATCCCGATGGCACCCTCGCCTTCCTCTATGGGCACCGGAGCCTTAAGTGCCAGGCATTTGATAAGCTGGCCTGTGTCGACCAGGGGCAGATTGTTGATAACAAACGTCTCGGGACTGTACTCCGACTGGCTCAGGTAAAACAGGATGAGCGGGAAAGCGAAGGCAAACGGGAACGAAGCAAAAAATCGCCCAGCCGTAAGGCTCAGGTGCGCATCCAGGAACAGCTCCGGGCTATCAATCCCGTTCTGGCAGACCCGAGCTTGTTTGTGGCAAGTTCAAAGCGATAGAATCGACCATCAGTGCTGCAAAGTACCGGAACAGTGAGTCCCCAAAAGGATACTTGAGATGATTAAATTCCCGACTACAAAGCGCGTTGATTTGTATAAAACTGCTGTCAGCTCTGAGCAATTACATCTAGATCTGGTTGCGGCTCAGGAGTTCATGTTCGATGCCTGGGAAAATGATGACCTGGAAGTTGTGCTGAAACTCATCAGAAAAGCTATCAAGAAATCCCCGCTCTGTGCTGACGCATACTCATTCTACTGCGAGATATCTCAAGAACCTCCTGAGTCAAAAATCGGGAAGCTGGAGACTGCTTTGTACGCAGCCAGCATTGCACTTGGCGAGGATTTTCAGGAGTTCGCAGGACGTTTCTGGGGATTTGTCGAAACACGTCCATATATGAGAGCAAAAGCAGCTTTGGCTGAGGCCTTATGGGAGTCTGGTAATTTTTATCCGGCTATGGCTCATAGCCGCGAAATGCTGAAGCTCAACCCGAACGATAACCAGGGGATTCGTCATTTATTAGCGAACTATTACCTTGAGCTTGAAATGGTGGATGATCTGGCCTTGCTACTGGACGATTATCCTGGGGATATGCGTTCGTTTTTTCAGTATACACGCGCCCTACTCGCCTACCGACAGTCATCCCCGGATGCCGATGATATCGCTAAAGCTGCGATTGATTCTAATAGACACATCCCCGGCTTGTTATCGAAGTGCAGATTACAGATCAAGTCTAACAGTGGATATATCACGTTAGGTGGAATGGATGAAGCCATTTATTATGTGAATCATAATATAAAGCCTTGGATTCGCACCTCTGGCGCAATTGATTGGATTGTAAATAATTCATTAAGTAAAATATAAGGATTTAGTTTTAATGTTTAATCTAATTATGGGCGGAGAACCTGACTATTTTGAACATTGGCCCATGTATGAACGGGTTAGTGGGAGTTGTGATTTTCCTATATCACGTATGTTAGAAGGCACCTCTGATGACATCCGGTTGAAGTTAACGCCTTTGAATGATAAAGCATTATCTTATATTGAGAAATTACCTACGCTTTTTATGTCAGAACTTTATTCCCGAGACAATGTTGAATACATTACTTTGCGACTTGGTGTAATTTCAAATCTACGAACAGTTAACAAAAATGTTGAGTTTGATTTCAGAATCACTCACTCACAAGATGATGTCGTAGTGATAAACAAAGAGTTATATCAAACAGCTTTAGAATTAGGTGCATATGGGCTGAAACGGACTCACTGGGGAATAAAAGCACGTGATTTAAATCAAACATTAGCACTTCTAAATATAACGACAAGAAGTACACCACTTCCTCCTACTGAAGCACTTCCTGATGAAGTTGATAACTACCCAATAATAGATAATGTTCAAAGTTTCATGGCGCGTGTTTTAGAACAAGATCATGAAGAAGATGCAGAAATATTTTATCGTGGACATTCTGATGTATCTTACGAGTTGGCTCCATCAGTTTTCAGGAAAAACAAAAAAGGTAACTTCAAGCATTTGCACAGTGAATCAAATTTAGTCCGTGAAGCCCTAACAGCAAGGCCAACTGAGTTTGTTGATGATAAAACAATGCTAGACAAGTTAGTAAGGATGCAACACTACGGACTACCAACTCGTTTGTTGGATATAACATCAAATCCACTAATCGCTCTGTATTTCGCTTGTTGCGACATTAGTAATAATGAAAATACAAATGAGGTTGATGGACATGTTATTATTTTCAAAACAAAAAGGGATCGTATAAAATTCTTTGACTCTGATACAGTAAGTTGCATATCAAATATATCAATGCTAAGTCAAACACTGAAAGATCAGCTGGATTGTAAAATGGACAAGGAGGCTTTCAATAAAACTGAAGCTTGTCAAAAACTCATACATTACATTAAAGATGAAAAACCTTATTTTAAAGATGTAATTATACCATCAGATTTGGAAAGGTTAATTTTCGTTAAAGGAAGAAATAATAATGAAAGGATGTCATCACAGTCAGGTGCATTCTTATTATTTGGGAATAATGCTGTTTATCCCGATTTAGTTTCAAACCCTGATGATGCTATGCAAGAGTTTAAAGTAGAAAAAATAGTGATCAGAAACAAAGCTAGAATACTTAAGGAACTCGCAAGGTTAAACATTACAGATGCGACAGTTTATCAAGGCATGGAAAGGACAATGAAACTAATTGCGGCCAAATTTTCCGCAGGAGATTGATCTTCATGTGGTTTTTTGACACACTAGCCTGTCGCTACTGGCATTGGTCCCTTGTATGCTAAGCATATGAACTCTGGTGTGTGTTGGACAGGAGCAATTAACCAGTCGTATAGTAAAATTTGAATGTAAAAATATAAAACAAGGAGTTGAGAATGAACCCCATTACTTTGAGTGAAATGAGTGATGAAGATGAAGAGGTAAAAATCATTTCTTCATATGAACCTCAAGATGATGAGATTGCGATCGTTTTTGATAGTTCAAAAATTACTGGAGGTAATGCACTGGATTTTTTCCAGTTCACCAAGCAATCACATTCTAATGTTAAAGTGTACGGAGATTCTAATGGTGTTTCGTACCTGCAATTAAACAGTATAACGTTAGCGTTAGGCACTTTCTTTGCCACATCAGTAATGATACCTTTTTTAGTAAATCTTGTTTCAAATTATATTCAGAAAAAAATTGATAACTTTGGAACTAGAGATATAGACGTTAAAGTCTCTATAATTAAAAAAAATAAATCAGGAAAACATGTGAAATACACTGTTTCTGGAAAAGTAGACGATGTTTTAAAAGTAATTAACAAAATCAAATAAAAATCTATATAGATATTATGAATATTCACGAAAAGTTAAAGCGTTGGATGTGTATTACTCAAGAAGATAGTGCTATTCTTGATTATCTTAATGCTGAGTTAAAAAAAGCTCAATCCTTGAGCTTGAATAATGAATCAAACAGATTGTTTTTATACAAAACAATTTTACTAGCCCATTTAAAATATATTCAAGTCATTAATTTACTTACAAGAGGTGATTTTTATGAAGCATGGGTAGAACTTGAAAGGATAGAAATAGATTTAATACATATTAAAGAAAATAATGAGTTTCTGCCTGAGGTTAATTTCTATGGTGTTAACTTCTTAGCGAGAATGGTATGTAATTGGCAGGCGTTATTCCCATATAAAATCTTCGGTAGTTCTCGTGAAATAATAAAAGAAGTGAAATGTTCAGTATGTAATACAACCCGTAGTTTTATTAATGATTGTGGTCATGTTAAAAATAAACTTTATAATGGAGTTCTTTGCTTTGATGAAGTGATCGATTTTGAATTAATTACTTATGACATAGTTAGTAATCCCGTTAACAAATGTAGTGTTTTTTTCTCCAATGATGGTGATCATTATAACTATTCAACTTTAATTAGTGTTGTCAAATACATACAATCCCCACATCAAATTTTCAATATTACGACCTGGAGATTTAAGGCGAAAGAACATGATGGAGTATTATCGCCAGAAAATATTTGTCCATGTGGAGATTCTTTAAAAAAATATGCAGATTGTTGTTTGCCACGTAATGGTATTTATAAAAAACATATAGATATTTGGTTTCCCTTCCCGTTGAATGTAGAACCTATTTAGAACCAGATATTCAATAACTAAAGATCCCGTTGACACAGATATTTCCATATTAAGATGTTTTCGTTATATTTTTATTCCAGTCTTTCATATTTAACTTTTGCTTTATTAATTGGTTGAGTGGGATAACGCAGCAGTCACATTAATATGATTACATAGGCTGAAAGTGCCCTTTCTATCTTGCACAAAGAGGTGACATTTTAAACTTGCTTTGACAAACGTAGATAAAGGCTGAATCTGATGTTTTATGGTCATCCTTGTGCTGGCTGTGTTGCCCGTACTCTCTGTTGCGCATAACGATTGAAATGTCTTGCGGCCTTCACTGAGATTACCGGGCGTCCTGATAATTTTCTTAGGACCTGATTCGAATGAAACGATTGATACCAATCCTTACCTTTGCCGCCAGTATGACCATTCCGGTTACTGCAATGGCAGACAATATTGTTTGTCATGATGGCTGGAGCATTGAGCGACACGTTACCGGTAGTGCCAGTAGTGGATTCATGAGCTACATGAAAGACGCTGGCGTCATAAAGTTACTGCATCACGGCAAGCTCATCTCACAAAAACGTATTCAGGATATTCAGCAATCGGTGTATCAGACCAGTGGCGCTCCACTTGTTAACTACGAGTTTGATGTTGATGAAAACAGTTTCTATATCCTTGCTCTGGATATGAGCACTCAGGGTGCATCAGGTGGTGAACCGGATATCAAGCTTTGGGGTACTGATGCAATGGGAATTGATTGTATTTTACAGGGAGGTGCTGAATGAAAAATTCAACCACCCTTCCCTTATTGATATCAATCGCCGGTTTGTTATTTGCAAATCAGTCACTGGCGATTACGCAATCACAGATGCAGATGAGAGTGACTGCTACATGTGATTCTTACGCAAATTTTTCCAGAATTGCCAACCCGGATGTTATTTATGGCGCATGTATAACCGGAGCCAGGGACGCAATACAGCATCGCAATTCCGTCTGTGAGAAGAAAATAAAGAAATTTAATAAACAGACGGAAAACTTACGAGGAATGGAACGAGCCGAGCATATTGAAGTTACTCAGGCATATCGCGCCGGATGCAACACTGGAAAACAAAACTAAAAAGGAATACAAAAAAATGAACAGTTCATTTTTGACAAAACATCTTTCAAAATTAACGCTCGCTATCAATCTTACAATAACCATACTGATTTGGCTCTATTTTATTGGAACTGACAACCCGTCATGGTATTCGATACTTCAGGGGTATGCTTTCATCAGCTTTGATACGGCAAAAATCATTATCACCGTTGTCTGTGCTGCATGGATAATCAAAAGCATTACATCCTATGAGCTAAAAACAGTTCTGTTTACTCAGGCGGACATTCAGAAGGAAATACTCAAAGAGCTTCAGTTATTAAGAAATGGAAAGCAAATGAATAATGCCGATGCCATGAAAGATGATTTCAGGATAGACTTTGATAAAGTAGATTGCTGATATTTCTCTGATGCTGACATGTAAGGGTCTTCATTTTGGTGGAGATTCTTATTTTTTTATTCTGATTCTTTGTTAACTCAAGCCGTATGGCTCTCCTGCGGAGGGCTTAATATTGGGATAATATTGAGAGGTTCAGAGTAAGTACAGAAAACCGATTAAGAATAAATATATCATAATAAGGGTTTAACCCCGGTTGGCGATTTGGCGATGGTAGCATGGATATTTGAATCTGTAAATTGATTATATTTATTTTTATTTTACCACCCTATCGGGTGATTCCGGCACAGCACATCAGCATAACCAGAAGCATATAACGCGCTACAGGCCATCAGGGGAATGCAGTCGGTGCAAAGCCATACTTCAGCCCTGAAACAGCCCACAATCACGCCAGTGCAACCTCCGGTCACAATCTGCACTAATTTCATTTAACTGTATAAATGAACAGTGGTGCATATGCCGGAATCCTGCCATCAGACAGACTCTGCACACCCTGCCCTGACCCGTATTTACAGTGCCTGTAGCGCATTCTGAGCGCACCAGTGCATGATAAGGCAGGGTGCTGAGCCTGCTTTGTGACAACCTCAGATTACTGCTGACAGAACGACACGATACCTGTCACATTGCATTGTCTGTATTATTTTAAATTTTATTTTTTTGAATGGATTCTTAAATTTAATTCCTGACCTCCACCCGGAGTGCTGGCCTGACAGAAGTTAAAGGGGAAAAACAGGACCCGACCCGATTCTTTTTCTCCCTCCAATTCTTTACTCAGGAAATATTAAATGACGCTTTTTCGAAACAAGAGATACCACCAGAACTACAACCATAACACGTTATTTCCCGGTGCTGTATTTACCACGAAGCATAATGGTGAATGCTCTGTTCTTGGTCGCTCCGAAGATAAATCAAGACGCGGATATTATGTTGTGCAATTTAAAGACAGCGGCATAATCAAAGAGGCCTACGGTACGCATATTAAATCAGGTGCAGTCTCAGGTGACGCGTTCCCGTCCTCAGAAGATGAACGAATAACACTGTTGATGAAGCCCCGTTATTATGATGTGGGATATATTGGAAATGGAAAGCATTCCACAATTGAAAACACCCGAAGCCATCAGAGAACAAGAGCGTTCATTCTCTGGCATAATATGTTGGCAAGGTGCTACATGACAGTTAAAGGGAAACAATATTTTAAAGGATATAAGGGAGTGACGGTTTGCGAAAGATGGCATAACTTCCAGCATTTCTGCGATGACCTTCCAAAACTTAATGGCTATGCCCGCTGGAAAAATAACCCCGGAGAATATGAGTTGGATAAAGATTTTTCACATCGTCGTTTCTATTCCCCGGACACAGTTTCTTTCATCAGTACAATGGAGAATGCAAAGGAAGCAGCATTACGACGCTCAGCAATGAAGATACTGAGCCAGCATTATCACGAAGTGAATAAAATACGAAATGAAATAGTTATGGATACGGAGGATGAACTTAAGAAAAACAATATTGTTTATGAAATTGCATATAACGGGAATACTAAAATCATTATCTCAGAAACACCCTATGGTACGGTGGCATTCTATCCCCTGACCAGAAAGATTCAGCGAAACAGTTACATGACGGAGGGTGATACACAGATTTATGTATCCTACCTGAACTGGCTCAGGCTTCAGTGGGAAATCAGGAATCCCTTCATTAACTGCATTGCTGTAAAATGATGATAATGCTATAAATAGCTGCACTATATACTTAACAAATAAACATCAGGGCAATCTGTAAAATCTGAGTTTCAGTGATGTTGCTGCATCAGAGACGATATTAACTGTCTGAAAGTTCATCGCTGAAGGCTAAATGTCTGCACTTCATGCAGCCATTTAACATGTTCAATACATTAAGCGCACCAAGGTAAGGTGTTGATTGTTAAGGGTTTATCAGGGGGTTCTCTTGACTTGTTGGTATCCTCGGACTCAGGCTGTTACGTATCCTGTGACTAACTGAGCCCCGTCCGTGGTGACCAGTTAACAGATTCTCCAAGGAACCTTGTTAACGCTGCTTTAGCATACTGAGGCTTTGAGTAGTATCTGGGAAACCAGCCATCATAAGTTTGTGTGCCATTGCGCCGGTATTCTGGCCTGACTGACAGCTTACATCCATTACCATCAGTAGAAATACAAAAAGTGTACCCATCAACAGAATCAGAAGTAAGCAGAATGGATGTCATTGGGGATACCTCATTATTGAACTAACCAGAAACTACAATGGTGATCCGACATGGTTTCCTCGATTTTACCGACTGAGCTGTCATATAGCGATACCTTTTATTCTTAGGTTCTCTTGCAGTATTGGCTATCGATTGTCACAATTTAGTCTGGTGGCACTGGTTCATTTTTCGGGTGGTTTGTTACTTTTTCCGTTGGTGTTCCAGGGCTACCGACCTCTGCATGTACGTATACATCCCTCTTTCTCGTTTACCCCGCCAGATTTCAATCCGATAGAATCGTTCCTGTTTTACTCACTCGTAATTCACTTTTCATAGTCATTTTGTGGACATTAAACGTGCGCTACAGGTGCGCATTCCTTGCTTCAGGATGGCTTACTATCTAAAATGGCAGAGATTTTTGATACTTTTGAACATTTTAATGAGGTATATACCATGATGAACATCGCTTGTGATGACGGCTCAACGAACGTAAAACTTGCCTGGATTGAGAATGGTGAAATCAAAACTCATGTTTCGCAGAACGCCTTCCGCGAAGGCTGGGCTACTCCACTCGCATTTGGTGGTAAAACTATCTACAACTATCTCATTGATGGGCGGAAATTTACTCACGACATTGGTTCAACATCTGCAATTACAACAACGCATACCTCTTTCCAGTTCGACGCTGTAAGTCGCGTAGCAATTCATCATGCCCTTTTGACTTCCGGTCTTGAGCCACAGGATGTTGAACTTACAGTGACACTGCCGGTGGCCATGTTCTTCACGAGCGATGCGCAGTTGAACGAAGCTAATATTGAAAAGAAAAAGGCCAACGTTATGGGCCCAATAACCCTGAATAATGGCGAAACTTTTCATGTTGTAAAAGTTAACGTAATGCCTGAATCAGTACCTGCGGCTGAATATCTGATTGATCCTAAAACAACCACGCAGCTTACACGAACCCTGGTTGTCGATCTGGGGGGAACAACCCTAGACCTGGCCATCATTCAGGGGGCAATGGAGGGCATATCTGATATCTTTGGCAACAGCGATGTTGGCGTTTCACGAGTGACAAAAGCTGTTATGGCTGCGCTCCAGGATGCCCAGTCTCCAAGTAGTTATGCCATTGCGGATATCATCATTAAAAACCGTCATGATAGAGCGTTGATTGCTTCTGCGGTCAATGATCACTCTAAAATTGATGCCATCATTGACGTTATCGATTCTGAGTCGAAAAATCTGGCCGAAGCTGTTGCAGCTGATATACGTCGTCAGAACAGCGTCCACAAAATCATACTGGCCGGGGGCGGTGCTGAGCTCATCCATTCTCATATTGTCGAACTATTCCCTAAGCTGGATGTCATCAAAGCGCCTGACGCGCAGCTCGCGCTCGTCAAAGCAATGGCAAGCGTCTAAACGAGGTTATGTGATGGAAGAAGATAAACGTTTACTCGTCTGGCTCCGCCCCGGCAATAATCCAGAAGACGGTAAAGCTCTTGATATTATGGAGCGCTTACCCCGCCGATCCCGGGGGGAATTTTACCGTAAGGCACTGGTAATTGCGTCTGCCTTGCATGAGCTCGACCCTCGGTTAATAAATTTGCTGGCCGCACAAACCACGACATCGTTTAATGCCGAAACGCTGAGCAACATTCTGTCGCAAACGCTGGGCATTGCCGTTGAACGGAATTCTTCACCAGTGGAAACCCAGGCCACAGGTATCCGAGCAACAACCATCATTGATTCGGATAAGCCTGCTGAGCAGAAAGAACCAATTCCTAAACCCTCCCTGATGATGCAAACCCTCAAACGTTGAATCCGAACCGGCTACTAGTAGCCGGTTTACTCACCTTGCTCGGTTAACAAGCTGAGATAGATCCGCAACCCCTTATCCAGTGACTCTCTAATGGCATCTGCTGCTGCCCCTGCATCCCTGTTTGAAAGAGCGAGTTCAAGCGACGAGAAAAATATTGGCCATTTATCCTCCGAGTCAGATTCGAACGTGTAACTCAGAGTTGGCCACAGGTTAATCCACAGTTGGGTTACAATTTTGAAAAACTCAGGCAGACCGGCGTATATGTAAAGCTTCAGCCGCAGAGTGAGGTTTAGCTGGTGCGCCAGATAAACATCCCTACGTTCATATGCGGAACGCAGCTTTTGGCACAAAGACAGGCATTCTTCAAAGCCATTGGCATCCATTTTCAGTACGGCCTTTTCTGCCAGTTCTGGCTCAATCAATCGCCTCATTCTCATGTACTCGTTGAACTGCTCACTGGTGATGATGGGAACAAAAAAGGCATGTGATGGAGTCAAAGCAAGAGCACTACTGGCAGACAGACGTATCAGGCTTTCACGGACGGGCGTGACGCTCATTTTCATAGCATCGGCGATGTTTTTTGTTACCAACTTATCACCGGGCTTGAGGTAGCCGAGGATAAGGGCGCATTTAAGGCGATCTTCAACTCGTCTCGTTAAGCTAGGTCTGCCTGACGGAGAGTAACTAATTAGTTCCGGTAAATTCCCGGGGTTTTTGAGGAAGCTTTTGTAATCATCAATCATATATCACTCATACTGAACTTTTTGACCACATAGAAAACAGAATATTTTTAATCACACTACATAGTAAGTAGATCCCTCTACCTACATATTTCAAATAGTTCCAGTATGCACATCCATAAACTGGCATCCGCCAGAACAGAGAAGGTAAACGGTTATCATTCGTTTTACTCTACCAGCATGTCTTACATTTTCAATAACGGATCTATTACTACCCATATTTTATGCTTAACAGAATCCATTATAGATGCATGGTTAATTCTTTCTAATGTGTTTGTTTGCTATTTGTGCAAGGTCGAAATATATTCAGCTTGTGCGTCAATGACATTAATCTTTGTGGATGTATAGGTCAGGTTGTCCGGTGTGTGTATACGAAATGTCTGAAATCAACCTTCCCTCAAAATCGTGCCAATCCCATTCCTTTTGAATTTTTTCTCCCATTAAAACACGATCCATCCTTTGAAGTTGCCAATCCATATAAATCAGTAAAAGAGCCATTTCTTCTTTTTCATTATTAGTCATGCCCTGCCCTAATTTATAAGCTTCTTTTGTGAGCTGATAGATCTGAACAGAGTTTTCAACAATGTATTTAAATATTTTTTCTACGCAGCCGGAAATGGCAATTGAATTTTGGCAATTAATGTCATTAACGAGTTCGCGTGTATCTATTTCCCAGTTCCTATATAAATCAATCTCTGCGGTATAATGTTGATTTGTGTTTAAAGGAATACCACCAAAGATTCGACAATAGAGTTCTACTGCATCGGCCTGTTCCAGGCAATTAGCCATGTAGGGAAAATCAGGCAACGTGGAATGAATCAATTGGAGATAAGCTAACCTCTGAACAACCTTTTCATATGGCTGGTTAGTTTCTACGCCATAGAACATGTCTTTATTGATGTCATAACGATGAGTGATCCTGATCTTCGCCATTGCTAGCCTCTTAATTCAGATAATTGATATCAGCATCGTCCGCACGTGCGGCATTACCAGCTACTAGCTGAGCGCATTTTGCAACGCGGACTGAGTGGTCAAGGTTGACCTTGTCGAATTCAGCCTTCAGTTGCTCATCTGGCTTAGCTTCGTTAACAGTTACCAGAATCCGACTAGCATACTCGCTACCCTTGGCTTGATTGCCTACCATCTTACCCAGTACACGGCCAGCTTTTGATTTCGCTTCAGTCAAACGTTCCTCGCCATTTTCGAGGTAGTCTTTACATGCGATAACAGCAGCAATCTCGGAAGCATGAACTTTCATCACGTCATTCAGTTCGTCACGAGATGGAGAGCTTTCCGCTGATATTGCGAAACTTGATGCATTAATTGCAAATAAACAAACAACCGCATTTAATATTATTTTTCTCATCACAGGTTTCCTTTTTATTGGTTACGAGGCAATGCTGCTTCAGACAGCTGGTAATTCAATATTGATAAGTAGGCCAGAGGTATAGTTGCTGCCGGGATTAACCATTCATACCTGAGCGAAAAGTATGACCACGAAAGTAAAACAACACCAGAGATAGCTGAAAATGCGAACAACGGCCCAATATTCATAAAAGTACTTTTACAAATGACTGGTATACTTTTCAGCAGAGAACCTTTACACCGCGTAACTGTTGGTATGAATAAAACGAGCATTGGCGTAGCGATAAATACGCTCAAAGTGGCAAGGGCGTACATATTGAAATACACTATTAGGTTGGAGTAAGCCAGACTAATGCTTGTTAATGTTGGTTGTTTATATTCAACATGGTTGGTTTCACCCGCAACCGCTGAAGCAATCATAAATTTGACCAACCACAATATTACGATCATTAGTACGGTCAGGAATAATGCATAAACTAACACAACGATAAAGTTGCGTAGTTCTTCCCAGATATTCAATCTTAGCTCTGAGCTTTGATATCGGCATAAGATAGCCGTAAGGTAGAGGGTGAGTACAACTGGCTGTAAGATAAAAAATGCAAGCCCCTCCATTGTCACATTTTTCATGATGAGTGTCAGGAGTCCACCACCAGCAATTATCGGCAAGAATATTGCCAAAATACCATGAAGAGATGCCATTGTTTTCATGGAGGACAACATTATTTGTTTGGTATCTTCGAAAGATAATTTATTGATGAGAAATGCTGACATTGTGTTTCCTCTTCATGTAGTTGGCTCAATTGTCGCATGTTGAAAAATTTGAATAGCATTTAACATCGACAAACTGACGGCTTTTTCTCTATCTCATTTTTTCTGTTCAGTTACGGGTGACGAAATTAACTCGACCAGCTCTTCCTTTCCCCACTATTCATGGGCATCAACGGAGAAAAGTTTTATGGATTCTGCGGTTCCTTCAAAGGCGTTGTCATAGCAACCCAGAATATTGATGTCGTAACCGGGCCCAGCTTCTCGGGTTAAAAGATGCTCCTTTGCGCTCCCTGGCAGTATTGCTATCAAGCGTCCTCCCGGTTTCAGGAATCTCATCGCATGTTGAAAATGTGCAATCCAGCGTGAGTCACTAAATGGAGGATTCATCAGAATTCTTTCAAACAAGCCGGTATTTTCAGGCTTGACCAATAGAAAATCATTAAGGGTGACGTTCCAGCGCAGGCCAGTAATTGCAACAGCTGCGGGGTGTATATCAAAACCAGTAACATCCACCCCCTCTGGTAACCCTTTCAGTAGCGCACCAAGACCGATATTCGGTTCCAGCAAACGCATACCTGAAGCCACCATACATTCATCAATTGCTCGTTTCTGGAGTTCTCCGACCGTTGCATAGAACTGGTGCGTATAGCGGTCAGGTATAGAACCATGTAATGCCAGAAGTTTGAATGCTTCAACGGGGCTAAAGTCAAAGTCATATACTTCTCTATATCTTCTGACAGCACCCAATGACTCCCATATGTTCACCAGTTCTTTTTTCTCACTAACAGACTGGTTGTCCCGCAGGATAAAAGTGTGCGGCCCCGGTGACAGGTGTTTGCCCGCGTTCAAATGGTCAGTGGCATATGATATTAAGGAGTTAACAGCAGAGAATGATATCAACTGCGACCGATATTCATTGGTTTTTACAGTTCTTGCGGAGTTATGGCCGGTGGTGTATCGGCGATCGAGAGGAATGCAGCCTGGCATTAAATGGGATAGTACCAGATTGAGATTGTCACAAGTTTCCTCCTCAATCAGGATATGCACATTGCCGTTAATAAACCCCTTCACTTTAAGACTATCGTTATCAATACTTACCCATTCGCCAGGGTTACTCATCATGTACTCTTTGACCGCAGCCGAATTCACATCCTCAGCACCGCTTCGTCCATACATCAGTCCAATAACCTTACGAAGGTCATTAAAATAGTTGAGATAGTCATAGGATCTGCGGTTATCTCTACTTGGTAAGCAGCTGGCTATGATGAGTTTGTTGCTGAAGCCCTGGGCACGGTTAGTCTTATGCAGAGCGGAGAGCTTTTCAAACACACCATGAACCATCTGGGCGAAGTAGTCTTTTTTCTCTTCATTCAATGCGAATGCGGTAGAAAAGATACTTTCTTCGTTGAAGGGTACAGGCTTAAGCTTCTCAAAATTTGATTCTGATGATTTTCGCCATGCCCTTAATCCTTCGTTCCAGTCATCGTATCTTTCGGTGGGCATAAATGGTTTTACGCCGGTCAGATCGAGCAGCTTTTGCCAGTACTTTTCATCGAGAGCACAGCGGGCCCGTTCTATACAGAACAAATTTTCTACAGCCAGCGTATATTTGATGGAATTGTCACAAGAATCACAGAACATGCGCCATGCTTCATCATGCCGGTTCCGCATCACTGCATCATACATGGCCTGCATGTGCTTCAGTGTTGTGTTGTATTCCACCAGCAGATCGCGCATGGCATTTAGTTTTTGAAAGCCGTCATGTTCAATGAGGCCACTTTGACTGTCTACGGGATTAGCATAAAGGCTGAGGACGTCTGATTCATTTTCATCGTTATTCGCTAATACAGCTGTCGGTAGGTTCATCAGATTTCTCCAAATAGAGAAATTATGAGACAGGTATGGCAGGTGACGAAGCAAATCGACGAACTACATAAGCCGGGATATTTGGGGATACCGTGAAGTACATAGCACGGCGGAAGTCCAAAAAAAGAGACCCCAGTAAGGGGTCTTAAATGAGGTATATATAACTATCAGATCACAGAGCCCGAAGCAGACTACTCAACGTCCTGAATTTCAGGAAGCTTCAACCCTTTCGGATAGAAGATTGTATGAACAGTCAGGTCAGCCAGGAACGTAGATTTGATAATTAATTTTATTATAGGGTTAATACTATCCCAAGAATCGGGCGAATTCCAGATAGTGGCATCACAGCTTTCAGGATACTGGTTAACTCCAGGAGCATGGCCAGCCGTGCAGCGCATTGGGTCGGTTGATTCATGCTCGCATTTAGGGCAAATATAGCGCCGCAGCTGGTGTTCACCTAGGTCTTGGTCAAAATCGTGAGGAGTTTCCCAGCAATGAACATCTTCAAGCTCAGGTAGCCTGGACGGAGTGTAAAAAGCCCACGGCACTTCCGTACCTCGCAGTACCTCAAGTGCGTGTATCACCCGCTCAGGCTCGATTTTAAGCACGTCACTGTATGCTTCTATTCGATCACGTAACAGGCTGGCCATTACAGAGATTGTATGGATATCGATACCGGCTGCTTGAGCGTCCCTTTCCAGCTGCTCAATAACGACATCAATACTTGCTGGTGGTGCAGACATAAATAACTGCGTTGCGGCTTCTTGTCGTGACATATACGAAGGTTCCTTCGGTTACCGGTGACAGTAACCGATATTTTCCCCTCGCTACAGCTGGTCACGAATTTTTTCAGCTTGTACATCGGATACCAGAACACAATCACCTGTTGCAGAATTACAAACGTAATATTTTCCGTCCTGATGCTGCTGTAATTTCAGTTTTGTACCCGTAAGTGACACTGTAACGCCACTTGCTTCAAACTGCCCTTTGTTGGTGATGAAAAAGTTGTTTTTTGCGAGGGTTCCGGCTTTCAAATCAACGCCTCTGATCACTTCACCCAGGTCCCATTCGTTCATTACTGAGCGTTGTTTATGGATCAAGGAGCCAAGACAGACAAACACCACGACACTGATTGCAGCAAGACCCATAAGGTTTTTAAACGAATGGTGGGCTTTCAGGTCAAGCGTCTTCGCTTCTACCAGCTGCTCGGACGTTAACTGGACAGCTCGATTGTTACGCGAAGGACGTTTACGTTGGTTAGCAGTCATGGTTCACCTCTGTTTGAAGGAGAGATAATTTTAAACCTGCCAGTATATAAGCGATCTGAATTGGGTGAAGCGAATCATCAATGCTCATGGCCAGTCTACCCTTCTGATTGGTATCTACGGCTTTGCTGCCTCGGTACTGGTATCCATATCTCTTCCTGGCAAGTTCCAGGCCAGCCAGCATGTACTGGACTTGCTGTAACGATAATGAATCAATTTGCAGAGACTTGAGCCTGTTTTTTTGCTGGCACAGACCAAATAACTCCCTCGACTCGAAATCGTCGGGGTAAGAGTGTAGTAACCCATCAACTGAGCAGGCATTCAACTTATCGAATTCACGTTCAATACCCTCGACCGAGAAATGTCGGTCTCGAACGGACTCGACTCTACATTTGCTGAGCTGGCCATCTGGTGTGGCTACAAATATAGTTGCGCCTTCGGTCAGGTCTCCAGTCCAGTTTGTATGATTAGTCATATACGCTCCGTAATGGGCCTACTAAACAATATTATCACGGCTGAATATTTGACGAAGCAGTGCGCGATACGCGCCATGATAATGTTAAATTAGTCGTTTATTTGATAGCACCATTTTTCTCTGAATACTGTTCAAACCAGAAAACAATGGGTTTCTCTACAATGCTTATCTGGCCGAATCTTTCTGCCGTTCTGAAATTCATACTACTCTTCCGTGCCCTTTCAACCTGTAAACTTATTTGTTTGCGGAACATTTCCAGTGAATATGTTGTTTTGAGCAGATTGCAGGGCGCACAGGCTGGGAAAAGATTTTCTAAGCAGTTGGCACTTTCATTAAACACTTCACCGGTAGCCTTAAGCTTAAATTTCCCTCTGGCCGCAGCTTGCATATCCTGGACGGATTTCCTTAGCACAGGTTCTACGTGATCAGCGTGCCAACCTTTTTCTTTCAGTACCTCGCCACAATATGCACATCGACCACCAAATTTAGCCCTCAGTACTATTCTTTGTTTTTTTGACAGAGACATAATAAATTCCTTGTGGAACTAAGAGAATCGGCCATCGTCTATTGATTCAGCGATGTTGACTGCCAGGGCGTTATCGTCCAAGCCTGACAACGTTTCATAGCGAAAGACAGGAATGTGAGTTCTTTTAAAAAGGGCAATAATGAACTCTCCTTCAGGCTGAGCGCTGATAGCATCTTCATTGATCATTGCTAGCACTAGTTCCCCGGTATGCGCATCGGAGAGAACAAAATCGAACACGAATTCATCTGCGTACTGTTGCGCCTGAAGTACGTCAACCGGGGCAACCGGTTCATCTTCGAGCTCCAGCTCTACTAAGTCCCGGGCAAGCACCTGGGGTGCGATAATGTACTGACCATTGAACACCGCACTCAAGCGCACATAAAGATCCATCAGGACTTTTGGCAATATCGAATTTTTTTTGATGAAGTACTCGCTCAACCCATCAAGTGCGGCGTTCTCGTCGGCATCGGCATTAATATCTGCCTGCTGATCATGCTCGTCCAAAGGTTGCTGAGTTTGTTGTTGTTCTCGTTTTGTTCGACTCGCGTAGATAAGTATGAAAGCTGCAAAGCACACAAATGTCAGAAATATTGCGAGAGCGATTATATATTTTAGAGTCATGGGTTCATTCCTATAGTCTGGAGATACTCAGGCTCCTTGAACTTCATATTTTCGGGTATATGCCGCATCACCTTTTTGATGTATGGTTGTTCAATTCTCTTAAGCGTATCTAATTGAGATTGATAATCCTTAGTTCTCAAATCATGCTCAGCACCCAGTTGTCCTAATAACGTCTGAAGTTTCTTTAAGGCTTTGCTGCACTGCACTTCGGCATTATCCAGCTTTTCAATATTTAACCAGGAGAGAATATCGATAACAGGATTTATAGTCAGATCGACAAACAGATCAAGCGTGTCATCTGGTAAATTTGAATCAATAGGTGATTGCCGGGCAGGCATTTCATCTGCTAATCGCTTAAGCGCACCCATAGCTCTCTTTAACGAACTACTCGCAGAGGATGTGTCTATTGCTGAAAGTATGGATATTGCTTTACTGGTAGTAACCATATCCAGAAATTCAGTTGTGGAAGCACTATTACATTCATCCTTTGCTGTTTTTAATAGTTCACGGGCATTTTCTGCAAGTTTGAGTCGTCTGCCTGACTCGTTATATTTTATCTGAGCTTCTTTCCAGCAGTTGACTAGATGCTGATAAATCTCACAATCTGGTGATTTCGAAATTTCTTCCAACGAGGACATAACTACGTATTGAAGAAAGATGCTCCTGCATTTTGGCAGCAGCAGGTTAAGATGCAATTCACATTCGTTCAGCTTTTTTCGCGCCGGTGTCTCTCTGAAGAGACCAATAAATAGCGCCCACAATGAAAACTGACGATCTCTTGTCTCTTTAACCAACTCTTTAACTGCCAGGGCTCGGGCAATGTTAGCATTTTCAACCTGGCGTGATAACTCTTGGAGTTCTGTAGCTGTAATCATCTCTCAGCCCTTTAATGGAAGGTTTTTTCTGGTTGTTTGGCTTCTGCCGCGACACCTTGTTGTTCGTCTGACGGCGTTGTGATGAGTCCTGGGCTTTCACCCCCGAGGGCTTTTATCATTGTGTCCAGAACCTCCATAACAACAGAGGTAAACAAAACGAAATCGGCATCAAATCTTTGGGCGTGATCTTCTGGCGAAATGTCATCGTTCTGTTCAATAAGTTCTTCCGTAAAGGTCAGTCGTGAAAAGATGAAATTGTCATTCAGGATGAAAAACATCTGGTTCATCCAGCCCAGTGCAACCTTTGTCACAAGCTTTCCGGCCTCGATGTGATGAGCGATCTCATCACATATCAAATCCTGGCGTTTTGTTGTAACGACCCCCCCGTTTTCGAGCACATCTTTGAGCGTGGCTTCGTCGCATAAAGCTAGGCCAGGCGGCAGACTTCCTGTTTTGACCCACTCTGTTAACGTCAGTTCTACCGGCGTTTCCAGCGTGAATGGGATAATTGGAAGTGAGCCAATAGTTTTACGTAGCAAAGCTGTTACATCATCTGCTTTTTTATGGCTGGTGGTCTCAACAAGCAGTAGACGTGATTTAGTATCCACCCAAATGTTTGTAGTGCTGTATTTGCTGAAAGCCTTTGGTATGAGCTCAGCGAGCACGGCATCGTTGACGGCCTGGATCTCCATTTTCTTTAGCCTGCGGTTTTGCTCTTTCTCCAGTTTCTGAACCCGGGTTCGCACAATTTCTTTGATGGTCGCGGGAGGAAGTATTTTCGATTCGTGCTTAACAGTCAGAAGAATGAGATTATTCGACTCATGCTTTAACAGCTCGACATCTTCACCCAATGGCGGGATCCATCCTGACCGTGCCATATCATTAGGCCCGCAGGGAGTGTATTTCAACTCACTTAACTGTTCATCCAGCTTGTCTAATTCCAGAGCTTTTTGGATGCGGTAGACTACAAGGCTTTTGGGTTTAAATTGGCTCATCGTGGCCCTCAGCTGTTGCTTGATTAATTTTAATAAGGTCAGAGACACGCTCGCGGATCACGACACACTCCCAGTAAGTTAGAGGCTTAGAGCTCAGCACTTGTTTAAACTGCGCCACGGCAATATCAGGTGCTGTCCGATATTGTTCGGCGATATCCTGACAAAATTTCTCAGTCTCTGGGTTATGCAGCTTTTCAGAACAATGGAAGCGTTTCATGCCGCAGCTCCCTTTTTCGAGTTATCCGCTAATTTGACCGCGAAGATTTCTGAAGCTTTTTTCCCATCCCCGCTGCCTTTAAATATGCTTCTCCGGGCAGTCACACCATGAATAGCGAAGGCTTGATAAAGCTCACGAATATCAGGCGCATCGTGGCATGATGCGATGACATGAACCCCGCGTTCAGGCAGCAACTGGAGCAGTTTGGTAAGCTCAATCTGCATAGCGGGTGTAAAACCGCTGGCATGGTAAGCCGTGAATCTGCCGGGATTAACATATGGTGGGTCGCAATACACCACATCACCCGGGCGGGCCATTGATAGCGTGGTCTGGAAGCTGGCGCAAAGTAAAGTTGCTGAGGACATTTTCTCAGCCATTGCGTATAACTCTGTCTCTGGGAGATAGGGGTTGGCGTAATAACCCCAGGGGACGTTAAAGATGCCTTTCCGGTTGTATCGGCATAGTCCGCGATGGCCAAACCTATTCAGATAGATAAACAGAGCAGCTTGAGTGTCACTTGCACTATCATGATTATTGAACTGGCTTCGCAGCTCATAATAGGCGTCCTCAGAACGCCCGAGACAGTAAAGGCGTTTAAGCTCAGAAAGTACCTTTTCAGGCGACTTAAAAATACTCTGGTATGTATCGATCAGGTCGCTATTAATATCGGCCAAAATGTATTCTGGGTAATTCGTATTCATCATTACAGCGCCTGAACCGCCAAAGGGCTCAATAAGCCGACCACCTTTCGGTAGTACATGCTTAAGACTTGCCATAATGTTGTGTTTGGCTCCTACCCACTTCAGAACGCTTTTCATTTCATTCTGGCTCCAGAATATTAGGACGCAGTGATCGCGACCAATGGGAGCGAGATGGCATATAGCCATCCCGTCAGGAAGCTTGTTTTAACGTTATCACGCCCATGAAATTGGCTATTTCGAAAAGGCCGACAAAACGAGAGCGTTTTGTCAGACACGGACAGGCATGATGATGTCGTAATTGTTTTTGTTTACTGAAATCAATATGCCGGTCGTTGTATCACGCAAAGCAATCTGTGCGGCTTCTCCTTCTTCCGAACACGCCCCCAGGCTTGCCAGTGATTCCAGGAGGTAATCGGCATTCATACCGATATCAACAATTGTTTCGGGCTCGCCTGCCTCTTTCGCAATGTCCATCACCTCTTTGCAACTGATTGCATTTGAGCCGGGCGACTTAAGCTGTAGGGCGTTGTCTTTGAATGACATCACACAAACACTGGTGTTGTTTGGCGAGCCCTCTTTAAGCAATGGGGTTGCGCGTTTTAGTGCGGTGGTGAGTTCAGAAGGATCAACCTTAAACAGTTCAGTATTTTTGGCTACCGTGCTGGCCACGCGCTTCCAGTCCGGGTAACGGCCATCGACAAGATTTGAAATGACTGTATGGCTTCCGAGCGTAAATGTCAGGTTACGGTTGCTGTAGTCAATTTTGAATTGACCCTGGCTACCGCTCAGGATTTTATGGAGCACGGGGAAAACCCCGTTGGGTAAAATCACACCTGCATTCGTGTTACTGATAGAGGTAGGAGCTGTCGGAGATTGAATCTCATCGCCCACGTCATCGCTGAAGTCGATATCATGAGAACTGACGGCCATACGATGTCCATCAGTGGCTACAGCAATAAATTGGCCATTATCGATACCGAGGTAGACCCCATTCATATAAAAGCGGACATCGTTCTGAGCCGCAGCGTGGCTGACACGCTTGATAATCTGACTCAGCATCTGCGTTGGAAAGTAAACGCTGTAATTATGTTCCAGCGTCTCAGCCTGAATTTCGGGTATATGGTCTAAGCAAACCGGGATGTTATAGGAGTTTTTGTCGGTGCGAATGACAAGATGGTTTTTTGCCGCATGGAAGCGGACGTTAATTTCATCTTCGCCGCGCATGTTGCGGATTAAAGAAAAGAGTTGTGTTGCAGGTACTGATACGTCCATATCACCATTGCCCCCCGATACCGTCCCTTTACTGGTAATTTGGGCAGAGTTTAAGTCAATGCCAAGGGCAGAAAGACAATCCCCACGTAACCGCAGCGTGATCATCTCCAGTACTTTCATTGCAGGAGACCGGCGAATAACCATACACGGCATTTCGATAATTTTGAGAAGTGCTTCAGCAGAAATATCAAACCCTGGAAGCTCTTTAAATGATAAGCGTCTTGCCTTTGGTTGAACTGCGTCTATTGTAGATGCGTCTGTCATTTTACTGTCTCCCATAATTATCCGTGTTAAATTAATCGTACCCCCGGTCAATCAAGTGACGAATAGCAAATTATGAAAAAATGAAGTTTATTTGTGGTGACGGCGATAACCTAATTCAAACGCGAACTGCCATTGGTATTCATTTAAAGCACATCCAAGAGATGTGATGGCCTCAACAATTTCCTTTATAATGAGGTTGCCTGAATTCAATCTGTACTCGTAGTACCAACCTATATCAAATGCGATAAGCTGGAGGCGGAAAAGATGGATCTGAGGAACGTAACCAGTAACGCCGCTAAGCGCTTTTATATAAATGAGTTCCCCTTCCATTTCTGATAGAAAAACCATGTCAAGAATATTGGACGCGAAATTCGTCATGGTGAACATAAATTGAGCCTCTTTATTGAGCCTCGCGTAACACATCGGATGCCTTAAAGTAGCCGAGTCGGTGCATCATTTTATTGATCTGACCTACTTTGCCATCAGACCCTTCATACTTACTCAACCGGTGAAGTAAGATACGCATGGACATCAACACACTGTCTGATGCGTTATCACCACGGGTAAGTAGTTTATCAGTACTATCTGAGTATGACCCCGTAAGTGCCGCGCTCACCAAATCACCGGCAATAGCATCCGGGTGGCACAATGCCATCAAACCGATAATCAATGCCTGCCGATTAAGTTCCGTTTCTGTCAGGCCTGTTTTTGAAGTGAGTTCTGCTAGTAAATTATCAGTGCTCATTATCATGCTCCTTTTGCTTATGTTCTCCCGGTTGAATGGCGGAAGAGTCTTTACTACTGCGTGAAAATACATCCGCGACCAGAAATTTAGCTTTCTCTGAAGGACTCATAAATTTCCAGAGTTCATCAGGATATTCATCGTCATGCTTTTCAGATTTTTTCAATCGGGAGATTCCTTTTAATTTTGCAGCCATGCGGCTCCGTCCATACGGACGGATTGGCATTGTAAAATTTTGCTGCGAACTATCAATCAGACCAGTAAAGTGACGACCCATATAAATACCTCTAAGTGCAGTAGTTATTTTTTCCCGATTCAAAGCTCCGCCTTTAACGTCATACTACGGGATAGCATTACTGCAACGAAATATTCAGGGATTGTTTACGGCGTTTTGAAGGTGTTATCCATTACCGTTTTACTTCTCGCTACCCAGTCGTTTGCATCACTGCAATTGATGTTTGACGCTACGACCTGACGGGCGGATGTATAGATTGGACTTGCATAACCACCATTCCCGGCAACTACCAGACGGATACTGTTGAGATATGCGTAAACAGGATCCTGTAGGATTGTAGAATCGATGGATGCCTGCTGTTTACAGCTATCGCTACGCATCTTTACTACATCAGTTGCGACCATGACGCATTCAGGACATTCATTTTTAAGCTGAATGAACTGAGTTGGTGTCTGCCCCGCTGCTGGACTTCCATCTGCTCTAAGAGGAATATTGGCTTCAGCAATATTGATGCAGAAAGTCGATCCCGCAATTAGCGCCAGCAATAATTTCGTTTTCATATAACCTCGCCTTATTTAATTCAGATTTATCGAACTGAGCTTACTGCTTTAAGTGGTGAGTAAGAAAAAAAAAGGGTGACAAAACGGGGGGTGTTTTTTAACCTTAATCATATCCCATATGATTAGGTTGATTATGAACAATGCCAATATGCAGGGAGATGGTACTGAACATCGCCTGGAGCGCTTTTCCCGTATTCAGAAGGATGCGTTGGTACTTCTTCTTTTGTGCAAAGAAAAAGGCACTGCGATAGTGCCATTCACCAGGTTGCTGGGGTTTATTAACTCTGTTCCAGACAGCCAGGATGTAGCTGAGCCCAACCTACGTAAGTCACTCAAAACATTGCAGCAAAATGGCTATGTATGGAAGTACCGGAACAAAAACGATCTTACAGTTTCATTTGAGTTAACTTCATCAGGAGAACTCCAGGCAACTTCATTTCGGGTGCGAAGATTAGAGGCATGGGGCCAGGCAGACGAGTAAAACTCGTCTGCTGGTGGTTACACAGAAAGATACTTTTTACTGATAGTTAAAGCGCTGCGTCGTTTTAATGCAAATGGACGATTATCAGAAAGTCTGGAAGCATTACCGGCGCGAATGAATATGCGTTTCATCCTGCGGTCAAAATGTTCTTCTGACCAGCCGAAGGGATACGTACCCTTAATACCATCTATTGGCCCGGCAAGAATGCGAGCGGTTTCGCTACGAAGAGTACTTCCCCTTAAACCAAATGAGCTAAGTTTATTTCTTATCAGACTTACAGAAAATTTCCTGGGTTTTAAAACACCCTTAATACAGTACAGATGTTTACTCATAGCATTACCCTTTTATTATGGGAACGATTAGCTGCGCTGCATAAAGTCGATGGATTGGCGTTTGTTTTCTTCGATTATCTTCATTGCCTCTTCAAGCCATCCAGCATCTTCACCCCGGCTGGTTAGCTCTTTGTGCTTTAGTTTGAGTGCAAATACTGCGTCATCAGCACCGGCAGTAAACAATTCTTGTCTGACTTGTTGTGTGCTGGTTGTACCATTTATAACACCAACCATATAATTCACGATATCAATAACTTGGGGGAGTAAATCTGGATCCTCATGATTAATCTCCTCGATACTGACAAACGGCAGTAACCGGTCAATCAGCATATGGGCTAGGTTGGTGATATTCAGCAGGAATAGGTTATCGTTCTCGGTGTCGCTTTTGCTTTTTACTTCTGATGCGGTAAACGACTGAACCCGGCGATTGTATTCGCACTGCCACTCCTTACAGGCACTGATCATCCAGTTCTGTATCTCTTCATCAGAAGCGTTGGATGATGGAATGTCCATCGCAGCAGGGAGAACTTGATCCCACGGGTAAACATGAGAATCAATCATCACGCCTTCCGCGTTACGCATTAACTCAGATAAAGCCACTATGATGCGGCGCATCAGATGGTTTTCAGTGAGGAGAGTAAACTCTTGTTTCGATGCACCAACGAGCTCGACGTTGAGTCCTGTCAGCGAGTCGTTAGTGTTTGGCATAGTAACAGGCCTCCTGCCCTAAAAGATGATTATGAACCAGTCCGTGGTCGCAGGGTTTAGTAGTGCCAGTCAGCGTATCCGATTTTACGCTTTCGTCTTGATCACCAGTGTTCACTGAGGGTAGTAAAGTTTTGACGACGTTTTTCATAAAGACCTTATACTGTCATGACAGTCGTATGTAATTTTAGATAAGTTCTATAAGACATCTCAAAAAATAATGGTAATCCGCGAGCAGATTACCATTCAGGCATTCATCAATCATAATATGCTACGGTTATTATTTTATAATACCGCACTGCTTTGCTATCTCGATAACATCGCCATTTTTTATGATGATACCCAGAGTTTGCGCATCCTCAATGTGTCTAGTGGCGCATCCACCGACAGCTTTAACCTGCTCGATGAGACGGTCTGAGGCAGCAGCAGTATACGCCAGTGTACTGTCTGGAGTGTTGAGACTGAACAGATAAAAGCCTGAGACAATTCCCAAAATTACCAGTAGTCCACTTCTGAGTATCGCCGAAAAAAGGGCCGCAACGCAAATTGCACCACCGGCATAAATAGCAGCCTGGCCATATGACATAGACCCATTTTCCAGTATCGTCTGGAGTGCGTTATTGAATTCATTCACGGCAATAATTCCCCATTAGTTATGATACAAATTAAAACAGATATGCTGCTAATCATTAAAAGGCTATCTCAGTTCCATAAGCACCAGTGCTTCCTGGAACTTCATCCTGATTTCCCAAATAATAATTTTCCATTGTTGGGGGCGAGTTGCGTGGTGTTGCTGGCCTCGCGTTCGTGTTTTGTGGCCTGCGGCTATAACTGGTATTCTGCCGGTGATCCTGCCCACGGTTCTGCTGGAGGTGACGACTCACCAGTTTATTACCGCCTACATTGACTTTGCGAAGAACATGCCCCTTCACGGGGTTGACAAGTACGTCCATAAAGAAGCGTTCTTTACCATCCTCCTTGATTAGGCGGGTACGCAATTGGGCCTCCAGGTACACTCCTGTCCCGACATGAAGATGATTGCGGGCCACATCAGCAAATTGACCAAGCAAAATGATCTGATAGTGTTCTTCCGTAATTTTCTCCAGACCAGATTTATCCTCCATTGAGGACTCAGATGTTGTTACATAAATCTTTGCGTAGATGCCGTGGGTAGGGTGTTGTCGGATTTCAGGCTCACGGCCTACAGTACCTTCGATAATTACTTTGCTATAGCCACGATTAGTCATACACCCTCCCCAGCTCTGTATCGGATGACATTATTATCAGCCTGTCCGGTCTGGTGACGAATGGTAATTCGTTAAATAATTGCACTGCACATCCATAAAAATAGTCAGGATATTAAGTTTGTGGTGAGAAGGACGGCACATCAGACAAAAAAAATCCCGGCCAGGCCGGGAAAGGTGATCTTTATGCCAGCGTACTCGCCAGCGTTCTCTTTGTTATGTCCCCATACTAAACATGTATGGCCCAGAGTGAAACAATTTTTGAAACCTGCAATGAAAATACATTGTGTTTCCATTTTGTTTACCTGAAAAGAGACGAAATGTATTATTGCTTGAGATGCCTTTTTGCCATACGTTTTAGGGTTTGGAGTATTGTTTGGTAAGCAGCGAGTTCATTTTTGTACTCAGCAATCTCCGTCTCATTCTTAACATAGTCGTTTTCAAGCTTAGCTATAGTATCAGTGTATTCTTGCATACTCTGTTCAACTTTTTTTGTTGCTGTACGAAACGCAGCGCTTTTAGTCGTTCTGATACCAACGGGGAATGTTTTCCCGATTTCCACGTCATGTTTATAGAAACTGCTGATGCTTGTATTCCAGACGCTTGGCTTTTTGTCGCTAGGCCGAATTTTGATAAATGTGATTCCAGGGATTTTATCCACAAGAAAAACAGTTTTTTCACTGCCTTCTGCCGCATTCTTTTTCATTCGAATTGTTTTTACGCCAACTTCTATTAATTCGACGCTGGTTTTTATTTTCGACGGGTTGTCTACGTCCATATCAATAAATACCCGCCAGCATGACTGGCCCTCTTTTATCGATGAAGGACACGCTTGTGGAAAATGGTCTTTGTACATGGTAAACCCCAACAACCTGAAATATGTAGGATAAAGATTAAGGGCATTTATGCTGCTTACGAAATTCGGGGCGACTCACTAATCACAGGGTGCGCTGGATTGACTCTGCGGCCTGTTGCCTTAGTGCGTTGCTGATACCAATTGCTTCAGCGAGATAAGCAAGATTATCCACCAGCACACATCGTGTCCCGGAACTGAGATCTCCAGTTACTCCCCAGCGGAGCATTTCACCAGGAGCCGGTTCATAATTATCCAGTTCACACTCAGGAAGGTCTACTGGCTCTCCCAGATAATCAATTAAGACCGGCCTGATATCGCTATATTCGGCATCAATACCAAGTGGCAGATCTTTCCTGACATATTGCCTCAGAACAAATAAATCCCTTTCGCTACATTGAGGGAAAATTCCAACCGGCAAGTTTGTGATAAGAATAGCTGCACCTTTTGAATCGCCAATTTCCTGAACGAGTTTTGCGGCGCACCAGACCGCCCCCTTCAGGAACTCCAGATTTTCATGCGATTGCTGTAATGACATATAACCTCTTTCTTATTGTCTGGCCCGCTTAAATCCATCGTTGCCATATGATTTAAAATACTCAGTAAACCCCTTATCGCTTTCACGAGTGTCGGCTGCGGCTTTCGAATTTGCCTCTTGCATGTCTCTTTCGCCTTTTTCCTGGCTGAGTTTCATGAAAGTCTTAATGTTATCGTCATTAGGGTCAGCCAGTACTTTCTGATAAGCCTTCTGGTAGCGCTCATCCAGGCTTAACCCTATTCCGAGACTCTGGCATCCGCTAATGCCGGTTATGAAAGCAATGATCAGAAACTTTCGTAGGTACGCACATTTCATCATTACTCCTACCGGGATGACCCGAGCATTTTGTTCCAGGCCGTAATCAGTGACTGAATCCCAGAAGTGGGCACAGGAGCAACCCATTTACAGCAGCTGAACCACAGGCGGTTAAACCGGTGAGGCATTTTCGTGATGTAGTTTTCCTTATACTCAAAGTTGTATTTATCACCAACGATGCGCGGAACTTCTTTGCAGAACGGACAGCGTTGAGCACCCGCGCTCATTTCAGGAACGATGATGAACTCGGTTTCCCCCAGCGTATCTGGATCCCACGGTTCGCGTTCACGCCAGCATGTGCCTTCTGGGAGCACGATATTCTCGTCGCATACGATGTATTCAAAGGTGGGAAATAACAGTTGATGAACACCGTGTTTACGCCAGCGCACTAACGCCAGAAACTCAATATGTTCTGAGCTATCGGCTTCCCGGGGAACAATAAAACGGTATACACCTGCTTTAGTCGGTAACCCTTCGCCCCGGATGCCAACTGGAGTCCAGCTTGGTTCTGTTGAGATACGGCGTAGTGCAGTCATAGTTACTCCCATTAAATTTTCTTCGTTCAATTTCCAGAATGAATCGATCTTTAAATCACTCTAACGGTAACTATTCCGATTACGAAATTCCGTTACCTTTAGGAATGATCGTGTTAACAGCCAGCATTGCATTTTTGAAGAAGTGTGCATTGCTACTTCTTAACTTAACAGAAGCATTAGAACTGACCGGGCTCAATGCCAGTAATGCGGTGCTGCGTCCCAGCCAGCGATAATATGAGAATAAACCCCACGAATTCAGGAATTCTCGTTTCATAATTGACATCAATTCAGATCTATCAGTCTGGTTAACTTTTGGGAACGTAATGAAAACTGCGCTATCCGGGTTCCGGGACAACCAACTGAAAACCTCTTCATTGGTGTAATAATACTTACCTTGCGTAAACACTCGCCCATTAAATCCTAATCGCACGACTGAGGACGGTATAATGTTATGGCAATAATCGAGCATGGGATATCCCATTTTCATCTGAGCGATATCAATGCGATTATCGCTCGGAATGCTTGCAGGTGCATTTGCATTTTTGAAACCGCGAGTACTGATCGAGTAATGACCGTCATCTGCATTCTGATAAACCCAGAATGGCTTGCAATACTCTTCTGAGTCTATAGCGGCTGTAAGATACGCTTCATCATAACTTTCAAATAACTTTTTTACTTTAGTCTGGTGGTCTGCAATATTTCTGGATTGAAGGTCTGGCCTGATTTTTAAAGGAATAGAATACACCGGTTCAAATGCCTTGACCGTATGGCCAGAACTCGTATGGTTTAGCAAATACCCAACCCACTCACGTTGAATTCCTTTTCCTATATACTCGCCGCTGTTCGCCCCTGCGTTGGTATCAAAACGCACGATAGATGTTCCACGCGCAGAAAGCATATTTTCAAATTCAGCACGGATAATGTTGGTATTTTTGCTAGTTAACGAATTCTGGAGATCATGCATATGTAGCCACCATTCATGTTTCAGCTTCGACTCTCACTATAATCACATGTTGAAATTTATTGTTACAGTGAGAATGAGGACGTTTTGCACCCAAAAATAAATAGCTTTTTCAACCGCAATTTGTGGGCATAAATGGTTTTTCTTAGCGTAAAAAAATAGCCGACTATGTCGGCTATTGTGACGATTCAACAGCTGGTGGTCAGAAAATGCACATCGAGGCGTATGCCGTCTTCTGGGAAACTTCAGTAGGGTTACGACCAATGAAAATACTACGGTTATTTTCTTTCTCGCTACGCATGAAGCGGTAGAGGTGGATGGCTACTCCATGAGCTTTCTGCACATCACGTCGGTGCAGCACAAGGTGCATTCTTTTTGGTGGTATGTGTGGGAAACGTTTCGCCAGAATTTGTCCAAGCACGTTAAGTGATTCACTGTTCTCGCGTAGCTGGTAAAGGTCTTCCACGATGAAAAAGATGTTATTCCCCCTGTCGAGTTCGTCAGGTACGGGGCACACTTTTAATCGGCACTCGATGACTTCACAACTCCAGTCACGATGAGGCAGAGACATGATGATGTTTTCTTTCTGCAAGACATTCGACATAAATCCCACCTCACGGTAAAAGCTGTATCAGTTTAACTCCCAAAACCCTTCGGCTGTGGGTTCTGCATTACGCACCGGCTCTCAGATTCCTTAAGGCTTTGATCCAGTATTATTCTTGAGAAATTTGAGTTCAGAACTACCCGGCTTCCCTTTTTGGGCCGTCTTGATAAATTCCCGCTCTTTGAAATACCACCGTTCAACAATTTGTGAAGATAGCGTATTGGATTCCAAGGCATAAGCCTGCAACTCCCTCCATGCAGCTATGTTATGCGGTTTGTATTTTGCCAGCTTAATATCCAGTTCTTCTTGCCAAGATCTGGCGCGTTTTGTAAAAACCTTTCGACCCAGCATTGGGAAAACCAAGAGCCCTGCTATATTGCCGACGAACTGTACAGACCAGTCAGAGGTTATGTAAAACCATATCCCGGCATTAACCGAAACCAGAACCAATAACCATGTTCCATACGCTCGCTGAAATGGAGGGAAGCAGTTATCTCGCCACATTCGAATACTTTTTCCAATGCTGTTCAGCAGGTTTTCGTTTGTTTTCATCAGTTATCTCTGTTCCTCTTCAGCATAGGCCGTTTGTATCAATTCAAACCTGTTCACCCTGACTACTTGAAGAACTATCTGATCGGTAATGCACCTAACCGGCGTAGTGCATCAGTAACCTCGTCTATGCCGAATAAAGACATTGGCGGGACTTTATCTCCAGAGATTGAGCAGGCTGTACACAATGCATTGTATGAGCTTACTCGTTCACGATGTAGAGACTGAAGGCTTACGATCAACAGATCTCGCTCTGGGCCCGTGGTAGCTCCTATAAGGTCAAATAAACTTTGTTTAACCACTTACGTAATCCTCCGTCAAAATCAGTCAAGAGTGCGCTCATTCTCCTCAGTTTCATTTTTTAATGAACGGAAAAGGTCGACAAATCAGGCGGTATTAAAGACACCATCGTCTTTTAGTCCCATCCGTGTGTATACATCATTAATATGCTTGTGAATATATTGAAGATCACTTGCCTGCTCATGCTGTCTGATACGGTCTTCATGGCGAGAATTGGATAACCGAATGCAACGTTCCCGTTGTTCAACAATGTACTCAGTACACTGGGTATGTTCAAACATGACCTCTCCCCATTGCCTGGCAGCGCGGAGATACAACCCTCTTTCTTCCAGGTCCCGGGCAAGTATCACCGATTTGGTCGCTGGTATCTGGTACATTTCTTCAGCGAGCAGGAACGCTGCTGCACATTTTCTTTGTCCCATATCTACCTCTACCCTTTGTATAGAGTCGACATCTGGGCAGAAGTGAATGAGATTAACTCTTCAACCTGCCATTCGCTGATACTCTCCTGGTGGATAACCGAGTCCAGAAGTGAGCAGAAGACCCGACCTTCACAGAAGGCATCGAATAAGGTTTGCCAGGCACCGGCGAATCGCCCGGCCAGTTTACTTCGCTGACGTTTACTGCGGCAGCGATGCAATTCTTGCTGAAACAAGGATTCGTTTTCCGCACTGCTTTTTTCATGCAGAGCATCCCATAACTGGTTGAACCGTGTTTCAGTACAATTTCTGGCCGTTACCATCGTCATAATATTTCCTTCAGAGGCGGTTAAGCCTGTATCAATGTTGCTATTTGATATCTATTTTCCACGTAATATTCAGGTGACGAAATCTCAGCTATAAATCGCTGATGGCTAATTAGTCTGACCCGCATTTCTCCCGGTTGTACGCCCCACCAGGTAGCACCCATTCTTTTGACATGTTAATGACGGGCAATGTATAGACCGGATTTACCGCTTGCAGCAGCGCTTCCTCATCCGTGATATTAATAGGAGAAATATTCTGGCTTAGATCCAGAACATTTATTCGTTTACGACTGATAGTGACCCCAAAGCGGTTTTCATAGTTGGCCATTGCGTGAATACGCTCGGGGAAATAATGTTTGATGGTTGCCCATATGCGAGCACTGTTGTATATACACGTTAAGCATGAACTGCGACCCCATCCAAGACGATACGGTACTGGGGCTGTAACACGATGTTTTGCTAAAATCTCCCAGACTTGTTCTTCAGACCATTCAAGTACTGGCCTCCAGGCATCAACTTGTCTTTTTTTGCAACTGCTGGTATGTGGCTCCAGTTGTAAGTAATTGAATCTATTAGAGCTTTCCGCTCTCCTTTCCCCCGTAATAAAAAGCACCTTTTTTCCGTCAAAGCGTCTCTGATTTGTGAGTGCTCGCCGACCAACATCAATTTTTAGTGCTGATGAGCACCAACGTGTTTTAAGGCTTGGTGATTGCTGAGGGAACCGAAGTCGCGTGGCGGGAGTGCTTCGCTGGATATCACGTTCCGCGATTATTAATCCATCTGGGGTTTCGATACATTGCGGGCGACTGTAGCCATTCTCTTTCAGCATCTCACCTTCCATTCCTCCCTGAAGCCAGGAGAACATCAACGGTATCTGAAATGTTGAAGCTATTTTGCGGTTGTAGTCGGCCATAAATGGCCAGTCCATTAAAGTACTTCCCTCGCGGCCATCAACATCGTGATGCCAGAGTTCCACCCTGGACAGATCGACCCCGATGTCAATTAAGTGGAGAAGGCAGGCTATGGAGTCTTTTCCGCCGCTAAGGCAAATGATTATCACGTCATAGCAAGATATGTCGATATCTGGAGCGTTCCTGTACGTTTGTCCTGATAGTGGCGTGGTGATGCCTGCTATGCTACTCAGTGCAGGAATAATAAAGTTATCGTCGATTAAATCACTCACTTGCCGCGCTCCTGCTCTGAAGTGAATTTGTCAGAATCGCAGCAAGTCTAGTCTCGCCTAATGATGAGGCCAGATCTGATAGCGCTAGTTTACCTGCTGCTTCCATACCAAGTGCCTTTACTCGACTGGTATCAAGAACTGCAATTCTTTGGTGATGCTGCCAACTTACTGATTTAGTGTATGATGGTGTTTTTGAGGTGCTCCAGTGGCTTCTGTTTCTATCAGCTGTCCCTCCTGTTCAGCTACTGACGGGGTGGTGCGTAACGGCAAAAGCACTGCCGGACATCAGCGCTATCTCTGCTCTCACTGCCGTAAAACATGGCAACTGCAGTTCACTTACACCGCTTCTCAACCCGGTACGCACCAGAAAATCATTGATATGGCCATGAATGGCGTTGGATGCCGGGCAACCGCCCGCATTATGGGCGTTGGCCTCAACACGATTTTACGTCACTTAAAAAACTCAGGCCGCAGTCGGTAACCTCGCGCATACAGCCGGGCAGTGACGTCATCGTCTGCGCGGAAATGGACGAACAGTGGGGCTACGTCGGTGCTAAATCACGTCAGCGCTGGCTGTTTTACGCGTATGACAGGATACGGAGGACGGTTGTGGCGCACGTCTTCGGTGAACGCACTCTGGCCACACTGGAGCGTCTTCTGAGCCTGCTGTCGGCCTTTGAGGTCGTGGTATGGATGACGGATGGCTGGCCGCTGTATGAATCCCGCCTGAAGGGAAAGCTGCACGTAATCAGCAAGCGTTACACTCAGCGCATTGAGCGACATAACCTGAATCTGAGACAACATCTGGCAAGGCTGGGACGGAAGTCACTGTCGTTCTCAAAATCGGTGGAGCTGCATGACAAGGTCATCGGGCATTATCTGAACATAAAACACTATCAGTAAGTTGGAGTCATTACCAATTCTTTGGCCTGTTGCCTTACAGACAAGCGCATATCGACATACGCTTAATGTGCGATGGATGATGAATGAGAACATTTGATTGTCGATTTGTGCGCTGAATTTGCAGATCACATTTACTTTATGCGTCAACCCATTCTGGATTATGATTGTTGCAACATCGTCTTTAGGCATATCTACCTCCGGCTTTTTACTAAGCCTAATACGACGCTAACAGCTGACGAAATTTGCTTACAGATATAACTTTCACTGCAAATATCGTGTTATGAGTGACTGATTACTGCTTTGGAGACAGAATGGATTTTTCTAAAACTACTGTAGTGAAACCCGGTTTAATTGGTGATAACAACGCGTATTGGGCGATGCACTTTTGCTCAATTATTGAAACCCTTTATGATAATAACCGGATGAAGGTACGTTTTAATTCCCCTCTCATGGGGAAACATACACCAACAATGAGAAACCTAGTTTCATTAGCTGGTGAAGGATATTTTTCTTTAATTAAAGATCAGTTCAGAAACTTCGGTCTACAAAATTTGCTCTGCCACTATCTGATGAGTTATGAAGGTAGAGAAGTCTTAAATACTATACTTATTAATTTGTCTGATTATCGCAATGTCGATATCCTCGCTAATATGAGCCAGTTTGGTGTATTCATTAGCTGCCGTGACTTTAGAAGTGGCACTAATTTTGCGGTAGAGCATAATCCTTATCTACTTGGCCATGAGAATGTCTTTTATAATTCAGTTTATAATAGCTTAAAGTTTGCAGATCTATGCATTCTTTTCCGTATGAGAACGAATCCTAACCAAGAATCAGCTACTTTGTTTGGCATTCTTGGAGAGGTCGAAGGAAACAATGGTCAGGACTTGAAGAGACCGGCCTTCTGGGGAAGGAAAGGTTTGTATTTGTCTTTTGGTATTGGAGTCAATCCTAAACCCAAGGGGGAAAAACGTTCTAATCAATTTCAGCTTAATGACTGTACTTGCCAGTGGGTAAACGCTGCTGATGGTTATAAATTTGTCGCTATTTTTGAGTCAGAACACCATCTTGTTACAGATTATCTCGATGCAATAGGTACTATTGAACACCTTAATAAATTTGGCCCCAACCATCCTTTTCTAACACATTATCCAGCTCGGCACATTCTAAACATTGTGAGAGATGGCTGGGATAAATCAGTTGATATATTGATTACTGAACTGCGACGTTATCTTGCGCCTAACGAATTAGCTTCGCTAGGAACAAATCCAGTAATACCCTTTATACCCTCATTCAAACATTAAAATAAATGGGGCTACGGCCCCATTTTTTACTCACGATATAAGATGTAATAACATTTTCTGACCTGCATACTGTTGTTCAGGTAACCACAAAGTGCTTCACGACCATCCTGACTACGACCTATCCATAGGCCAGCCAAGCGTTTATCTGGTTGCTCAGACAGTATGAAAATTTTGCTGTTAATAAGACCAATGAATGGGCGTTCTACTCCCTGGGGGACTACAAAATTCCCCAGCGGTTTGTAACTTTCCAGGTTCAATACGATCGCAGCTGTCTGGTCACTGGAATTGTCAGCATCGTCCTGTTGCTCGCTGGCAGCAGGTTGTTGGTAGTTTTGAGAAGGCTGCTGAGCATAGAAATCGTTCGGATCGATCGATTCTGCGCTGGTTATGAAGGGCAATAGTGCTAAAAGGCCAAAAACAGCTTTTTTCATATGTCCACCATAGGGTTATGCGTTTAAATATGATTAGGCTATCAGTACCAATGCTGTCAGGCTAAAAACAATGGGGACAAATTGAGGGCTTTTATGTTGTGTTTATTGCTATTTTTGTCCTGCAATAGCATCTATTTCACACAATACACAGTGACATTTAGCTGGTGGCTCAAGTCGTTCGAATTGCGTCAGATTATGCAGACGTAATCGAGGTATACGTCTGACAGCATGATGGCCACACGAAAGTTCAAGAAACCAGATTCGTCCGTTACGGCTCCCGTCCTGAACCTTTACGTTTACAACTTCTCTCCATATGCGAATCATGGCTAACCTTCTGCCGGGCTCGGTGGTTCATCGTTGTCCTGGGTAATTTTAACGTAATCACCCTGATTGATAACGATTACTTCATTAAGATGAGGGCTGTAACGTACCCTCTCTACTTCGTCGAGATAGTCCACATGTCTACGCGCCTTGTTATTCGAGAAGCCGAGCGCTTTCCCTATTGCGTGAACTGATGGCCCACGGCCACCATTTCTGTTCATGTATTTTTTGACATACGTGATGATTGCTTTCCTGTCACTGGTCATGTCCGGGAGTTCGGCAATGTCATCATGACCTTGTCCTTTCGCTACGCGCAGCGTCATAGACTTTCTTTCACCATCGATAATGATTCGTCCCTGGTCATGCAACTGCCGGATACGCCGGGAAACGAGCCCTTTTGAATACCCCAGAGAAGAACAGATCTGCTCGTAAGACGGTGCTGCACCCTGCTCTTTGATTTCTGTCACAATGAAATCAAAGAGCCTGTCCAGGTGGGCATTTGCTTTTGGGGCGTTCTGTGCTTTTCCAGAAACACTACCGGCGTTGTCTTCAGTCATATCCCTTCCGTCCAGTTGGTGGTTGTTAATTAATGCGGGCTATCGACGTTCTTCGTCGAACTGAGACTAAAAGGCACGACGTCCGCTTTTACATCAGTTAAGGAGTGATTACCGCAGAGTTGCCCTTTAACTTTAGTCAGGCCCACCAGCGCATCCTCAAGCAGTTCTGATTCCTGAGATGTCACATTACTACCCAGTTCCATACCGATTTTTTCGCCCGCGTCCTTGAGGATACTGATAGCACGATCGATAGATTCACTGTACATAATCGCCACCTTGTTCGTTTTGTTAACATAGCCAATTAGTGCGTGTTCAGCTATAGCTGAGTTGTTTTATCACCTGTTTATGCGGCCCTTTTTCTTGCCAGGCAGCGAGCTAAAACCCGTTCCCTGGCTTCATGCTGCTCATCGATACAAAGCTGAATTCCCAACCCCAGGATGTAACGCTCCTGAAGTTCTGCCGGATGGAGGAAATTGAGCGCGGTGAAACCAGCTGGCACGGAACCATATTTGGCCAGGCTGTCTTCGTAACGTCGCTGGGCTATTTCACAAATTAAGTTATATTGAGCAATAGCTGCCTCACGTCCAACTTGATTGAATATTTCAACCGCCAGGACTTCCGAACATGTCTGCATTTTTGCATCCGTTTTGTTTACCTGACATCAGTATCACCCCGATGTGCTGGCTAACGAAATTTACGGATAGATGAATGTAATGAGGGGAATAGAACGTAATGGAATGTTTATACTGAACCCAAATTATGGGGAGCTTGATAATCAAATGTGGAAGTCTGTTGAGAAGCAGACTTCCAGACTTGGTATTAACTGGTTTTCTGACTATTAAGCCAGCTGATTAGCTCATCTTGCGTGTCAAAAGACGCGACAAAGGTCTGCTCCTGATCAGGACGTTGTGCATCCCTTATCGCTCTGAATGGAGCTTCACCGCTATAGTAGAATATTGGCTCCGCACGGCGTTTGACCCATGCTGATTGCTCGCGCTCTGCGAGCTCGCAGGCTTCTTCGTAATTGTCCGCTACTCCCAGCACTGTCGAACGATCCCAAGCTCCTCCATTCAGGCATCGAACAGTGATTTTCCCGTCCGGGCAAGTAATGCCATATGGATGATCCCACCAGGCATCAAGCTGAGACTTTGAGCGCTTTTCATTAGGTGTATCGTCGAAGTTTTTAGGTAATACCGGATTAAGGGGTATGCAGTTTGGCACTTGGATTCTCCCTGTAGCCTGAATCTACAAATAGGCAGTAAGCAATGTTCGTCAGGTTAACATGTACCTCCTGTTAGGTAATTAAGTACTTCGTTCCATTTTCGATATTCGCGTTATCTGACTCATTTTCTCCGACTTCAGGAGATCTCCATGCTGCTACGTAAGCCATGTGAATCAGGCTTGTTTTTCGCCCCGCTTTGACCCCATTTCCATGATGTTCTCAAACCTCGCGCTGTTACAGTAGGACAACTGCTACTGACGAGGTGAATATGACCAGATACCTTGGATACTGCGCCCTTGCGCTCCTTACCGTCCTGCCGACCGCTTCGGTATATTCTGCTGTACAGAATGATACAATGGGCCTATACGCTCCCGATCCCAGCTACACACCTGACATCCAAAATTCAGCACCTGTAACGCCTTCTCCGGGGGATGACAGTCTGTACAGTGATGACGTACCCGATTCATCTACCGCTCCAGAAAGCACCATTACCCCCCTGAATAGCTTTGATGTTATGTCTTTTTCTATAGGGCCGGTAAGCCTGCGGATGACAGCTTCTGAAGCGATCACTGCTATCACTGACAAACTTGGCCAGTCTGCTGGTGAAGAAATTCAAAAGCGCTACAGTAACAACTCATTGAATAGTATTTTCTGGGGAGATGCTCACCAGGAGACGGTGGTCTATTTTATCCCCGATACGGCAGTTGACCCCATTGAGCCGGTGGCTTACAAAATCCGCTTTTCATTCAGCAACCCTGATCTCTTACTGAAGTCGGCGATCGAGAAATATGGAGAGCCTTCAGTCTCTGATGCCCAGAGAGGTCGTTATATCTGGTGCAAGGCACTGGCGGAGAAAACGAATAAGTGTGATGACAGTAAATCTGAGCTTACGCTGACAACGCGAGAAGTTGAAGACACTGGCATCCTGACTCTCAGCGACCCAACGGTCTCATTTGATGCCTCGCGGACTGCAACGGCCACCCCGGATAAAGACCAGGCTGCGACTGAAGATAACCAGGGGCCATTGCCACAGCTCTGAAGTCGTCCGTCGCTGTCCAGCATCCTTTTGCAGGATTACTAAACCGACTGAATTCGTCAGCCGGTTTTTTTATCTGAATTTTACATTAGCGTCTGAAAGTACGCTTTCCAAACGGGCTTATCTCTTTGACGTGAAAACCCGCATTAGTCAGCATCCTGGCCATGACAACTGATGCAGGAAGACAGGATGCCTCCACTTTATGGCCGGGAGTAGCATCCAGAATACTTTGCAACATGGAGCGCCCAAATCCTTTTTGTCTTTGACTCCTGGTAACACCAAACATCCTGATTTCCAGATGTGAAGCAAGTCCATTTGCACCATTTTTGCCCGTCAGTAGGGCAAAACCTATCGCTGCGCCATTATGTTGAGCATCAAAGACAAACAAGAAATCGGCGCAATTCTCTCCCCGTTCCCGCCTGGCAATGGCTTCTGAGATCTGACTTTCGAACTGAGACAGTCCGTCATCATCATCAAAGTTAAAATACCCATCCCGCATACCGTCGCGAATCACCGCTATGATAAAGGGAACATCCTGTTTGGTTCCAAAGCGCATTTCAGGGGCAGATAACACCGTCATCAGTTTGTCTCTCGTAACCGTTATTATTCCATCAATTTGATTACATGGAGGTAAAGAGGTCAATAGAAATGAACGGGGTATTTCGCTGATGACCATTTGATCGGTGTTAGTGGTTTCAGTAGCAGAGCCAGGAGGTATATAAGGCCAGCAAAAATGCCAGCCTTTTTCATTTAAACCGGTTTTCTTATGATTCTCTTGATCGGCATTCCTGCCTTATCAAAATATCGGGTTGGCCATATTTCTTGAGGTTCTTCACCAATTGCATTAGCGATGATGATCTCGCCTCTAGGCCAGTCACGTGTCAGTGCATTTGCCAGAGTGCTGCTTGAAAGACCGTTAGCCCTACTCAGTGAGGCAAGTGACAAACCTTTCTTATGTAGCGCAGCTATGATGTCTGCCTTATGCCAGTCCTGTTTTTCCATCTCCATTTCCTTTGGTGGTGAATCGGAACATGGTTTGCAGTACCAGCTAATGACGACTGGCGAGCCGTAAGGCTCCCACGCCCCGACCCACCATTGACAAAAAACAGGCGAGCGAGTGCGAACCGTTCAAGTACATGAACGGCGTGTCATTAGTCGGGGCTGCAAATCCCCACTCTTACGATTTAGTAAGGGCTACAACAGTTTACAGCATTTAAAGGGTGTATCAGAAGTGTTAATGCCGTAAGTTTGCGAGTCGGTTTGAAATTCAGATAATAACTATGCTTAATGGCCTGTTCAGGAAAGCACTTCGATGCTGTTCATATAGCCAAAGCCGAATATCCGCTTTCTGCCGATCCCGAAAGCGTATGCCTGTTCAAGTGCGCCGACATCTTCAATCACGCATTCAGCATCGTACTGGCTCATCGGTACAATGATCTTGTGGGATGTACGGCCAACGCTCCCGGGCTTAATAATATGGAACTTGGTGCTTCGAACGATACGTAACCGTCCACAGATCACTCCGGCCCGTTCCAGGTGATAGTGGATATAATCCGGGAGTTCATGGGCAGGTGGACAAATCTCTCTTTTCCGGCCTCCAGCTTCCTCGCGTCGAATAGTGGCCAGCGAGCCGCAGATTCGAATTTTCTGGCCAGACACAAACATGATTTCCTTCATGACTTCGCCAGGGAGCCCGAGTGCAACAGCCGTTCTCAGAACAACCTGGGTGTCGGAGGCACTTTGTTTGCGAGAGTAGAAGGTGTATGGGAGTCGCGACCCAGAACGTTCCTGGACTACCTTATCCAGTTGCTGGTGGATCCCATACACGTCACCTGGGGCGATTCTGAACCTGAGCGCACATTCAAAGTATTTCACGCCACATTCCTTGCTGAACATAATGAATTTTCAATATTAGTTTCAGGGTATGGCATGGACGGCGAGTGACGAAATTATGAGGGGGGAATACGGCCAGTCCTTTGGCCGGTGTGGTCAGAGAATCATTTCGATACTTTCGCCGTGGAATATACCGATCACATCTGTCTTGAGGCGGTTACTCCTCGGCTTTACTTCATTGGCCACGAACTCTGGCAATGGCCGAATTTTCACGTGCTCATCCTGAATGATAATGAACGGCATAGATGAAGCGGCAGAAAGACGCAGTATCTGGTCGGGGTGTTCAGGATCAGCCATCGCGATGTTTGCAGCTGGATGCACTTTAACCGGACGGCGTAAGCGAAGCTTTTCTTCCGGTACACGCGCAATAGCCTTAATCAACGAGTTGAGTCTGACTGATTTATCTTCATCTTCCTCGATGTCCTTGCCCATCTTCTGGAGCAACTCGATTTTGTTAACCCTGCTAAAAAGCGTCTTTTGCCTCCAGCCGAAACTGACCAGATTGACGTTAGCATTATCAAACATACGCAGCTGCCGATAGAGATGCAGGGTCATGACACCAGGGCAGGCGCTATGCAGCGCGTTGAAGCGCATGTATTCCGGTCGGCGATCACCACCGTAGTTTTCGATGATGTGGCGTTGAATGCTCTCTTTATGCTGGTTGATGGATGTCACCAAACGGGTAACCAGCTGAGAGAATTCCGCATCTGTATTGTCGTACCATAATACGCCGGTAGTGCGCCGAGCGGACTTCTGCGAATAGCCATCCCTGATATGCAGGTCAGCGTATGCCGCGCAGGCAGCATGGACAGCATCGTGTCCCTGTTTCAGCTCAGGCATGATGTGTTCGATGGCCATATCTTCTTCGCCATCAGCAACGGCTGGCAGGACGCAGACACTCGCCTTGAGCGGAAGCCGGGAACCCAGCACTCCACGAAGTTGTGTGATCTCGCTCTCCAGCGTCTGGAAAGTTGTTGAGATATTCATTTCTATCCCCGAAAAAGGGCTCTAAACTCCCTCCGCTGCACGGAGGACTGTATGTACATACATACTCATAACAAGCGAAACCGAGTATATCAAGTTCGTTTTGTTTACAGACGAATTTTATCGATGACGAATGAAGTTTTCACTGCTGATTAGCCAATCCTGACGCGAGGGATTTCATTAATGTTAGTGAGATAGGATGGTGACAATAACTCCCGCCGCATCGTCCAGTCTTTGTCGATGCCCTGGCCCGCAAACCATAATTTCCCCCGACCTGACCGGTTAATTCTATCCATCACGCCCATCAACGCTTCACCATTGGCAAAGAGTCGGTTCTCACCAAACAAATCGAGCTGGCTGGTGGCGCTATCATAAAAGTCAGATAGCATCACTCCGGCTTTATGGTATCGGTATCCCTCCTGCCAGATATGCCGGAGCCCTGCGACCGCAGCCGCAATGATTTCCCGGGTATCGGCGGTGGGGTTTTCCAGCTTGACTGTCTGCTGGCCACTGTAAGGGGCCGTTTTCGAATAGTAACTTGTGCCAATAAAAACCGTTATGCAGCGACAGTATTGCTTCTCTTCGCGCAGCTTCTCGCCTGCACGTTCGGCATACTCACACACCGCCTGGTGCATTGCTTCGTAGTGCTCTATTTTCTGGCCGAATGAACGCGAGCTGATGATCTGCTGCTTAACCTTCCTCACCTCTTCCAGGGCTATGCAGGACTCGCCATTCAATTCGCGCTGCGTTCGCTCCAGTACGACTCCAAATGTGTTACGGATAAGCGATGTTGGCGCATTGGCCAGATCGAGAGCAGTCCTGATGCCCATGCTGTTCAGTCTGGTGGCATATCTCCGGCCCACCCCCCAGACATCGCTTACGTCAATATATGGCAATAATTTACGTTGTCTTTCTGGACTGCTGAGATCAACCACTCCGCCTGTTTTAGTCCATGTTTTTGCAGCTTTATTTGCTAGTTTTGCCAAAGTTTTAGTTGTCGATATGCCCACCCCCACGGGTATATGGGTGCTCTTTAATACGGTTTTCTTTATTTCTCTTCCATAGTCATCAAAATTATAATTTTTCTGCATTCCTTCAAACGAAAGGAAAACTTCATCAATACTGTAGACCTCAGTATTACTGGAGAATTTAAATAATGTCTCACACACCCTACGGGAGATCTCCGCGTACAAGGCATAGTTAGAACTGAAAACATGTACACCGTTAGCTTCAAAGAATGCTTTCTTCTGGAAGTACACGTCACCATTCTGGATACCTAATTTTTTAGCTTCCGCTGAACGTGCCACGACCATGCCATCATTGTTCGAAAGGCATACAATTGGCTTGTTCACCAGATCGGGCCGAAAGACTCTCTCGCAGGAGGCGTAAAATGAGTTGCAATCCACCAGGCAGAACATCACAAGGCCTTGTACACGATGAAGGTCACCACGCCAAAAATGGCCAGTTCTTCGCCTTCTTTCAGATAGATCGGTGACATCCGGCTATTCATTGGCAGTAGCGCGGGAGCCGGGCTTAGCTGCAACCGCTTAATGGTGAAATCACCATCAACGGTCGCAATCACAATATCCCCCTCTTTCGCCTCAAGTGAGCTATCCACGATGACCAGATCGCCTTCGTGAATACGTGCCTCTACCATCGATGAACCTGTTACTCGTAAGAAGTAGGTTGCAGATGGATGTTTGATGAGGTGAGTATTTAGATCAATAAATTCATCAACATAATCGGAAGCGACTGAAGGGAAACCTGCGCTGACAGGCTCAACGAACAACGGGAATTGGCCTGGTGATTGTTGTGTCACTGGGATAAGTTTCATAATGCTCTGCTCTTCGTGGTGCTGTATATCCATACAGTATTATAGACAGGAGCCAGGAATTTTCGCACCTCCTTTTCCGAAAGTTATTTTCCGCTATCACTCTTCAGGTTTTTCTTATCACTTGTCCAGAAGTGGGTAACTGCACATAACAAATTGCAACCATATGATTCCTCAGTTCATTTTCAGAATTTACTCGTGCTTACTTCGTATACAATTCGGAATTTATCCGTACATTTTATAAGGAGTAATAACGATGAAGCAGTTTACAAATGAAGCAACTCAACAAATGCTGGCCGACTTTGACAAATCCCCTTTCTCTGACGCTGATCTGGCCGCAATGGATGTGGATGCTCGACAAATTATTGAGCAGAACGCTGAAAGGGATCGCCAACACCCGGTAACAGCAATCTGGCGTGTTGCGGTCGAGGGAAGCCTGACTGCGCGAGGTGGTGTCGTAACCGCTGTTGATAGCGCCAGGGTTATGGATCTAGGCAACGGTCAAATGGTCAAAATCGCAGTGGAGGGTGATGCAGTCACTTATACCGATGGTTCATCTGCACGGATTGTTTCAAGCGCTGGCCAGAAAGCTACACACTTCGAGAAAGGGCTCGCGCTGGTGGGCAGCGTACTGGATAACGGGGATGAAATTGTCTCGACCCCGCAGGACAGATTAGTGCTGTTATCGCGCAAAGGTATGGCTGAAGCCCCCGACTTTCTGGCAATACCCGGAGGCGTGACTCATGGGGTATCGAACTAACAATTATGGCCGGGGCCAGGCGCTCCACGGAGATAAAACCACCACAGGCGCGACCGTCCTTACTTGGGGTCAGTTTGGATATCGAAAATTATTGTACTATAAGGGCTTCCCCGGCGTGTCAACGCCGGTGTTTATGGTTTCTGTCTGCTCTTCAGTAAAAATAAAGGGGAGAGACTGCGGTACTATAAACGGCCATGATGAATCGTCATCGATTCGGACCCTGATGAAAGACGCGCGTGAGGTTCTTGTTCGTTAAGCGGATACGTATATCCTGTACAATAGCCAGATAGGCCTCACGGGGTCTAACCCTTTATCATCAACGAATTGCAGGTCAGATGGTTATTTTGTTTCGTGCTTTAGCTGGCTGAGTACAGCCTGAAATCATCACCGTAATGCAATGATGCCCAGCACAGCCTTGCGTTTTTGGCGGCGATGGCTACAACGGCACGCCAGTATCCTCTGCGATCGACCAGTGAACAGACCCAACGACTGAATAAATCAGTCCTTTTCTCGGCACCAATCAGAACCGAACGAGCCCCCTGAACCAGTAGCGTTCGCAGATACGAATCGCCAGCTTTAGTTATCCTGCCAAGCTTTGATTTCCCACCACTGCTGTACTGCGATGGCGTTAGTCCCAGCCAGGCTGCCAGTTGTCGCCCATTTTTAAAATCGTGTGCATTACCGATACTGGCGACCAGCGCACAGGCCGTTGTGGGACCAATCCCTTTCAGTTCCATCAATCGCTGGCTGCGGTGATCTGTTTTTGCCATGCGGGACAAAATCCGGTCATATTCAGTAATATTATCTTCAATACGATCAATGTGTTCCAGCAGGTCATTAACACATTGTTGAACCTGAAGTGGCAAAGAACTCTTCTGCTCAGAAACCATGTGACGCAGGGCATCTGTACTTTGTGGGGCGATGACACCGAATTCCGATATCAAACCTCTCAATCGGTTATATGTTGCTGTTTTCTCTTCGATAAAACCCTGTCTGATACGGTGTAGGCATTGCATCGCCTGCTGGCTCTCATCCTTCACTGGTACAAACCGCATATGCGGGCGACGAACTGCTTCACAGATAGCCTGAGCATCAGCTGCATCATTTTTGCCTGATTTACCGGCCATGCGGTAAGGAGATACAAATTTAGCAGCCATCAGCCGTGGTTCATGACCATATTGCCGAAACAACCTTGCCCAGTAGTGAGCCCCGGAGCATGCCTCCATCCCGATAACACAGGGAGGTAAACTGGCAATCAGCTCAGGAAGGGCAGCACGCGATACTTTGGGTTTAACCAGAACAGTTTTACCGTGTTGGTCAACGCAGTGAACAGCGAACACATTTTTAGCAAGATCGATACCGACAGTCGTGATGGTCATAACGAATCCCTCCGGGGCTATGTTTACCCCATGATTGCACAAGAGTTAATCAGGCGCATATCCAGGGGAAGTCCCTTCCATTCGTTAAGGCTATTTTTTGACCTTTCGACTTTAGCGGGTCTCAACCGACGAAACTTACCGGAAGCCGGTATCCGGTTGCTTTTCCAGATATAATCGCCTGTCAGATTGATATGCTCCCAGCCTAGCGGGGACAAATGCGACAGCAATTGATCGTTGATCTTCACCCCTTTACGCTTCAGGGCATCGACCGCTCTTTCCATATAGACGGTATTCCACAGCGAGATAGCTGCCGTCAGCAGCGTCAGTCCACTGGCGCGATAGCTCTGATTTTCCGGTTTACGATCCCTGATTTCACCCAGACGGTGCAGGAATACCGCGCGCGCCAGCGCGTTACGGGCTTCTCCTTTATTCAGTCCCGCCTGGACCCGCCGACGAAGTGCCGGATCGCGGAACCAGTCGATCATAAACAGCGTTCGTTCAATACGGCCAATTTCTCTCAGTGCTTTGGCAAGTCCATTTTGCTTTGAGTAGCTGGCAAGCTTTTTCAGCATCAGGGATGCCGTCACTGTTCCCTGCTTTATCGAGGTTGCCAGACGCAACACTTCACGCCAGTGAATTTCGATCTCTTTCAGGTTCAGGCTGGTCGTTGATATCAGTGACTGAAGCGCCGGGTACTGGTCTGCTTTCCCTTTGATAAACAGCTTCTTGTCATGGAGATCCCTGATTCGCGGACAGAACGCAAATCCCAGCAGATGCATCAGGGCAAAGACATGATCGGTGAAACCCGCGGTATCGGTGTAATGCTCCCTGATTTTCAGGTCACTTTCGTGGTACAGCAAGCCATCGAGAACATGGGTTGAATCCCTGACCCGACTTATTATGCAGGTGTAAAACGGGCTGTATTGATCCGAAATATGGGTATAAAACTGTCGTCCGGGCTCCTGCCCATATTTCGGGTTAACCTGTCCTGCGTAGCGGCCAGTGCTGCCTGTTCTGAAATTCTGTCCATCTGATGATGATGTTGTCCCGTCTCCCCAGAATGCCGCCAGCGGCCTTTTCCCCTGCGCGTTTACCAGTTCTGCAAGGGCGGCTGAATAGGTTTCGTCGCGGATGTACCATGCCTGAATATCTTCAAGTGATGATTTGGTACTCCCGGGGCAGGCTTCTGCCATTTTTGTCAGGCCAAGATTGATGCCATCCGCAAGAATGGTGGTGAGAAGCAGGCGGGTATCGGGACGGGTAATGTCATTTTTTATATGCGAAAAATGTCGGGTAAACGTCGTCCAGCCGTTTACCTCATCGAGAATTTCCGTGATTTTAGGGCGCGGTAGCATGCTGTAAACCAGCTCTGCCAGCGGTGAAACCTGCGCCGGTACGCAGTTATCCAGCGGAGAGACTTTTACGCCCCTGTCGGAAATTTCCACATCGGGCAGTTCACCAAGGGCTGCCATGGCATTGACCTCTTCAAGTCTGGACTGAAGCAGGGTCATACGGCTGGTAATGTACTCATGGTAATCAGCAGATACGGGCAGTGGCAGCGCCGGAGTGAGTTTGTCAAAGTCCTTTTCGGGAATGAGGTAATCATCAAAATTTTTGTAGCGCCGTGAGCCTTTAACCCAGATGTCCCCGGAGCGCAACGCTCCCTTAAGCTCGCTGAGCGCACAAAATTCATAATACTGCCGATCAATACCCGCAGGTGTAATCACCACCCTGTGCCAGCTTTCAGGGACAAACTCAAGCGGCGCAGTCGCCGGAACTTTACGTGAGTGCTTCAGGTACATATCCTTGATCACAACCAGCGCATCAGCCAGAGGTTGCGCTGCCGGGGTTGCGACTAACTGTAAAGTGGATAACATGCGTGGGGCATATTTCCGTAATATGCTGTATTTCTCGGTAATAATATGCAGCGGGTCAAAATTATTTTTTCTGGCGAGATGGCGTGTTTCCTCCAGACTGGCGACAAATTCAGGCCATGGGAGTATATTTTCTATTGCGAGCCATGGATCGTCACCGGAATCGCGGGCATCAGACAGCGCCTGACCGACATCGATGTACTGCCTCAGTTTTGACTGGATCAGCTTTCCGGTCTGCTGAAGGCGCTCTGCCTGTGTTCTTTTGGCTTTGCTGAAAAGGCTGTTCAGCATTCGCTCATGCAACTCAATCACTTCGTCTGTCAGTGTGGCTCTGGCTTCTTCCAGCACGCACACCAGGATCGCATGACGCCGGGTTGCTGAAAATCGGGTCAAATCACGGCTACTCATCTTCCGGCCTTCCCGCGCCAGTTTCAGCAACCGGTTCTGGTGAATGGTACGATCTATACCTTCCGGTAATGCCAGCGATTCAACGCTGCTGAGCCGATCAAGATGTTGCAGCACGTTCTTACCATTGATTTTACCCGGCGGTTGCAGAAGCCATGTCAGCCTGGAAGACTGATTATCCGATGACTCAAGTAAACGATCCAGGGCATCCCTGTGAGCCGGAGTTAACGGGGCATTCAGAGTCTGAAATACGATTTTATCGCCGCCTGCCATGGCCTCAGCACAGGTACGCTCCACGACATCAATCGCGGGGATTATTACGTTGTTCTGCCGGAGCCAGACCAGCATCTCTTCGGCCAGGAGAATACCTTTATCAGTACGCGTCGCCATCGACAGCAGGTGTGTAATACAGTCCTGCTGTATTTTGCCGGTAAATGCCTTCACGCCAAGATAGCGGTACAGTTCGGTTAAATGCTCGCGCCGGGTCGTATCCCTGCCGGAAAGGTAAGCAGGCCAGAGATCACCGGTAAGATTTAGCCTGCTGGCGATATGTTTCAGCAGTGCATCAGAGGGTGGGATTTTTTTATCCGGGGCAAAGCCAACATTTTTCAGATAGCAAAGAAGGACGGCAAAACCAAAACGGCTGGCGGGTTTACGGTGAGCACAGATAAGCGCCAGATCATGCTCACTGAAATAGGCCATCCGGGTCAGCGTTAACTCATCGTCTGGCAATGCCAGTAATGATTCTCTTTCCGACAGAGAAAGAATCTGCCTCCTTGCCATATAGTTTCCCTCATAAATTATCCGATGCGGTATTTTTAACAAAAATGGTTATCGCATAAGGGTACACCCTGACGGTATAACCAAAACGTGACATCACACGATTTATGCCATAACCTATATGCGATAGATTAAATGCAATAACTTAAATGCGATATTATGGCGGAAAAATGTTCATCAGAGCTTATTTAAGGGCATCGACGGAAGATCAGTTCGCTGACCGGGCAAAAGAGATGCTGGAGCAGTTCGTTCAGCAGCGGGGACATAAAATCGCCAGCTACTACCGGGAGAATATCAGCGGCACAAAACTTGATCGCCCTGAGCTGGGGCGCTTACTGATGGACAGTCACCACAATGATATCTTGCTGGTCGAACAGATAGACCGTCTGACCCGTCTGAGCAACAGCGACTGGATGACGCTGAAAAAGCAGATAGAAAAACATGAGCTGCGGATTGTCAGTCTTGATGTGCCCACCTCATGGCAGGCGCTGTCAGATAAAGATCCTTCGCAGGCGGACCCGATTACTCGCGCAGTAATAACCGCCATCAATAACATGCTAATCGACCTGATGGCCGCGATGTCGCATAAGGACTGGCTGAGCCGCCGACAGCGGCAAAAACAGGGGATTGAACGGGCTCATACACTAGGTAAATACCAAGGTAAGCAAGCTGATCGGGAGCGTCACCAGAAAGTACTGTATTATCGGCAGGTTAAGAAATTGAGTATTCGTGAAACCGCAGATGCAACAGGTTACAGTGCTTCGCAGGTATGTCGGATACAAGCGCTGTATAAAAATAATGAATTTTCCTGAAAGGCTGGAATAACGGTGTTTATTGCGATCATTGCATAGGCGTCATAGTTAGGGCTTGTTAATGACTAGCAGCCTGGAAGTACGCTGTGTGCCAAATCCAAAAATAGTCATTCACACCCTGAATCACTTTAAAGTGATTCAGGGTATGCGCTTATAGCTGCCATTCAAGGCGTTAATAATTTTTGTAGATTTTCTATTCCATATAATATGTTTTCAACGAATCTGGAGAAATGAAGTGCCATGTGTGTATGGCACTTCATCTCTTATTTACTCATTGACTCCGTTACCGTCTGCCAGGTTATGAAACCACCACTCAGATTATATGTCCGGAAGCCGTGAGCCTGCAGAATACGGTATGCCACATGCCCGCGCAGGCCACTCTGACATCCTATAAAAATTTCTTTATCTTTAGGCAATTTTCCAAGGTTTTCCCGCAGGGAATCAAGAGGGATGGATAGCGCGTCAGGATATTCACCAAATTGTTTCAGTTCGGCAGGAGAGCGAATATCAAGTAAACAATAACTGCCCGGTTCCCGTTGTAACACATCGCTGACATGACATATGACCGTATCTCCTTTCATTACATTTGTCGCCACCATACCAGCCTGGTTAACGACGTCCCTTGCACTGTTAAAAGGTGGAGCATAAGTCAGCTCAAGATGTTCGAGATCGTTGACGGTAAGCCCCGCGCGCTGTGCGACAGACAGGACATCGATGCGTTTATCAACCCCTTTTTTCCCTGATGCCTGAGCCCCGAGAATTTTACCGGTATCGGGGCTGAACAGCAGTTTCAGACTGATCATCGTTGCCCCCGGGTAGTAACCGGCATGATCAGCGGCATGGACGTAAACCTTCTCGTATCGGGTGCCATGAACTTTCAGCTGCTTTTCATTCGCACCGACGCTGCCAATACTCAGCGAAAATACCTTACAAATGGATGTCCCCTGACTGCCATGGTAAAGGCTGTGACGATCTAGCATGTTATCAGCAGCAATGCGTCCCTGGCGGTTGGCGGGCCCTGCCAGAGGAAAATTAGCGGGTTCCTGAAAGACAAAGTCTGGGGTTTCAACGGCATCCCCCACGGCGTAGATGTCAGGGATACTGGTCTGCATACAGGCATTGACGCTTATGCCTCCCCGTTTACCCACTGCGAGCCCGGCTCCTGTGGCAAGGCTGTTCTCAGGTTTTACCCCGATGGCGAGAATAACCATGTCGGTCTGCAGAAACCCACCCTCAGACAGTGCAACGCGGAATCCCGTCTCTGTCCGCAGTACCTCGGTGAGCGCCGTTCTGAGACGCAGATCCACGCCATGACTCCGGATTTCCTGATGCAGGGCAGATGCCATTTCAGGATCAACCGGAGCCATAACCTGTTCCCCCATCTCCAGCAGGGTCACACTGATCCCCCGTTCGCTCAGAGCCTCCATCACTTCAAGTCCGATAAATCCCCCCCCGACAAGCGTGGTGTGAGCTACGTGATGTTGCTCAATCCACCCCAGGATAGCATCCATGTCAGTAAGATTTCGCAGCGTAAAGACACCCTCTTCCTGTAGCCCGGGCAAAGGAGGGACAACCGGAGCGGCGCCGGTACTGAGGAGCAGACGATCCCATTCTTCGCTATAGACCTCCCCTGAGGTCAGATTTTTAACCGTCACCGTTTTATTAACCGGATCCACTGACGTCACTTCATGACAGATACGGACGTCTATGTTAAAGCGGGATTTAAAATCCTCCGGGGTTTTCAGAATCAGTGACTGCCTTAAAGGAATTTTTCCGCCTATATGATAAGGTAATCCACAGTTGGCGAAAGAGACATCGCTTCCCCGTTCAAACACAACAATACTGACATCCTCTGATAACCGACGAGCTCTGGCTGCAGCGGATGCCCCGCCGGCAACACCACCAACAATCACTATTTTCATTACATCCTCTCTGTTCACCCGGGGCGAAATGCCTGCCAGATATAATCGTTTCCCCGGGCCGGCAGGACGCTGCAGACCTGACGAACACGATGGCAAAATTACGATACCGTCAGTATACTAAATTATATTATATAAAAACACATAGTATGAGAAATCAGCAATGCTCATGAATGAAGACACAAAACGTCAGACAGATATGAAGAATGCGGCCCTGAGGGCAGCAGATGTCTTACGGGGACTGGCCAACAGCGACCGGTTGCTGTTGATGTGTCAGTTAAGCCTGGGGGAAGCGAATGTGGCCGGGCTGGAAGCGGCGGTCGGTATCACTCAGCCGACCCTGTCCCAGCAGCTGGGTGTAATGCGCCGCCTGAAGCTGGTCGAGACCCGACGGGCAGGTAAAATGGTATATTACCGTATTGAGGATAACCGTATCATGACGTTGTTAAATACCTTATATGATCTCTACTGCCCGCAGGCAGGCACCGGTAAAGGAAGCCATAACAACGAATAATATGATCCTGCTTTCCCCGTAAACCGTTTTATCCGTGCATCATTAACCCTGTTCAGGCTGTGAAATGCCAGACCGGAACCTGCGATACCTTAACGGGAAAACAACAGTGGTCCGGATATACCAGCCGATGATGCCCGTCACGGACAGTATTTCTCGTTCACGCATTCACTGATTAACCCACTGATTCAATGGTGTTTAATACTGTGACGGTCAGAAAAAACAGCCACAGGAACACGGATGATTCTGCACTGTCAGTAATAGCCTGTGGCTGACAAACCGTTTTTTCTGCTGCCACGGGGTGACATTATTCAAGCAGGCTACGCAACATCCAGGCAGTTTTCTCATGTAACTGGATACGTTGTGTAAGCAGATCTGCTGTGGCTTCATCATTCGCATTATTAACGAGCGGGAACAGGGAGCGTGCAGTTTTAACCACGGTCTCCTGGCCCTGGACAAGATTTTCAATCATGTTTTTTGCTGCCGGAATATCCTTATCTTCATTAACCGCTGTTAGACGTGAAAATTCATGATATGTGCCGGGCGCGAAGCATCCGAGCGAGCGTATACGTTCAGCGATATCATCAACGGCAGTGGCCAGCTCATTGTATTGATTTTCAAACATTAAATGTAAGCTGTTAAACATGGGGCCAGTTACATTCCAGTGATAGTAATGTGTTTTTATATACAGGGTATAGGTGTCAGCAAGAAGCCGGGACAGGCCGTCTGCAATCTCCACCCGGGATGATTCAGCAATACCAATATCAATGATTTGTTTACTCATAACTACCTCTTACACGGTTTCAGTGGAATATACGATATGCGATTATTCTTTCCGGTCTGAGCAAAACACGCCTCAAATTTTTATAATAACCAGGTACACCTGTCGTCTGTCACACTAGCGATGCGCCAGAGCAATATCCTGCGACGGAACAATGAATTTCGCCGTGGCACGTGCCACTGTCTGCTGTCCTTTTGTCAGCCATGCTTCAAGCAGGTAAATCCCCCTGCGTTGCCCAAGCAGTCTGGCACATACCATCAGTTTGTCTCCGGTACAAACGGGTGAAATGAATCTTACCGTCAGTTCAGCCGTCAGGGCTTGCACACCCTGCATGAACAAACAATGAGTCATTGCTGCATCCAGCAGGGTACTCGTCATTCCGCCATGTAAAAGACCCGTATACCCCTGATGCCTGTGATTGGCCGTGTAGTCCGCACATACAGAGCCATCCGGGTGCTCTGAAAACATTAAGTTCACCGTATCAGGGTTGTTGTCGCGGGAACTACAGACCATACAACAGGTATGGGCCTTTCTGGCATCAAGATAACAATTCATCTGTTTCTGCTCAGCGTCCGGTTGTACTGACGGGAGGCATCCGGAATTCAGTCAGCTGAGGGGCTCCCCCGGCATCATTACTGCCTCCTCCACACATTCCGGCTCCTGGTTTATACACAATACGGGTCTGATAAAAATCACCGCCCGTGATGAAATAAACTCATGAATGGCAACAGCGCCCGTTTCCGTGATGATGCTGACGCCCACCCTGGCACGCATTTTCTGCTGTGTTCCCGTCAGAGTGACAGCATTTTTTCCCTTTCGCCTCATGATGAAAGGACTGGCGTCCCTGCTCCGGCTTATTCAGTTCAGTCAGAACACGGGTATCCGGATCACACAGTTCAGTGAACAAACGACGACCACAGTCAGTCTGGTACACCGCGATCTGATGCCCCAGTAATTTACCCAGCATCCGTTCCCCGATGTTACGGACCACAACGCGGCTGACTTGCTGTTGAACCAGCAGGTCAACCAGCTTCCGTTTACCTGAACAATCTGCGCCCAGCGCGGGATTTTCTGTCCGGCTGAGCTCCACACCGCGCTCATCCACCAGGACAAGGTGACTCGCTTTGGTAAAATGATTTGCTACCCGGTCGTCATTCACTGGAATGGCTGTGATCATCTTGTGTAACTCCTTCCCTTTCAGAGTGCATTATTAAGGCCTTGCCCTGAGTGAGACAGTCCACAACCTTAAAACGGGCTGCTTTCAGGACATTGGCCAGTGTCTGCCTTGAAACCCCCATTGCAACAGCCGCTTCCTGCTGTTGCATGCCCAGTAAATCGACCAGCCGTAACGCTTCAAACTCATCTTCTTTTAAATGAACATGTTCAAGCTGGCTCATCGGTCGCGCATTGGGCTTAAAACAGGTATCCGCAGGGCGGCCACAGATGTTACGGGGAATTCTGGGTCTTGGCATGAAGGCTCCTTATTGGCATATGCTATATATACACTCATAAACTGGCATATGCAATATACTCTGCTCACCGGTGGAGAATTTTTTGCTTTACCCTGGAGTCTGTAAGTGGGCAGCAGGTCATGAGAGATGAAGAGAAAGAAAACAGATACTGTATGAGACTCAATTTAAAGTGCTGCCATAAGGGGGTCGTCTCAGAAAACGGAATCTATGGTCACTCCCGTTTTTGCAACACCGATTTTGACGACAAGTTGGCTTGCTTGAATCTATCCGGCGTCTGAATGGGATTTTATTCCCGCGCCTCGATGAGTTCCGCGCCTGATGAACCTCCAGAAAATATACGGCTTCAATGAGCCTTTCCGTTTTACAGGTTCCTCAACAGGCCGGTGGGCCGTTAGTATCATCAATATCAGTATTCGCAAAACCAGATGAATGATTGTTTAAACTGGTGTATTTCTGCCTTTATGCTTCGTAAGTTTGCTGTCGCGCCGTCAGTGCCCAGGCTATTCTGGCCAGCTTGTTTGCCAGAGCACAGGTGACGACAAAGTTGCTTTTCCGACACAACAACTCCCTGACCCAGTCGGCCAACTTGCCAGACTGGTGTTCCAGTTTTTGTATGAATACCCTGGCACACTGAACCAACAAAGTTCGGATCTTTTTGTTGCCCCGCTTGCTAATCCCTAACAATGTCGTCCGACCTCCCGTGCTGTACTGTCGGGGTACCAGCCCTGTTGCCGCCGCAAAGTCACGGCTGCTGGCGTACTGCTTCCCGTCGCCAATCTCAGTTGAAATAGTACTGGCAGTCAGCGTTCCAACGCAGGGAATACTCAGCAAGCGCTGTCCAACCTCATCTTCGTCCAACTTTCGTTTCAACTGAGATTCCAGATCTTTAATCTGCTCAACAAGATAGTGATAATGCTGTTGTAATTTCAGCAGTAACTGGCTGAGATAAAGAGGCAAACTACTGTCCTCAAGAAGGGTACTCAGTCGACTAATAACGGCAGCACCTCGCGGAACGCTGATACCAAATTCCAGCAGAAAAGCATGCATCTGATTAGTTGTTTTCACCTTATCCTGAACCAGGGATTCACGGACACGATGCAGAGCTCGCATTGCCTGCTGAGATTCGGTTCTGGGCTGCACGAAACGCATAGATGGACGTGATGCTGCTTCACAGATAGCTTCAGCATCAACGAAGTCATTTTTGTTGCTTTTAACGAATGGGCGGACAAATTGCGGTGATATCAGCTTTGGAAAATGCCCTAACTCTGCCAGCTTGCGTGCCATAAAGTGAGAACCGCCACAGGCTTCCATCGCGATGGTTGTTGCCGGGCATGTCGCCAGAAATTCGATTAGCTTTGGTCGGGTGAATTTTTTACGGTAAACGGCCTTCCCACGATGATCCTGACAATGAATATGGAAAGAGTTCTTACCCAGATCGATACCAATAAGCGCAATGTTTTCCATGATGGTTCTCCGAATGAAAGCCTGTCCTCAGCATAGTACTGGGAAGGAGGGAGTGACCATCTCATTAAATAAAGCACGCTAAGCCGGTGGCAGCGGTCGCAATGGCCTGAACTTCCCCGCACCGACCTTGGCACTGCTGCGCCATAGGTAATCGCCGGTCAGGTTGATATGCTCCCACCCCAGCGGGGACAGATATTGCAGCAACGTGTCGTCCAGCGCCTTGCCGTGGGCACGCAAAGCACTGGTGGCACGCTCCAGATAGACCGTGTTCCACAACACGATGGCCGCCGTCACCAGATTGAGGCCGCTGGCCCGGTAGCGCTGCTGCTCAAAACTGCGGTCGCGGATTTCACCCAATCGGTAGAAGAAGACCGCCCTGGCCAGCGCGTTGCGCGCCTCGCCCTTATTCAGCCCCGCATGGACGCGGCGGCGCAGCTCCACGCTTTGCAGCCAATCCAGAATGAACAGCGTGCGCTCGATGCGCCCATACATCCGCACCTTGTCGTTGATCGCCTTGCCGGAAGCCTGGAACTGCTGTTGATGCTTGTTCTTGGCCGCATTGAACAGCTTGCCGATGATACGGTCGTGAAGGTCGATGATTTCATCAGTGACGGTGGCCATGCCCTCGATGGCCAGTGCTACCAAGGTGGCGTGACGCCGCTGCGACTCGAACTTGGCCAGGTCGGCGGGCGTCATCTGGCCGCCTTCGCGGGCGATCTTGAGCAAGCGGTTTTGGTGTACCTGCCGTTCGATGCCAGCAGGTAGGTCAAGCGCCTGCCAGGCTTTGAGGCGTTCGATGTGTTCAAGCATGTGGCGCGAGTTCGGCTTGGCGGGCGATTGGCGCAGCCACGCTAGCCACGTCATTTTGCTACCATCCTTGCGCTTGAGGAGTTCGTCCAGGCGCTGGCGATGGACAGGTATCAAGGAATCGGCCAATGCCGCATGGATGCTTCGGTTGGCACGGGTAATGGCCTCGGCGCTTGCGCGCTCGATGGCATTCATGGCGGGTAGGATGATGCTCTGCCGCCGCTGGTTTTCAACAAGGGTGCTGGCCAGCACAATGCCTTTGTCTGTTTGCAAGGCCAGTTCGGTCAATGTATGCACGGCTTGCCGGTAATGACTCATGGTGAAGGGCTTGAATCCAAACACCGTTTGCAGCTCGACCAAGTGCTCCCGCCGTGTCTGCTCGCGCTGGCCGTAATGGTTCCAGCTTTCCACCGGCACCTTGAGTTGTGCGGCCACCATGCGCAGCAGGGGCAGAAATGGAGGATCATCGACGCCCAAGAAGATGCCAGGGAATCGCAAGTAGCAAAGCTGCACGGCGAAGCCCAATCGATTCGCGGCGCCGCGACGCTGACGGATCACCGACAGGTCGGTTTCGTTGAACGTGTAGTGCCGTATCAGTTCGTCTTTGGCATCTGGCAGTGTCAGCAGACTTTCGCGCTCGGTGGCGGACAGGATTGAGCGGCGTGGCATGGTCAGTCTTCCCGCAGGTACTGGTACAAGGTTTCGCGGCTGATGCCGAAGTCACGGGCCACCAAGGTTTTCTGGTCGCCTGCCGCAACTCGCCGTTTCAACTCGGCAATTTGTTCGCTGTTCAGCGATTTCTTTCGTCCCCGGTAGGCCCCGCGCTGCTTAGCCAGCACGATTCCCTCGCGCTGACGTTCGCGGATCAGAGCGCGCTCGAACTCAGCAAAGGCTCCCATGACCGACAGCATCAGATTGGCCATCGGTGAGTCCTCGCCGGTGAACGTTAGCCCTTCTTTGACGAACTCCATGCGCACGCCCCGTTGTGTCAGCCCTTGGACGATGCGGCGCAGGTCATCAAGGTTGCGTGCCAACCTGTCCATGCTATGCACCACCACGGTGTCGCCCTCGCGGACGAAGGCCAGCAGCCTTTCAAGTTCGGGACGTTGTGTGTCCTTGCCTGAAGCCTTATCGGTGAATACCTTGCCGACTTCTATTTGTTCCAGTTGTCGATCAGGATTCTGGTCGAAGCTGCTGACGCGAACGTAGCCGATACGTTGACCTTGCAAGATGCCTCCAAAGGTAAAAATGTCAGGATGAAATCTATTACCCTTGGCTGAATGTGTCAATAAATATAAATTAATACCCTACTCTGACGTTGTTTGTGCTCAACATCTGACATCAGGTTAGGGTATGCCTCAATCTGACGGCTGCGAACCGCCAGGGACAGGTGCAATGTCAGATTCTGTCGCGGCCTTGGCGCGTGCCTGGAAGCGTTCATAGCAATCCAGCCCGCAGAAATGTTCGACGTATTCCGCGCCTTCCGGGGTGAAGGCGGCATCGAGCGGAATTTCTTTGCAGCATACGCAGCAGGTGGTGCAACTGGCAGTGTTCGGGGCGTTTGCGTTCATGGTGGTACTCCTCCAGATTGGTAGCGAAGCTCAAAGCTGCCCACTCTCGGCTGGCTGGGAAGCGGTCATGATCTTCCCTTGAAGGCCCGCAGCAGCCGCGTCACAGACAGGACAAACAAGCCGGTCAGCGTGAGGGCTGCAATACCCCAGTGCTCCCCGATGAACGCGCCGGCCGTCGTGCCGGCTAGCACAATGGCGAGAATCGGCAAATGGCAGGGACAGGTGAGCACGGCCAGCGCGCCCCACAAGTAGCCGGTGATCGGTTTGTGCGTCTCAGACGGCAAGTGCTCTGGGCTGTTCATGGCAGACTCTCCGCGTGCTGTGCCGGTTCGGTTGGCATGGCGGCCAGTTGCATTTCGAGGCTGGCCAGGGCCTCGCGCCGACGCTCGACGAGTTGCCGCAACACGGCAAGCTGCGCAGACGCACCGTCACCGTCCGCAGCATCCAGCGCCCGGCACAGCCGCGCCAGTGCGTCCAGGCCGATACCCGCTTCGAAGGCAGCCCGTACAAAGCGCAGCCGTTGCAACGCGGTGTCATCGAACAAGCCGTAGCCGCCCGTGGTGTACGCGACCGGCCGTAGCAATCCGCGCAGCAGGTAGTCGCGCACGATATGCACGCTCACCCCGGCATCAAGGGCCAGCCGGGACACTGTGTAGGCGCTCATTGAACACCTCCTTTTCCTCATCCGGCGCAGCACGAAAGCTGCTTCACGTCCTTGCTGAAGGTCTGCGCCGCGAGCTTCAGCCCTTCGACCATGGTCAGGTAGGGGAACAATTGGTCGGCCAGTTCCTGCACGGTCATACGGTTGCGAATGGCGAGCACCGCCGTCTGGATCAGTTCACCCGCTTCCGGGGCCACCGCTTGCACGCCGATGAGCCGTCCGCTACCTTCCTCGATGACCAGCTTGATGAAGCCGCGTGTGTCGAAGTTGGCAAGCGCACGCGGCACGTTATCCAGTGTTAGCAGGCGACTGTCGGTCTCGATCCCGTCGTGATGTGCTTCCGCCTCGCTGTAGCCCACGGTGGCGACCTGCGGGTCGGTGAACACCACGGCCGGCATTGCGGTCAGGTCCAGGGCCGCATCGCCGCCAGTCATGTTGATCGCCGCACGAGTGCCGGCCGCTGCCGCCACATAGACGAACTGCGGCTGGTCGGTGCAGTCGCCGGCCGCGTAGATGTTCGGGCTACTGGTGCGCATGCCCTTGTCGATGACGATGGCCCCCTGCGCATTGACGGCTACCCCCGCCGCTTCCAATGCCAGGCTGCGCGTGTTCGGTGTCCGGCCGGTGGCGACCAGCAGCTTGTCGGCGCGCAATTCACCGTGCGTGGTGGTCAGCACGAATTCACCGTCCATATGGGCGACCTGGCTGGCTTGCGTGTGCTCCAGCACCTCGATGCCCTCGGCACGGAAAGCGGCTGTCACCGCCTCGCCGATGGCCGGGTCTTCACGGAAGAACAAGGTATTGCGCGCCAGGGCCGTGACCTTGCTGCCCAGCCGGGCAAAGGCTTGCGCCAGCTCCAGCGCCACCACCGACGAGCCGATTACGGCAAGGCGTTCGGGAATGGTGTCGCTCGCCAGGGCCTCGGTGGAAGTCCAGTAGGGTGACTCTTTCAAGCCCGGAATCGGCGGGACCGCCGGGCTGGCACCCGTGGCGACCAGGCAGCGGTCGAACATCACGACGCGCTCGCCACCCTCGTTCAAACTAACGATAAGGCTCTGGTCGTCCTTGAAACGCGCTTCACCGTGCAGAACGGTGATGGCTGAATTGCCGTCCAGGATGCCTTCGTACTTGGCATGACGGAGTTCTTCGACACGGGCCTGCTGCTGGGCCAGCAGCCGCTCGCGCAAGATCGTCGGCGGTGTGGGTGGCATGCCGCCGTCGAATGGGCTTTCCCGGCGCAGATGGGCGATGTGGGCGGCGCGGATCATGATCTTGGACGGCACACAACCGACGTTGACGCAGGTGCCGCCGATGGTGCCGCGCTCAATCAGCGTGACCTGCGCGCCTTGCTCGACGGCCTTCAGTGCTGCCGCCATCGCGGCTCCACCGCTACCAATGACGACGACCTGCAACGGGCGTTCGTTGCCACTGGGCTTATCAGCGGCCCCTATCCAGCCGCGCATCTTGTCGAGCAGGCCGGCGCGGTTGTCCGTCGGTGGCGCATCGGCAAGCGTTGCCTCGTAGCCCAGTCCGGCCACGGCGGTAGTCAGCGCATCCGATGACGTGCCCGCCTCAATGGCGAGTTGCGCTGTGCCCTTCGGATAGGACACCAGCGCCGATTGCACGCCGGGCACTTTCTCCAAGGCTTCCTTGACGTGAGCCGCGCACGAGTCGCAGGTCATCCCGGTGATTTTCAGGGTGGTCATGTATTTTTCCTTTTCTGTGGTGGCTACGGCTGTTGCCGTCAGCCACGTTGTTCTGGCAATTCACAGCTGTCCGGCCCGCAGCGGCGATGTGCTGGCGAGATGAAATCCCAGACCGACACCCCAACCATCAAGGCCAGGCCGACATAGAGCAGTCCACCGCTCTGCCAGCCGTAAGCCCGCATTAAAAACACCGCTGCCAGCACCAAGATCGGGCCTATCGTGCCGAGCGCCGTGCGTCGCCACTGTCGATGATTGAGCCAAGCGATAGCATTGGCGAGTAACGCGATGCCGGCGAACATCGGCAGCAGGATGCCAATGAATAGCCCCTCGTACTGGCTCAAGAAGCCCAGTCCGATGGCCGCGCCAAAGCTGGCGATGGCAGGAAAACAGGCGGCGCAGCCCATCGCGGAAACGACGCTGCCGAGCGCGCCGGTTTTGCCAGCGATGCGCGTGATGAGTCCCATGTGTCGCTCCCGAGTTCGGTTAACGGATCAGCGTTTGAGGCTGGACGGATAGCCCGCGTCCTCGGTCGCCTTGGTCAACTTCTGGACGTTGGTCTTGGCATCGTCGAAGGTGACGACGGCCTGGCGCTTGTCGAAACTTACGTCGGTCTTGCTCACGCCCTCAACCTTGGAAAGCGCGTGCTTGACAGTGATCGGGCAAGAGGCGCAGGTCATGCCAGGCACGGACAGCGTGACGGTCTGGGTGGCGGCCCACACGGGGGCAACAACGGCAGCGAGGGCGAGGGCGGCAAACAGTTTTTTCATGATGAACTCCTGTGATTAATAGAAAAATGGCATGACGTAGGGAAATCCGAGCGAGACCAGGACCAGCGCGGCCACGATCCAGAAAATGAGCTTGTAAGTAGCTCGCACTTGGGGAATCGCGCAGACCTCACCCGGTTTGCAGGCTTGCGCCGGGCGGTAGATGCGCCGCCAGGCGAAAAACAGCGCGACCAGCGCTGCGCCGATGAAGATCGGGCGATAGGGTTCCAGCACCGTCAGGTTGCCGATCCATGCCCCGCTGAACCCCAAGGCGATCAAAACCAGCGGCCCCAGGCAGCAGGCCGACGCAAGAATGGCGGCCAGCCCACCGGCGAAGAGCGCGCCGCGCCCGTTTTGTGGTTCAGACATACGCTTGTCCTTTCAAATTTGGTTTGGATAGCTTAAGCTTACTTCCGTAGTTATGTACGGAGTCAAGCGATATGCAAATTAATTTTGAGAATCTGACCATTGGCGTTTTTGCCAAGGCGGCCGGGGTCAATGTGGAGACCATCCGGTTCTACCAGCGCAAGGGCCTGCTGCCGGAGCCAGACAAGCCCTATGGCAGCATTCGCCGCTATGGCGAGGCGGATGTAACACGAGTGCGGTTCGTGAAATCGGCCCAGCGGCTGGGCTTTAGCCTGGACGAAATCGCCGAGCTACTGCGGCTGGAGGATGGCACCCATTGCGAGGAAGCCAGCGGCCTGGCCGAGCACAAGCTCAAGGATGTGCGCGAGAAGATGGCCGACTTGGCACGCATGGAGGCCGTGCTGTCTGAACTGGTGTGCGCCTGCCATGCGCGGAAAGGGAACGTTTCCTGCCCGCTGATTGCGTCACTGCAAGACGGAACGAAGCTCGCTGCATCGGCGCGGGGGAGTCACGGGGTGACTACGCCTTAGCGTGCTTTATTTTCCGAATTCTGAGACGACCCCAGCAGGAAAAAGCCAAAAGCGCGGCTGATAAAAAACGCATTACGCAGAAGCTGAAGCAGACGGCTTTTGCGGGGGCGAAGAACTATCAGTACGTAATGAGCGAACAGCCTGAAATGCGCAGCATCCAGCCGGTTCACGTCTGGGATAACTACCGCTTTACCCGGTTTGAGTTTCCGGCCAATGCGGAGTTACCGCAGGTCTACATGATCTCGGCCAGTGGCAAAGAAACGCTGCCTAACTCTCATGTTGTGGGTGAGAACCGCAACATCATCGAGGTGGAAACCGTCGCTAAAGAGTGGCGTATTCGTCTGGGCGATAAAGTCGTTGGCGTTCGTAATAATAATTTCGCGCCGGGCGCCGGTGCGGTAGCAACCGGTACGGCTTCCCCGGATGTGCGCAGGGTTCAAATTGGGGAGGATAACTGATGGCCCGTAAAAGTGTCGATGTAGATCAGGAACTCGATGAAAACACCGGAGACGGTGAATTTGAAAGCGAGCGTGGCGGATTTAATGGCAGTAACCGCCGTTCGGCTCCTGGTATGAAAGCCTTTGTCATACTGATGGCGCTGCTTGCTTTGGTATTCATCGGGATTACGGTCATGGGTAAAATTCGCGCCCCGGCTAAAGCTGAAGCTGATAAAGACGGTGGTAAAGCGCAACAGGCCAATACACTGCCAAACTACAGCTTTAACAGCGATCCTGATGTTAATAAACCTGCAACTGCGCAGAATAGCGCCACTGATGCCCGTGCTGTGCAGGCTGCCGCACAGGCAGATGCAGATGCGGGCAGCAGCAATACCGGCGCGCGTACCTCTAATAAGCGTAAAGAACCTTCGCCTGAAGAACTGGCTATGCAGCGTCGTCTGGGCGGCGAGCTGGCCCAGACTAATCAGGCGGCTACAAGCAATAGTCCCGGAGTGCAGCCCCAGGACAACGAAACAAGCGAAGGTAGTTCAGCACTCGCTAAAAACCTGACTCCTGCAAGGCTGAAGGCTAGCCGCGCTGGAGTCATGGCTAATCCCAGCCTGACTGTTCCGAAAGGCAAAATGATCCCCTGTGGTACCGGCACCGAGCTGGATACCACTGTTCCGGGTCAGGTTTCCTGCCGGGTTTCACAGGACGTTTACTCAGCTGATGGACTCGTTAGGCTGATTGATAAAGGCTCATGGGTTGACGGGCAGATTACCGGTGGTATCAAAGACGGCCAGGCGCGCGTGTTTGTTCTCTGGGAGCGTATCCGCAATGACCAGGACGGAACAATCGTTAATATTGACAGTGCCGGAACGAACTCACTCGGCAGCGCGGGGATTCCGGGCCAGGTGGATACCCATATGTGGGAGCGTCTGCGTGGTGCGATCATGATTTCGTTGTTCTCTGACACCTTAACGGCGCTGGTTAACCAGACGCAGAGTAATAACATTCAGTACAACAGTACAGAAAACAGCGGTGAGCAGCTGGCGTCTGAAGCACTCCGCTCTTACATGTCTATCCCCCCTACCCTCTACGATCAGCAGGGTGATGCGGTGAGCATTTTTGTTGCCCGCGACCTCGATTTCAGCGGCGTTTATACGCTCGCAGACAACTAAAAAAGTGGGCGCTTAGCGCCCGCTTTTCTTCAGGAGTAATCATGACTGATGCAGCTTTCTATCAACTTGGCCCACTGCGCGAGTATTTAGAAGATCCTACTGTTTTTGAAATTCGCATTAACTGCTTTCAGGAAGTTATCTGTGATACGTTCAGCGGCCGCAGGGTTGTGCAGAACGCGGCAATTACGGCAGATTTTATTAGGAACCTTGCTAAATCGTTGGTGAGCAGCAACAAGCTGACCATGCAGGCCATTAATGACGTGATCCTGCCTGGCGGGATCAGGGGCGTTATCTGTCTGCCCCCTGCGGTGATTGACGGTACAACGGCCGTAGCGTTTCGTAAGGATTTGGCGGCCGATAAAAATCTGGAGCAGCTGACCCGCGAGGGGATTTTCAGTGACTGCCGGAAGATTACCGGCAGCAAGCAAAGCCTAACGGATGATGATTTTTTCCTTAAAGAGCTGCACAGCAGCGAAAAATGGCCCGCATTCCTGCAAACCGCCGTTGAGAAGAAACGCACTATCGTGATCTGCGGTGAAACCGGGTCGGGGAAAACGGTACTCACGCGCGCGCTGTTAAAATCGCTACATAAAGACGAGCGTGTAATTATTTTAGAGGACGTTCACGAAGTCACGGTCGATCACGTTGTAGAAGCCGTTTATATGATGTACGGCGATGCAGGAAAGATCGGCCGCGTCAGCGCCACTGATGCCCTGCGAGCCTGTATGCGTCTGACACCGGGCCGTATCATCATGACTGAGCTTAGGGATGATGCTGCGTGGGATTATCTTAAAGCACTTAATACCGGCCATCCAGGCGGTGTTATGTCAACGCACGCTAACTCTGCGCGCGATGCCTTTAACCGTATTGGGCTGCTTATCAAGGCGACCCCTATCGGCCGTATGCTCGATATGAGCGATATTATGCGAATGCTCTACTCCACCATTGACGTTGTGGTGCATATGGAAAAGCGGAAAATCAAAGAAATTTATTTTGACCCTGAATATAAAATGCAGTGTGTGAACGGGAGCCTGTAATGAAAAACTTAGCAACCTGGCTTCTGGCCGCAGCATTTACGACAGCCGCCCTGCCCGCCTTTGCGGTGGAACCATCCGTTCAGGTTGGCTACTCGCCTGAAGGAAGCGCCCGCGTTCTCGTCCTGAGCGCCATTGACTCCGCAAAAACCTCGATACGGATGATGGCTTATTCTTTTACCGCCCCGGATATTATGAAAGCACTGGTAGCAGCCAAAAAACGGGGAGTTGATGTGAAAATCGTAATTGATGAAAGGGGCAATACGGGGCGCGCCAGCATTGCGGCCATGAACTACATAGCGAACAGCGGCATCCCTTTGCGTACTGACAGTGATTTCCCTATCCAGCATGACAAGGTGATCATCGTGGATAATGTGACCGTTGAAACTGGCAGCTTTAATTTCACCAAAGCGGCCGAAACGAAAAACTCGGAGAATGCGGTGGTGATCTGGAACATGCCTAAGCTCGCTGAATCATTCCTCGAACACTGGCAAGACCGCTGGAATCGGGGGAGAGACTACCGTTCCAGCTACTGAATACTGACCGCCAAAAGGCGGTTTTTTTGTTCAAAGAAACTGATCTCAGTATCGCGCCCGGGGCAGCTGGCCAACGTCGCCGGCATCGCGCCGGCAAAAATCGAAAAACAGAAATATCAGCAAGATAGCTTAAACAGGTGTCGGGAAATTTCGTTGAGATATTTTGAAGGAATCACAGTGTAAGCAGGCGCTTTTTCAGGGAGGCGCGTTCTTGCGGGTTGCGTCCCTTGTGATTGGCGATGCGATCCGCCGTGGCGGCCTGGCGCTTGACGGGCCAGTAGGAGCGGCCATCCTTGCCCATCGACCAGACGCTGCTGGCCTGGTTTTCCAGCAGGGGCAGATGGGCGCTCAGGGCTTCGGGCGACGCGCTGGTCAGCGCCGTGCGCTCACGGGTGCGCCAGCGCTGATGCCAGAGCTTCTTGTCCTCGCGCTCGCTGCCGCAGGTCGTGTGCCCGACGATGGGTGTTTTGCGGCGGCTGCGGCTCATAACGTAGTGGTCTCCAAGAACATTCAGGACTGATCCCAGGCGTCGATGGTCAAGACCTGATCGGCAGGACAGGCGGCTACGCGGTCGGGAACTGGATGGTGTTCAGTCTCATGCCGACCCCATTCGATTGATCGCGTCGCTTGCGGCACGCTGCGACGCAAGGAGGTTTGCGACCTGGTTTAGCAGCCGTGTCCGCTGCATGTCTGTTACCTATCTCCCCGACCGCTCATTGGACCAACTCCAGAGATTGGGCTCTATCGCTCAGCCAATACGAAACCGGCATTGGCTGATGCCACAACCGAGACTAACACAAATGGCTCGGTACCTGTATTTCGCGCCCCGTGCACTTGGCCCGGTCTTGCCACGGCTATCTCACCTTCCCTGAGGGCACGAACAATCCCATTGCCCTGAAAGTAATCAGCCATTCCCGACAAAACAGTCCACGTGTCTTGGCCGTGAGGATGAATGTGAGCCGCAATTTCCTGCCCGGGATGGACATGCCAAACCACGATAATTGAGTCTCGGGTTTCAAGCACAACGGAACGAATAGGCTCGCCTTCGGACGGCTGAACATACTCGGCTACAGAAAATATTCTCGATTCAACAGTCATCGGAGATCCCTCTTTCACAGTTGTCGTTACGGTCTTCATCGTCGGCATCCTGACGCACGGCGGGCAATTGCTGGAGCAACGCCGGCAGCCATTCCTGTACCGTCTCCCACACCACATCGAGGTTGATGTCGAAATAGCCGTGAGCCATGCGATTACGCATATTGCGCATGCTGCGCCACGGCACGTCGGCATGCGCCTGGGTGAACTCGACGTAGCCATCCATCACCTTTGTGGCCGCCTCGCCGATGACGATCAGGCTCATGATGACGGCCTGCTGGGTGCGCTTGTCGGCCAAGAAGTCGTCCTTGGCCATCCCTTCCACGAAGCTGCGCGCATCGGTTGCGGCCTGCTGAATGTGGTCGAGGTAATCGGGCAGGCGGTTCTCGCTCATATCGGTTGCGCCTCCGCGAGCACCTTGGCCCGGAACTTCGGCGGCAGGTCGCCGGGAGTCAGCAGATCGACGTCAACGCCGAGCAGCGATTTCAGTTCTTCTTCCAAATCGCCCAAGTCCAACAACGTGGCACCGGGCAGCGCATCGACCAACAGGTCGAGGTCGCTGCCATCCCGGTCGGTGCCATGCAGCACCGAGCCGAAGACGCGCGGGTTCGCGGCGCGAAAGCGGCCTACCGCTTCACGCACTGCGCTTCGCTTCATGTCAAGCACAACAGACGGTCGCATGCGCATCCTTTCTTATCGAAACTCGTTGAGATGATATGCAATCAAGAATAGAATTTCAAGAACTATTTTCGAGAATCGCAATGCCTTGATTCCCGTGCCGCGCCGGTTGCCTTGGCGGGCTTGTCACAAACCTACGTTTTCAAGAAGAAGGAAACCGCATGCCCCGCCGTTCGATCCTCTCCGCCGCCGAGCGCGAAAGCCTGCTGGCGTTGCCGGACACCAAGGATGAGTTGATCCGTCACTACACGTTCAGCGAAAGCGACCTCTCCATCATCCGGCAGCGGCGCGGCCCGGCCAATCGGCTGGGCTTCGCGGTGCAGCTCTGCTACCTGCGCTTTCCCGGCGTCATCCTTGGCGCTGATGAGCCACCGTTCCCGCCATTGCTGAGACTGGTCGCCAACCAGCTCAAGGTCGGCATCGAAAGCTGGGACGAGTACGGGCAGCGTGAGCAGACCCGACGCGAGCACCTGGTCGAGCTGCAAACGGTGTTCGGCTTCCAGCCGTTCACGATTGGCCACTACCGGCAGGCTGTCCAGTTGCTGACCGAGCTGGCCATGCAAACCGACAAGGGCATCGTGCTGGCCAGAGCCTTGATCGAGCACCTGCGGCGGCAGTCGGTCATTGTGCCCGCCCTCAACGCCGTCGAGCGGGCGAGCGCCGAAGCGATTACCCGCGCCAACCGGCGTCTCTACGACGCCTTGGCTGAGCCGCTGACGGACGTGCATCGCCGTCGCCTCGACGATCTGCTCAAGCGCCGCGACAACGGCAAGACGACGTGGCTGGCCTGGCTGCGGCAATCCCCGGTCAAACCGAACTCGCGGCACATGCTGGAACACATCGAACGCCTCAAGGCGTGGCAGGCGCTCGACCTGCCCTCCGGCATCGAGCGGCTGGTTCACCAGAACCGGCTGCTCAAGATCGCCCGCGAGGGCGGCCAGATGACGCCCGCCGACCTGGCGAAGTTCGAGCCGCAGCGGCGTTACGCGACCCTGGTGGCGCTCGCCATCGAGGGCATGGCCACCGTCACCGACGAAATCATCGACCTGCATGACCGCATCCTGGGCAAGCTGTTCAATGCCGCCAAGAACAAGCATCAGCAGCAGTTCCAGGCATCCGGCAAGGCGATCAATGCCAAGGTGCGGCTGTTCGGGCGCATCGGCCAGGCGCTGATCGAGGCCAAGCAAGCGGGCCGCGATCCGTTCGCCGCCATCGAGGCCGTCATGTCCTGGGATGCTTTCGCCGAGAGCGTCACCGAAGCGCAGCGGCTCGCGCAACCCGAGGACTTCGATTTCCTGCACCGCATCGGCGAGAGCTACGCCACGCTGCGCCGCTACGCGCCGGAATTTCTCGACGTGCTCAAGTTGCGGGCCGCGCCCGCCGCCAAGGACGTACTCGACGCCATCGAGGTGCTGCGCAGCATGAACAGCGACAACGCCCGCAAGGTGCCCACCGACGCGCCGACCGAGTTCATCAAGCCGCGCTGGCAGAAGCTGGTGATGACCGACACCGGCATCGACCGGCGCTACTACGAACTGTGCGCGCTGTCGGAGCTGAAGAACGCGCTGCGCTCCGGCGACATCTGGGTGCAAGGCTCGCGCCAGTTCAAGGACTTCGAGGACTACCTGGTGCCGCCCGCGAAATTCGCCAGCCTCAAGCAGGCCAGCGAATTGCCGCTGGCCGTGGCCACCGATTGCGACCAGTACCTGCATGACCGGCTGACGCTGCTGGAAACGCAGCTCGCCACCGTCAACCGCATGGCGCTGGCCAACGAGCTGCCGGACGCCATCATCACGGAGTCGGGCCTGAAGATCACGCCGCTCGATGCGGCGGTGCCCGATACCGCACAGGCCCTGATCGACCAGACGGCGATGATCCTACCGCACGTCAAGATCACCGAATTGCTGCTGGAGGTAGACGAATGGACGGGCTTCACCCGGCACTTCGCCCACCTGAAGTCAGGCGACCTGGCCAAGGACAAAAACCTGTTGCTGACCACGATCCTCGCCGACGCGATCAACCTGGGCCTGACCAAGATGGCGGAATTGTGCCCCGGCACGACCTACGCCAAGCTGGCCTGGCTGCAAGCCTGGCACATCCGCGACGAAACCTACGGGGCGGCACTGGCCGAGCTGGTCAACGCGCAGTTCCGACATCCCTTCGCCGGGCATTGGGGCGACGGCACCACGTCATCGTCGGACGGCCAGAACTTCCGCACCGGCAGCAAGGCCGAGAGCACCGGCCACATCAATCCGAAATACGGCAGCAGCCCAGGGCGGACGTTCTACACCCATATCTCCGACCAGTACGCGCCGTTCCACACCAAGGTCGTGAACGTCGGCGTGCGCGACTCGACCTACGTGCTCGACGGCCTGCTGTATCACGAATCCGACCTGCGGATCGAGGAGCACTACACCGACACGGCAGGGTTCACGGACCACGTCTTCGCGTTGATGCACCTGCTGGGCTTCCGCTTCGCCCCGCGCATTCGTGACCTGGGCGACACCAAGCTCTACATCCCGAAGGGCGATGCCACCTACGAGGCGTTGAAACCGATGATCGGCGGCACGCTCAACATCAAGCACGTCCGCGCCCATTGGGATGAAATCCTGCGGATGGCCACCTCGATCAAGCAGGGCACGGCGACGGCCTCGCTGATGCTCAGGAAGCTTGGCAGCTACCCGCGCCAGAACGGCCTGGCCGTCGCCCTGCGTGAGCTGGGACGCATCGAGCGCACACTGTTCATCCTGGACTGGCTGCAAAGCGTCGAGCTGCGCCGCCGCGTGCATGCCGGGCTGAACAAAGGCGAGGCGCGCAACGCGCTGGCCCGCGCCGTGTTCTTCAACCGCCTGGGGGAAATCCGCGACCGCAGCTTCGAGCAGCAGCGCTACCGGGCCAGCGGCCTCAACCTGGTGACGGCGGCCATCGTGCTATGGAACACGGTCTATCTGGAGCGGGCCGCGAACGCCTTGCGTGGCCACGGTCAAGCCGTCGATGACGGCCTGTTGCAGTACCTGTCGCCGCTCGGCTGGGAGCACATCAACCTGACCGGCGATTACCTCTGGCGCAGCAGCGCCAAGATCGGCGCGGGCAAGTTCAGGCCGCTACGGCCGCTGCAACCGGCTTAGCGTGCTTTATTTAATGAGATGGTCACTCCCTCCTTCCCGGTATTATGCTGAGGACAGGCTTTCATTCGGAGAACTATCATGGAAAACATTGCGCTCATTGGTATCGATCTGGGTAAAAACTCTTTCCATATTCATTGCCAGGATCGTCGCGGGAAGGCTGTTTACCGTAAAAAATTTACCCGGCCAAAGTTGATCGAATTTTTGGCGACATGCCCCGCTACAACCATCGCAATGGAAGCCTGTGGCGGTTCTCACTTTATGGCACGCAAGTTGGAAGAGTTGGGGCATTCCCCAAAGCTGATATCACCACAATTTGTCCGCCCGTTCGTTAAAAGCAATAAAAACGACTTTGTCGACGCCGAAGCTATTTGTGAAGCTGCATCGCGTCCGTCTATGCGTTTTGTGCAGCCCAGAACGGAATCTCAGCAGGCAATGCGGGCTCTGCATCGTGTCCGTGAATCCCTGGTTCAGGATAAGGTAAAAACAACCAATCAAATGCATGCTTTTCTGCTGGAATTTGGCATTAGCGTTCCCCGAGGAGCTGCCGTTATTAGCCGACTGAGTACCCTTCTTGAGGACAATAGTTTGCCTCTTTACCTCAGCCAGTTATTGCTGAAATTACAACAGCATTATCACTATCTTGTTGAGCAGATTAAAGATTTGGAATCCCAGTTGAAACGAAAGTTGGACGAAGATGAGGTTGGACAGCGCTTGCTGAGCATTCCCTGCGTCGGAACACTGACAGCGAGTACTATTTCAACTGAGATTGGCGACGGGAAGCAGTACGCCAGCAGCCGTGACTTTGCGGCGGCAACAGGGCTTGTACCTCGGCAGTACAGCACGGGAGGTAGGACGACATTGCTGGGAATTAGTAAGCGAGGTAATAAAAAGATCCGAACTTTGTTGGTTCAATGTGCCAGGGTATTCATACAAAAACTGGAACACCAGTCTGGCAAATTGGCCGATTGGGTCAGGGATTTACTGTGCCGGAAAAGCAACTTTGTCGTCACTTGTGCTCTGGCAAACAAGCTGGCCAGAATAGCCTGGGCCCTAACGGCACGACAGCAAACTTATGTAGCATAACGGCAGAAATACACCGGTTTAAAGAATTACTGATCTGGTTTTGCGAATACTGATATTGATGATACTAACGGCCCACCGGCCTGTTGAGGAACCTGTAAAACGGAAAGGCTCATTGAAGCCGTATATTTTCTGGAGGTTCATCAGGCGCGGAACTCATCAAGGCGCGGGAATAAAATCCCATTCAGACGCCGGATAGATTCAAGCAAGCCAACTTGTCGTCAAAATCGGTGTTGCAAAAACGGGAGTGACCATAGATTCCGTTTTCTGAGACGACCCCTGGCTGCGCGCCTACGACTTCACGACTGACCGCGGCGCCATGGCGCTCAATGACTACGCCCGCTCCAACGACCCCTTTACACGGGTCGGCCGGCAGCAGGTCGCTGTCGACGTCTCCAGCGTCATCCGCGCGTCCCCGGACAGCTTCCGCGTCGCCTGGGTCGAGCGCCGATACGAAAATGGCCAGCTCGCCGAGACCACGCGCTGGACCGCGATCCTGACGATCGTCGTGCAGATCCCCCGAAACGCCGACCGGCTCAGGGCGAACCCGCTCGGCATCTACGTCAACGCCATCAACTGGTCACGGGAGCTTGGGCAATGAAGCCGTATTTCCGTAAAGCCGGAAACCCGGCTTCACACACACACGTACTCCCGGCTCTCCGTAGAGCCGCATTCCCGGTCGTTCTGCTAGCGGCGACCGCGCTCGCGGGCTGCGCGACCACCAATCCGCCGCCGGAGATTTCCTACGACAATGCGGCTCCGGCGGTGCAGACCGTCGATCCACCCGCGCCGGTCACCGTGGTCGAGCTGCCCCGGCCGCTGCCGCTGCCTGGCCAATTGCAGCGTGTGGAGGAGACGCGGCGTGCCCCGGAGCCTTCTAATCCGACCGCTCGCGTCAACCAGGCAAACGAGGCGGCACGAGTCCAGCCGGTGCGCGACGGCTTCATTAACTCGATGCAGGTCTACCCGTGGACTCAAGGGGCGCTTTATCAAGTCTATACCGCCGTCGGGCAGATCACCGACATCGCGCTCCAACCCGGGGAGCAGCTTGTCGGCGCAGGCCCGGTGGCCGCCGGCGACACAGTGCGCTGGATCATCGGCGACACCGAGAGCGGATCGGGGGCAACGCGCCAGATCCACATCCTAGTAAAGCCCACCCGCGCCGACCTGATGACAAACCTCGTCATCAACACCAACATGCGCACCTATCACATGGAGCTGCGCTCGACAGAGCGCACCTATATGGCGTCGGTCTCATGGCAGTATCCGCAAGACCAGCTCATTGCGCTGCGCCGTCAGAACGCCGAGGCGCAGGCGGCCCAGCCGGTGGCGAGCGGCGTCGATCTCGCGAACGTCAACTTCCGCTATGCGATCGAGGGCGACCGTGCGCCGTGGCGGCCGCTGCGCGCCTTCGACGACGGACGCCAGGTCTTTATCGAGTTTCCGCGCGGCATCGGTCAGGGCGAGATGCCGCCACTCTTCGTCGTCGGCCCCGAGGGCAACACCTCTGAGCTCGTGAACTATCGCGTTCGCGGCCACCACATGATCGTTGATCGTCTGTTCGCGGCTGCCGAACTTCGCTTCGGCTCCGGCCGCGAGCAGAAGCGCGTCAGGATCGTCCGCACAGACGGGAGGCCGACCTCGTGAGCGAGAACCCGCCCCGGATTGAGGAAGTGCCGGACGACGATGCGCAGCCCCTGACCGGCGAGCCGGTCGGGCCTGCGCCGATGCGGCTGCGGGCCGAACCGCCCCGCGTCACCCGGTTGTCGCGGAAGGTTCTCGCCGGCCTCGGTCTTGTCGCCAGCGTCGGGCTCGGAGGTGCGCTGATCTACGCGCTTCAGACCCGCGACGCCGGTCGGCCGAACGACGAACTCTATTCGACCGAGAACCGCTCGACCGCTGACGGACTGGCCGGCCTGCCGCGAGATTACAGTGGCGTGCCACAGCTCGGTCCCCCTCTTCCCGGTGACCTCGGCCGGCCGATCCTTAGTACCCAGGATCGCGGACAGCCGGTGCCCACACCCGGGACGGCCACGCCCAATCCCGGCATCAGCCCGGAAGAGCAGCGCCGCCTTCAGGAAATCGAGACCGCGCGCACCAGCCGTCTCTTCTCCGGATCGGAAAGCCGGGGCACACCCGCTGCTGCGGGAGCTGCCCCAGCGCTCGCGCCGGTGCCGGATTTGGCGAGCATTGGCCTCGCTCCGCCGCCCGCCACGCCCTCGGCGCAGGACCGGCAGAACGCGTTTCTGAACGCCGCGGCCGATCGCAGGACGGTTGCGCCCGATCGCGTCGCTGCGCCAGTATCGCCGAACGTCCTTCAGGCGGGAGCAGTGATATCCGCGGCGCTGATCACCGGCATCCGATCCGATCTACCCGGCCAGATCACCGCGCAGGTCACCGAAAACATCTACGACAGCCCAACCGGCCGTATCTTGCTTGTGCCGCAAGGCACTCGTGTGGTCGGGCAGTACGACAACAACGTGCAGTTCGGCCAGAGCCGAGTCCTGCTCGTCTGGACTCGGCTCGTCTTCCCGAACGGGCGCTCGATCGTTCTCGAGCGCCAGCCTGGTGCTGACGCTGAAGGGTTCGCCGGGCTGCAGGATGGCGTCGATTACCATTGGTGGGATCTGGCCAAGGCTGCGGGATTGTCGACACTGCTGAGCGTCGGCGCCGAACTCGCGGTCGACAACGACGATCAGCTCGTTCAGGCGATCCGGAACGGTGGGCAGGACACCATCAACGACGCAGGGCAGCAGATTGTGAGGCGTCAGCTCAACGTCGCGCCCACGATCACTATTCGGCCCGGATTTCCCGTGCGCGTTCTCGTGACGCGAGACTTGGTACTGGAGCCATATGGAGGGTGATGATGTCGAAGCTTAAGCTAGGCCCCATCGCGGACGACAAGCCGCTTAAGGTACAGGTCGAGCTACCTGCAGCTCTCCACCAGGACCTTGTTGACTACGCCCACCTATTGGGCCGAGAGCAAGGTCAGTCCGCTGTTGACCCAGCTCGGTTAATCGTCCCGATGTTACAACGGTTCATCGCGACAGACCGTGGCTTCGCCAAAGCCAGGCGAACGTTGACGCCGGGGAGCGCCGATTAATCCGTGGTCCCCGCTCTAGAGGGGGTGTCGAAACACTTCAGCAGCAGCGGCAGAGTCGGGTTGTCGTTGTCACTGGAAGAAATTATAGCGGCCGTCGGCGCCCGCGCCGATGGGAGCGGGATCAACGCGATATCCGGCCGGTAGATCACGCTGGTGATGGTCAAGCCGAAGCCCTGTTCGACCATCGTCAGCAGGGTTTCTCGGCTGACTTGTTGGATCGAGAGTTGAACCGCTCCGTCTCCGGCGCCCACCATGCGCCGGAGTATGCCAGCGAGCTCACGCCCAGCGCCATCCGAGCGAACGAGGAAGACTTCGTCACAAACGTCCTCCCACGACAGCTGTGGCCGTGCTGCCAACTCGTGAAGCGGGGACAATGCCACGAACAGATCTGGTTCGCAGAGACGTCGAACTTGGAACTGAGGGCTCTTGCTCGCACTCAGGCTGATTGCTGCGTCCAGTAATCCGCGCTTCACCCCCAAAGTGTTTTCTTCTGAAGTGCCTTCCTCAAGCTTTACCTCGATCGTCGGATGTCTATTTCTGAATGCCGAGAGAATGTTGATGATCGGGCACGCCGGGAACGCTTCAAGCATTCCAAACCTCACGAGCCCGGTCTTGAGTTTCCGCGCGGAGCGGATCTCCGTTGCGGCGTTACGAAGGTAGCGCGCTCCCACCACCGCTTGTTGAAGGAAGCGCTCACCTTCTGGAGTCAGCCCTGCCCCCGCTCGCGTACGCTTGAAGAGAGAAAAGCCAAGTTGGCGCTCAAACAGCTGCACACGTCGGCTGACGGTGGATTGCGATATCGATAGGCGCTCCGCCGCTCGGCGGAAGCTGCCGGCCTCGGCGACCTGAACGGCGTACTTCAGGTATCGGAGATCAAGAGTCAGGTCGGGCATGAGACCCGTCCGATCATACCGGCGGTCTCATCGGCGAACCGCCTGCGCCCGGTGAGCGGCACCCATGCACGTCCACTTTCATCGAGCCCACCCCCGCTAGCGCCTGGGGAACGAGCACGTCCGTTGATCTCAGATGTGGAATCCGAGCTGAGCCCCTCAATGAGCATGACCATGTCCGAATCTGTCATAGATGCATGCGGCGGTCATACATTTTCACACGCTTGAAGTCTATGCGCGAAGCATATATTCTTGCGGTATGGAGCCTGAGGTCGCCAAGTACCATTTAGGTGCACTCGCGTTGGCCGTTGCAGACAGCATCGCCAGTGTCTCGGCCTCGTTTTCACCAAGCGGCCCGGGGACCGCCGTGATGGTGTTACTCAGCATGGAGCCCGGACTGCCGATCAGCGTTTTGGCTACCTCGATCGGGCTTTCTCATGCCGGGACGGTGCGATTGATCGATAGGCTCGAGCGCGAACAGTTGGTGGAACGACGAAGACAAATCACCGACAGGCGGGCGCGCTTCATTCACCTCACCAATTCGGGGAAGAAGATAACGGACGCCTTGCTCAAGGCACGGGAGCAGGTGATCTCCGAATGTATTTCGCCCCTGTCGCCCAATGACCTCGACATTCTAGGCATGCTGTCGGAGCGGCTCCTTGTGGCAAACGGCTTCGACAAAGATGGCTCGGTCAGCCTTTGCCATCTGTGCGGCTACAGCAGGATCGCGCCTTCCCGTGGTAAAGCTAAGCCGGGGCGCTCGCCACGCTGGAACGTCGCATCAGAAGGCTGACGATATGATCAGGCAGGCTTGAAATAATGGGATCGTTTGCGCTCGAACTTCTTCTATGCGTACTTGCCTTCGGGTTCGGATATGCGGCGAACCAAGGCGGAACCTGTTTAGTGGTGGCCGCTCATGAGTTACACAGAAGACAGCCGCCGAAAATGTTCGTCGGATTTCTCGCAGCGTCGGCAGCGGCAGGCCTGGTTGCGGTCCCGATAGTCTGGACGGGAACACTGGGCGCAACACTCGCACCCTCGACCAGCATCAATTTCCTCCTGCTCATCGGCGCCATCGCCTTCGGCCTCGGCGCACTCATTAATGACACATGCCTGCTCGGATCGCTGGCGCGGCTTGGGGATGGGGAGATGCGACTTCTAGCTCTACCCTTGGGATTAACGATTGGTATCTTGGCTGCCGACCATGGCAGGTTCGGCTACGATTCAACATGGCCAAGCTTAATCTCCAAACCGAGCGCAACAGGCCTCGTTACTCTCCTAGCCTTCCTAGTTGTGCTCGTGCTGGCACTCGTTTTCGTTTCCACGAAGAGCGTTCTGCGAACAAAGCCGGGTTGGTCGTTCGGCGCTTCGATGATTGGACTCGGTATCACTGGCGGACTTCTATATGCACTCTCGCCGGCCTGGACCTTCGCAGACGTGATTCAACGCGCCCTTCCTCTCAGAATGTCCCCGGCCGGCGAGGTCGCGCTCACTGCGGTGATCTCTTCGATCGCAGGCGCCCTAACCGCCTCCTTTCGCCAAGGCAATCTGCGTCTCCAACTGCCGACAGCCAATGGCATTCTGCGATCTGTCGTCGGCGGCACATTGATGGGTATCGGCATCGCGCTCATACCCGGCGGGAATGATGGGTTGATCCTCGCAGCGGTTCCGACTCTTTCACCTGGTGGGATAGTCGCCTACCTTCTGATGACGACGACAATCGTCTTCGGATTTGCAGCGCGTGGTAAGTTATTCCGGCGCTGCCTTTCACGGCCATGATAAGGGCAACAGAGGACTTGCCCTCCTGACATGAGCATTTATCCCGACCGGGAATATCGGCTGACTAGCTCGTATGCCTTTGCAGGCCCTTGGACCATGATGACCACTTCAAAGGCCGCCGGCCCCAGAATCCTGTAGGTTGCATGGTAGGTGTCGTCTCCGCAGGCATAGACGCCACTCGCTTCCAACCCGGTATCCGTCCGCGAGAAACTCAAGCTGAGGAACTGCGTCCCGATATGAGGTCCGTCTGCGAACTCGACGACAACACTGTCCTCGCTCAAGCGATAGCGATACTGCCGGCACGCGGAGAATACTCTGCCATCTGCCAGTGAGAGAATGCCGCTCTCTCGATAAGCGAGCGCGCCTTCGCCGATCGCTGCTACGATTTCGGTGGGCATGGTTATCTCGTCCAGGGCCGCGTCCATCCGTACAGGCTGGACGTTTGCCAACGGGCTATAGGCCCACCCGGAGCGCCAGCCCCATCAAGTCAAAATCCCGCAAAGGTCGCGCGTTTGCTGGGTAAAGGCATCGCCGATGAGGATGGCTTCGTGAGGCAGCGAAGCGCGAGCCAGCCGCTCGACATATCTCGCTTATTAGTATATGGTATATGCGTCGCGCATATACTGCAACGCCTGCCCGAAGCACGTAGACGACGTTCGTGACGTTCCCACGGGACCACTGTTGAGGAATTTTAGATGAGCATTTTCGACCGTTATGAATTTCTTGTCCCCGAGCACGGTCGGAGGGATCTTGGCCTGCTTAGATGGGCTCTCGTGATCGTATTTCTGTGGTTCGGCGCGATGAAGTTCACAGCGTACGAGGCCTATGGTATCGCCCCGTTTATCGAACACAGCCCGATCATGAATTGGCTCGGCATGTTCGGGACGCAGGGGCAAAGCTATTTCATCGGCGTTATCGAGTTATCGACCGGTCTCGTTCTGATCCTTGGTGCATTTCGTCCACTCTTCTCTGCGCTAGGCGCACTAATGTCAGCAGCGACCTATCTGATCACGCTGACCTTTTTCATCACCACTCCAGGTGTCGCGGAGCAGACTGCCGGCGGCTTTCCTGCGATTTCGGCTGCACCAGGGCAGTTTCTACTGAAGGACGCAGTTCTGCTAGCGGCGTCCCTCGTGCTGCTGCGTGCTTCGGTCCGCCACAGAGGGGCGCTTGTGCTCTCGTGACTGTGGTCCTCTCGTGACGGCGGGCGTGCAAATCCTGCAGAACCTCCGCGGGGCATGGATGCTCCGTCGCGATATCGAGCCCGGAGGCGCTCAGCTGCATGGCGACGCGGTCTTCGCCCGTTTCGCCGCAATCCCCGACGTCGTGGAGCACGGACTGTTCCTCAATGGGATTGATACAATCGTGATCGCGCGCGGTGACACGATGGAAGTGCGACGCCGGGGGCAAGCTAGGTCTCGCTGATCTGCACCTGCGCGGCCTGGATGACAGCGCTGACGCGGAGTGATTCTCGGGCGCGACCTACGGCGATTCCGAGCGAAAAGGCTTGCCCTATAGCCGCCAGGTATCAACGGTTCCGCGGCCTTAACGAGCCGGACCCGTTTTTTTCGGCGCGCTCGATCAGTCGAAATCCTCCGAAACCCTTCTAAAACAGGACATTTTCCACAAGCCGCGCGGAGGAAGAGGACCACGGTATGGCTTGCTGTCTATGCTCCGCGCACATATAGATGTGGCAATGGATGGACCTCGAGATCGAAACATTTTCGGGGCGTTCGCACTCATGATCAGCGACGACATCGTTCGCGCTAGTTCATCGCGGGCGCCGGAAGCTGGACCCGCCGCCTCAGCGCTGGCGTTGCTCGCGCACAAGCCCGGGCTCTCGATCCGTATGCTTGCGATCGGGGTGGGCCTTTCACATGCTGGAACTGTTCGCCTGGTGGATAGATTGGTAAGCGAGGGATTGATCGAGCGTAGGGAGCATTCGACAGACGGGCGCGCGCGATCCCTCTATCTTACTCCAACTGGCAAGGTCGCGAGCGACGAGGTCCTGGCCTCGCGCGATCAAGTGATTGCCGAAGGGCTATCGATCCTTAATCCAGACGAACTGAAAACCTTATCGGACATCGCTGAACGCGTTCTCCGAAATCGCTTGGAAAACCTCGAGCAGTCATACCGCATCTGCCGCTTGTGCTGCTACGAGGGCTGCACGAACTGCCCCGTCGATGCCGAATTGCATGAGCGAGGTGTGGACCGCGAGAAGAACGACGACGCGTAGGAGACTCGCAATTGCGGCAGCTCAACGCTGCTCAGATGGCGGGGCTTCATAATGTCAGCGAGCCTACCATCAGCCGCATTCTTTTGGCTACGCGTCAAGCCGGCCGATCGGGCATGGCGGTCTCATTCTAATATGTCGGTGATCGCCCCACTTTTAGCCGCTCAATTGATCGGAACGCGGTTTCGGAAGCGGCCGTTCAAACCACTCGCTGCATTCCCATTTCTCTATGTCCGATAGGTAGTTTCGGGGAAAAGCAGTCGGGAACAGGTTTCGGGAACGCATGCTCCGGCAGGAGCGCAGCGCGCGTCCCACACGCGTTTTCCCGGTAGAGCTTCCCAATCGGCAAAGTGCGGGCCACCTCAGACTGCGAACGCGAAAAACCGCCTGGCTGGTCACTCAAGGCAGGGTAACGACGATTTTCGCTGCGGATACACCCGCCTTCAGGGCTTCCAAGGCAGCCTGGAGCATTTCAAGGCCCTGGCCCACGATCTTCGCCGGAGGGGCGGGGACGAACGTGCGCGCCGCGAGAGCCTGCGGCAGGAATTCGCGGTAGATCATTGGACCAACCTCGTCATCCTTGAGGCTCGTCCCGGAGATGTGCGTCGCCTCGACTCCAAATGAACGCTCGTCGGGCGGGGCCAGCGTCGCTGCCACCCGGCGCGAGCCCTCGCATCTCGCAACTACGGCAAAACAGTCTTTCATGTGACCGGTCGCGTGAAGCGTTCCAGCGAGACTGCGCCCGCGCATTGCCTCAATCACGTCTTCCACGATGGCTGGACTCGAGTGGTCAAGAACCTCGCTTGCACCCAGCTCCTTCAACAGGCCGACGTTGCGCGCCGAAGCGGTGGCGACGCACCTGTAGCCCGACGCCACCGCGAGCTGGATGGCGTTGCAGCCAACGCTCGACGATCCACCCCAGACCAGAACGACCTCTGGACGCGCGGTCGGCGAGTGTAACGGTGGCGCGAGAGCCAACTGTGTCCGTCCGTAGAGCCCGCTTGCGGCGGTGCCAAGGCCAAGCGGGAGGACTGCCGCATCAGCGAAGGCAATGTTGTTGGGGATCGGCGCCGCCATGTGGTCCAGCACGATCGTGTGGTGCTGGAACGCACCCTGCGCAGGTTGATTTACGGTTGTCCCGACCGCCTGTCCGATGACTCGATCGCCGACCTTGAACCGCTCGACCGCGCCACCGACCGCCGCGACCTCACCGGAGACGTCGCTGCCGAGAATCGCGGGATAGTCGAGCCATGGCAAAAGCGCGACGTCCTGCAGAATCCAGTCGAGTGGGTTGATCGCGATGGCCGCGTTGCGGATCAATATCTCGTTCGCCGCCAGATGCGGCAGAGCGGTGACACCGATCCTCAGTGGCTGCCCCGGCGCTTTCTGCCAGGCGGCCTGATTAGTCACGGTTTCGGTCATCATCAACTCTTTCTGTCAAGTATTACAGCTGGGCGTTCGTCTGAGCGGTCCAACCGCCAGGTCGGGCGCACGAAGTGGCAGCTATAGCCCCCAGGATAGCGCACCAGGTATTCTTGGTGCTCTGGCTCCGCCTCCCAAAAGGGTTCTTCTGGGTTGATCTCCGACACGACCGGGCCAGGCCAGCTTCCTGATGCCTCGATTTCCGCGATGGTTGTGAGGGCGACTTCCTTCTGCACTTCGGTGGTGTAGAAAATCGCCGATCGATAGCTCGGACCGACATCGCTGCCTTGTTGCTCGTAGGTCGTGGGGTCATGTATCTGGAAGAAGAGTTCCAAGAGCGAGCGATAGGCGAGAACGGAAGGGTCGAAGGTCACTTCCACTGCTTCCGCATGGCCGTAATGTCTCGCGTAGGTCGGATCAGGCATTTCTCCGCCTGTGTAACCGACACGCGTCGAAATGACTCCCCTGGCTCGGCGCAGCAAATCCTCCATGCCCCAGAAGCAGCCGCCTGCGAGAATTGCTCGCTCTGTCGCGGCCGCCCTATTGCCGGTAGGCGATTGGCTCACAGTCCGTTCGCCCTCCTCCGTGTGCGCCACGGTCAAGCCAGCCTCGCGGGATCCGCAGCCTGACTGGCGCTCAAGAGCTCGGTCTGCACGTCCGAACCCCGGATGAGACTCAGATCGACGGGACACCGATCAGCGATCGCGAGGATCCGAGCGCGCTGATCATCACTCAGCGGCCCATCGAGGACAATGGTGCGGGTGAACCGGTCGGGTGGCATCATGTCCGGCACCTTCTCGTGCTGCACGGTCGTGCTCGCCCGTTCGAGCGGAAAGCCCTTGCGGTTCGCATAGAGACGCATCGTCATCACCGTGCAGGCTGCGAGGCCGGCAGATACGAGTTCGTAGGGAGATAGTCCGGTCCCGAGGCCACCGACCGATGCTGGCTCGTCGGCGAACAGAGTGTGCTCGCCGCTGCGGACCTTGAGCTGGAACGTCCCTGCAAGAGTTTCGGTGGCGACGACGCCCTCCGCAACCTCGATCTGCGGAAGATCCGCGCTGAGTGGTGGGAGAAAGCGGCTCGCCCAAACCGCCACCATGGCCGCGGCGTAGTTCGCGTCCGCGACGTCGGTGAGAAGGTGATCCGCGTTGTCGAGCGAGATGAAGCTTTTAGGGTGCCTGGACGCGACGAAGATGCGCGACGCGTGGTCGATGCCGACCACCTGATCCAGCGGAGAGTGCATGACCAGCACCGGCCGTCGCAGGGAGGCAATGGCCTTCTCGACGTCGATCCCCTCAACCGCCTCAAGGAACCCTCGGCGAATGAGGAAGGGCCTACCGGCAATCTCCACCGAGGCCTCGCCCTCGCTCGCGATGGTGTCCAGATCATTCGGTCCGAAGAGGCGCAAGATATGCTGAAGGTCGGCCGGCGCACCAATCGTCGCTACCGCCGCAATATCAGGCATGTCGGCGGCGGCTACGATCGCAGCGGTGCCACCCAGGCTGTGCCCGACGAGGAGGGACGGTGACATGCCCGCCGCCGCCATCGCATTTGCGGCGGCCCGAAGGTCCTCGACGTCCGACGCGAAGTTCACAGGTTCTCCCGTCCCACCGCCGATCCCGGTCCCGGCGAAATCGAACCTCAAGACCCCGATGCCCGCACGCGACAGCGCGCGCGAGATGTGAACAGCGGCGCGACTGTCTTTCCCGCACGTGAAGCAGTGGGCGAAGATCGCCCAGCCCCGCGGCGTCCCTTCCGGCGGTTCGAGGTGCCCGGACAGCGGAGAGCCAGCCCCACTGACAAACGTAAATGATCTTCCTGCCATGTCCATCAAACCTCCAGCACGCGGCTTGGCGGTTGCGCTCTCAGAACCTTCGACGGAGCTGAGCGGAGCGCACCGCCAACCGGTAATCGTCATCTCAGGCTATCATTTATATGTCTGGCGCATATAGACAAGCCCCTATATCATGATTATATGCGCCAAGCATACTTCTGCGACCTGCGTTCCAAAGGCGGTCTCACGGAAGAGGTATCAGTCAGGCGCGTGGGCCAAAGGACTATGGAACTCAATCAAGTCAGCTATTTCATCAACTTGGCCGAGACGCTGAATTTCACAGCGGCCGCTCGCTTGAGCGGTGTGTCACAGCCAAGTCTGACCCGCGCGATCCGCCGCTTGGAAGATGAGCTTGGCGGGCCGCTGATCTATCGCGACGGGAAGAACAGCCGCCTGACTGGCCTTGGCCATGACGTCGAGGCAGAATTCCGGCGCATGGTGGTCGCGATGAAGAGCGTTCGCAATCACTCGGAGCACTGGGCGATGGGGGGGCACCGCGTGCTGGATGTCGCCGTCGCGCCCACCGTCGGACCAAAGGAATTTACGGCATTCTTCGAGAGCGCATTGGCGGAGATGCCATCCATCGAAATCAAGCTGCACTCGCTCCAGTCGAACGAGGACACATCGGAGGTGCTTTCAGGAAAATACCACGCGTGCATCATGCCGCGTGAAACAAGACCGGAACGCAAGCTGGATGTGCATCCTCTATTTCGGGAGCGCTTCGTGCTCGGCTGTTCTGCAAACCATCCCTTGGCTGCCAACGAGATCGTGCGCGGCGAAGACCTGCTCGAGTTTCCTTTCGTCGATCGCCTGAAATGCGAGTTTCGCGATCGGATCCTCGATCACTTCGCGCGACGGGACTTGCTCATGCGACCTCGCTTTCGATCAGATCGCGAGGACTGGGTGCAACGGGTCGTCGCTGACGGCCACGCCATATGCATTCTTCCGGAACGATCGCCGACCGTGCAAGGCCTCGTCACTCGGCCGATCGACGGATTTGTCTTGGAGCGCGAAGTCGTGATCGCGACAGTATCCGGCTCCACGGCAACGGTCGAGATACGGAACATCGCGCAGCTGGCAGCCCGGTATGAGTGGAACTGAATCACGACGTGAAGAGCTTCGGCGCTATGGAAACTATACGCGCAGCGTATTGGATAAATCTGGGGCGCATGCTATAGTCGGCGCAATGACTGCAAAGATAAATGACAGTGTGTCGAGCTCTCTAGATTAATTATTGGAGACTATCATGAAGTTTGAGAAGTCACAGGCAGCAGTTGACCGCCTGACCCCCGAGCAACGCCGGATTACCCAGGATTCGGGGACCGAAAGGCCCTTCACGGGTGAGCACAACGACAACAAGGAGCCTGGCATCTACGTCGACATAGTGTCGGGAGAGCCGCTGTTCGCTTCAACGGACAAGTTCGATTCGGGTACTGGCTGGCCCAGCTTCACCAAGCCGATCGTTCCGGCAAACGTGAACGAGGTGCGGGACAGTGCACACGGCATGGTCCGGACGGAGGTCAGGTCGGTACACGCCGACAGCCATCTGGGCCACGTTTTCCCGGACGGTCCTTCCGACCGCGGCGGTCTGCGCTACTGCATCAACTCTGCGTCCCTTCGCTTCATCCCGCGCGACGAGATGGAGTCCGAGGGATACGGTGAATATCTCGATCAAGTAGAGGAGGCTTAACATGCATCAGCGCGCTGTTCTCGCAGGAGGATGTTTCTGGGGCATGCAGGATCTGATCCGCAAGCGGCCCGGCATCATCTCGACCCGTGTGGGTTACACGGGCGGCGATATTCCGAACGCCACGTATCGTAATCACGGCACGCATGCCGAGGGGATCGAGATTGTCTTCGACCCGACAGTGACGAGCTACCGGCACATCCTGGAATTCTTCTTCCAGATCCACGATCCGACGACGCTGAACCGCCAGGGCAATGATCGTGGGCTCTCCTACCGGTCGGGCATCTATTATGTCGACGAGGAGCAGAAGCGCGTCGCCGAGGATACGATCGCCGATGTGGATGCCTCGGGGCTGTGGGATGGCAAAGTGGTGACCGAGGTCCAGCCGGTCGGCGAGTTCTGGGAGGCCGAGCCCGATCACCAGGATTATCTGGAGAAGCGGCCGGGCGGCTACACCTGCCACTTCGTCCGTCCCGACTGGGTTCTTCCAAAGCGGCATGAGGCCGGCGATGTGAGCCCTGCGGCCGGGGCTGCAGCGGAATAGGCTTCGCTGCCGTTAGTGCCGCGCCGATCCGGTTCGCAACCTCCGACGACCGCGTCAATCGACGCGGTCGTCGAACCCGGCCTTGAAGCAGATCATTCCATTCAGCCGCCGTCGCAGTGCCAGGATCCAGATATGACAGACCTCTCCTCCTTTCCCATCACGCAGCGCTGGCCAGCATCTTATCCGGATCGCTTGCAACTATACGCGGCCCCCACGCCCAACGGCGTCAAGGTCTCGATGATGCTGGAGGAGACTGGCCTGCCGTATGAGCCCCACTTCGTCGACATCTCGAACAACGAGTCGAAGGATCCAGCGTTCGTGTCGTTGAATCCCAACGGCCGCATACCCGCGATCATCGATCCGGCTGGCCCTGACGGCCAGCCCATTGGCATATGGGAAACCGGTGCGATCCTCATCTATCTGGCCGACAAGACGGGGCAGCTCATCTCAACAACACCCGCCCAGCGGTACGAGACTCTGGCCTGGGTGTTCTTTCAGGTGTCGGGCGTTGGGCCGACCTTCGGACAGCTAGGCTTTTTCCTGCGATTTGCCGGCAAGGACTATGAGGACAAGCGACCTCGGCAGCGCTTTGTTGATGAATCCAGGCGTCTTCTCGGGGTCCTGGATCACCGGCTGGAGGGCCGCGAATGGATTGTCGATGATTACTCGATCGCGGACATTGCGACGTTTGGCTGGGTGAATGCGCTGGTCGAATTCTACGCAGCGGGCGACATCCTCGGCCTAAGCAGCTATTCGAACGTGCAGGCATGGCTCGAACGCGGGCTGGCGCGACCGGCTGTACAGCGTGGCCTGCGAATTCCTGCGAGGCCTGCATGACCATTATCGCCGCATATTATTACAACGAAGGTAAGCGAGTCCGTGAAATCAGGCTCGATGAGCACGTCGAACTAAACGAGAATCGCTCGGGCTTCTGCTGGATCGCGCTTAGCGAGCCCACCGCAGACGAACTCAGCGCGATCCAGACGACGTATAACCTCCATCCTTTGGCGATCGACAACGCCATGCACCCGCTGTGCCCGCCCAAGCTCGAGGTCTACAACAATGAGTTGTACGTCGTCGCCCAGACCGCCGAGCTGGTCGGCGACCGGATCAGCTACGGCAAGATGGCGATCTTCACCGGTCACAATCACCTTATCACCGTGCGGCACGGCAATGCCGGAGCGCTGGGCAAACTTCGGGAGCAACTCGAGGCATCGCCGACGCAGTTCGGCAAGGGTGTCGACTATGTGCTGCACGCGATCTTGCACCGAGTGGTCGACCAGTATCTGCCCATCTTCGAAATGATCGAGGACGACGTCCTGGCGATGGAGCGACGGTCGCTGCACGATTTCCTCGGGCCAGAAGAGGTGGCGCGAATCTTCGAACTAAGGTCCGAACTCACGCGGTTCCAGCGCACGCTCGGGGCTATGGCCGAGCTGGTGCGAAAGCTCGTTCGCGGCCACTTTCCCTGCATCAGCGCCGAAATGACACCATATTTCCACGACGTCGCGGACCATGTCCACCGCGTGCAGTCCATGGTCGACGGCCTCCTGCTTGTCCTGTCCACGGTCTTCGAGGCCAGCAGCCTTCTGGAAGCGCAAAGGATCGGTGTGGTCACTCGCCAGCTCGCGGCCTGGGCGGCGATCTTGACGGTCCCGACGGCGATCGCCGGAATATATGGCATGAACTTCAAGCACATGCCGGAACTGGACACGCCATATGGCTACTTCGTCGTGCTCGGAGTGATAGCGGTGTTCTGCCTTCTCCTGTTCATGCGCTTCAAGAAGGCCAAGTGGCTATGAGTAACGCACTTCGCGAGCTTCTCCGTCCGCGGGGTTTGAGAGCCAATGGAACGAAAACGTACGCTAAGAAGTTAATTCATTGTTTAAATTGAAATTTAGTTCTCTCAGTTCCCCCTTCAAAATATCCTCCGGTAGCGTAAACGTATAATGCCCCAGCATATTGATATGCCCGTGCATCAGTGGGGACAACCGGGCGATATCTTCAACCCCGATTTCTTCTCCATTACTGCGTATCCAGCTCAGGGCTTCCTGCATATAAAGTGTGTTCCACAGTACCACTGCGTTAGTGACCAGGCCCAGTGCCCCCAGCTGATCTTCCTGACCTTCACGATAGCGCTTTCTGATCTCACCGCGCTGCCCGTAGCAGATCGCCCTCGCCACAGCATGGCGGCCTTCCCCCCGGTTTAGCTGCGTCAGGATCCGCCGACGATAATCCTCATCATCAATATAATTAAGAAGGTACAGCGTCTTGTTGACGCGCCCCACTTCCATGATCGCCTGTGCCAGCCCTGATGGGCGCGAGCTTTTCAGCAAAGAGCGAATGAGTTCTGAAGCATGAATGGTGCCCAGTTTCAGCGAACCGGCGGTTCGCATCATCTCATCCCACTGATCCTCGGCTTTCGACAGATCGGCACAACCACGTGCCAGTTCGTCCAGTGCACCGTAATTTGCCGATTTATCCACTCGCCAGAATACCGCTTCACCGGCATCGGCAAGCCGGGGGGAAAACTGGTATCCCAGCAGCCAGAAGAGGCCAAAAATAATGTCGCTGGTACCGGCTGTGTCTGTCATGATCTCAACCGGATTCAGCCCTGTCTGCTGCTCCAGAAGGCCTTCCAGCACAAAAATGGAATCTCGTAATGTGCCGGGGACAACGATGCCGTGGAATCCAGAGTACTGATCAGAGACGAAGTTGTACCAGGTGATGCCACGTCCGGAACCAAAATATTTTCTGTTAGGTCCTGAATTGACGGTTTTCACCGGCGTGACAAAGCGCATGCCATCAGCTGAAGCCACTTCGCCACCACCCCAGCGGCCAGCAAGCTCCAGTGTGGACTGAAAATCAACCAGGCGGGCATTGGCGCTGACCAGCGTTTCTGCCCGGAGGTAATTCTGTTTTACCCAGCTAAGCCGGTGGCGCGTCAGCGCCGGTATATTGTGCTTTATCAGCGGTTCCAGCCCGATATTGCAGGCCTCTGCCATCAGGACCGCGCACAGGCTGATGTGCAGATCCTGTGCCCGGGCCCCGGATTCACTGACATGCGTAAACTCACGTGTAAATCCCGTTCTGGCATCTATTTCAAGCAACAGTTCCGTCAAATCTACTGGCGGGAGTAGCAGCCTTACCCGACTGTTGAGACGATGCAACGATGTTGGCTCCTCCAGTTTCTCCAGGCTGCTGATAGTCAGGGAAGGATGTTTACCGTCATGGCAAATATGAACCTCCGCATTTCCTTCAAAGCGGGATGCGACGGTTTTCCAGGTTTCATCTAGCTGGACCGCCAACTGTTGCACGCCTTTATGTCCATCAGTGGGATGTCCCAGCGCCCGGCAAACGGGGACCCGCTGAGCCTGCCATTCTTCCCCCTGCAACAGCTTCTCGCGGGGATTTCCCCAGCGATCGCTGTTTTCGAGCCAGATGTCCCTTCGACGTAGTGCATCCTGAAGGCGCTCCAGCAGACAAAGCGAGTAACCGGCACGCTGTATCCGGCCCTCCGCATCGTATACCAGGCGTTTCCAGGGGCCGGTAATAATATGTTCAGGCGCATTGTCCAGGATGCGCTTTTTCGAGCAGTTCAGTTCGGTCAGATAATGAATGGCGGACAACGTATGTTCTCCGGCTGGCGCTGCCTGGAAATGCAGGTCGCGCAATACCGCCGGAAGAAAGCGCTTTACCCGCCCGTACTGCTCCACCATTTCGTCATGGAAATTGTTGTTCTGAGGCCGGGCCAGCTCATTTACCTTGCAGACGGATTCTGCCAGCCTGCTTTTCGGTATGCTGTTGAATATGGTCTCCCTCAGTTCAGCATCGTCAGCCTGTTCATCCAGCAACAATGAACATGCCCGCGCCAATATTAGCGCAGCACGATCAAGATCTTTAAGCGTCCTGAGCCGTTTTTTCTGCCCCGTTTTCTTCGCCGCACGAGTGATATCCAGTATCAGCATATCGAGCACATCAACGGCCTCATCCAGCGCCGCAGTCTCCTGCGCTTTAACGAATGCTGTGAGTACGGCCAGTTTTCTCTGCTGTGGCATTCGCGCGATATATTTTACCGACGCCATGCCTGCGTAACGGGCCAAATTACGCAGTTGTATAGCAGGCAGACCGGTAAAATTCAGTCGGGAAAATTCCAGGTTTCGCAGCCGGATATACCGCTCCAGCGCTTCGGTAAATGCCGGGCCGCTGACGGTGACCGGTCCCTTTTTCAGTTGCTCCAGCGGTGAAGTACGCTGCCCCTCAGGAATGTCCAGAAGCTCCGTCACGCGGGCGGTCTGCCAGCTGTCCGGCAACGCGGCCAGTTTCTTCCACAGCCGCTGATTTGCCCGTTCGCGTATTTCACTGACGAGACGTACAAGTGTGGTTGCTCCGGGCAGCAGGACCTTATTCTGAAGCAGCCACGCGGTGGCAAAATCAAACATAAGGCCGGGTCGCTCATTACTGAGCCATGCGCGGGTGTACAGCAGGCGCTTCAGGCGGAAAGACCAGGGGAAATCGCCAAATTCATGGTAACCGTAATATTCCTTAATCAGCGCAGTATGCTCTCTGAGGGTGGTAACCCGTTCTGCGTAGCGGGTAAGGACTTCTGGACGGCGAATATTAAGCTGCACCGCGACAAATTGCTGAACACCTGGCAGAACCCGGGTTAAGTCTGTCAGAAAGGTGCCCAGAAAACGGGCGGTGGTGAGCTGAAGCGCAATTCCCAGCCGGTTATGCCTTCCCCGCCGCTGGTTAATGAAGGCAAGATCCCGCTCATCAAGATGAAAATAGCGCGCCAGCTGCACGTCATTGGGTTCTGCAACATAGCGACCATAATTCAGTTCCTGCTCAGTGGTCAGAAAATCGACGGGCATACCGGCCTCCCTGCCTGATGGTCATGAATTAACAATTTCGCAACCGTCCGAAATATTATAAATTCTCGGACACACTAAAATGGTGTTGTCTAGGTGTCTATTAAATCGATTTTTTGTTATAACAGACACCCACTGTCCGATATTTGATTTAGGATACATTTTTATGCGACTTTTTGGTTACGCACGGGTATCAACAAGCCAGCAGTCCCTCGATATTCAGATCAAGGGGCTTAAAGAGGCGGGGGTGAAAGCCAGTCGCATATTTACCGACAAAGCATCCGGCAGTTCTACCGACAGGAAAGGACTGGATCTGCTGCGAATGAAGGTGGAGGAAGGTGACGTCATCCTGGTGAAGAAACTCGACCGGCTTGGCCGCGACACTGCCGATATGATCCAACTGATAAAAGAATTCGACGCTCAGGGAGTCGCGGTCCGATTCATAGACGACGGGATCAGCACCGACGGTGAAATGGGGAAAATGGTTGTGACCATTCTTTCAGCTGTAGCCCAGGCCGAACGCAGGAGGATTCTGGAGCGTACGAACGAAGGACGGCAGGAGGCCAGGCTGAAAGGTATCCGGTTTGGCCGAAAGCGCATCATCGACAGAAATAGTGTACTGGCACTTCATCAGCAGGGAACTGGTGCAACAGATATTGCCCGCCGGCTCAGTATTGCCCGTTCCACTGTTTATAAAATTCTGGAAGATGAGAGCCGGGTTAATCTGAGCAAAATTTGAGGACGAACATGAGTGATGTAAAGGCATTCAACAATTGCATGAGTGTGTTCTGGCGACAGCATGAAGCCGAATTCTCTCGCTTTCTGACATCGAAGACAGGTGATAGCGAAAAAGCAGCAGACCCGGAGAAGACGAAGGTGATTATCGTGACGCTTGCCGAAACGACACCTGTACTGGAAGCCGCTAACCTGCAGCAGGATCTACGCCGAGCTGGCATCGAGCCGTGGGCATGGGTCGTTAATAACAGCCTGGCAGCTGCTCAACCGTCTTCGCCTTTCCTGAAGATCAGGGCGAACCGCGAGCTGCCTCTCATCTCTGATGTGGAAGAGCAGTATGCAAAGCGTATTGCATTAACAGCGCTACAGAGCGAAGAGCCGGTTGGTATTGACCTGCTGGAAGAAATGGCGAAGTAATAATGAAGGGGGCAAATGCCCCCTTCGTCTTTATTTCAGTCTTTTACCTGAATCATCAACGACTTTTTCACCGTCTTCCTTGGTGAAAGCCGCTTTCTGGGCATCTGGAAGGATATCGAGAACAACCTCTGAAGGACGGCAAAGTTTAGTTCCCAGTGGCGTCACTACGATCGGACGGTTGATCAGAATCGGATGCTGTAGCATAAAGTCGATGAGCTGGTCGTCAGTAAATTTATCTTCTGCAAGACCCAGTTCCTCATACGGCTCGACGTTCTTACGCAGCAAAGCCCGGACGGAAATGCCCATATCCGCAATGAGTTTGAGCAGCTCATCGCGTGAAGGTGGAGTCTCAAGGTAAAGAATAACGGTCGGCTCGATACCGCTGTTGCGGATCATCTCCAGCGTATTACGCGACGTGCCGCAGGCTGGGTTGTGATAAATGGTGATGTTGCTCATATCAGTATCTCATTACAAAGTGAAAGAGAGACGTAGCGCCAGCGCGGCCAGCGTTACAAACAGCACAGGCAGAGTCATGACGATCCCGGTGCGGAAATAGTATCCCCATGTGATGGTCATGTTCTTCTGTGAAAGGACATGCAGCCAGAGCAACGTTGCCAGGCTACCAATAGGTGTAATTTTCGGTCCAAGATCGCAGCCAATCACGTTGGCAAAAATCATCGCCTCTTTGATAACGCCTGTTGCAGTGCTGCCATCAATAGAGAGAGCACCAACCAGCACGGTAGGCATATTGTTCATGATGGAAGAGAGGAAAGCCGTCAGGAAGCCAGTACCAAACGTCGCGGCCCAAAGTCCTTTATCTGCCAGCACGTTCAACACACCGGAGAGGTATTCTGTTAGTCCGGCATTACGCAGACCATAGACCACCAGATACATTCCCAGAGAGAATATGACGATCTGCCATGGCGCACCGCGAAGCACTTTGCCAGTGTTAATGGCATGGCCTCGCTTCGCCACCGCAAACAGAATGACAGCCCCTACAGCAGCAATCGCACTGACCGGGATACCCAACGGCTCAAGGACGAAAAAGCCAACCAGAAGAAGGATCAACACTATCCAGCCGGTTCTGAAGGTTGCCAGATCTTTAATCGCTTTTGCCGGTGCTTTCAGGAGAGCCAGGTCGTAAGTTGGCGGAATATCTTTGCGGAAGAACAGATGCAGCATCACCAGCGTGGCGATAATGGCTGCGATATCCACCGGCACCATTACCGACGCATACTCAGTGAAACCCAGCCCAAAGAAGTCTGCAGAAACGATGTTAACCAGGTTGGACACGATAAGCGGCAGACTGGCCGTATCGGCAATAAACCCGGCGGCCATGACAAATGCCAGCGTAGTGCCTTTGCTGAAACCTAATGCAAGCAGCATGGCGATAACAATTGGCGTCAGAATCAATGCCGCACCATCGTTGGCAAACAGTGCCGCCACCGCTGCGCCGAGCAAAACGATATAGGTAAACAGCAAACGCCCGCGACCGTTACCCCAACGTGAAACGTGCAGCGCCGCCCATTCGAAAAAGCCCGATTCATCGAGCAGAAGGCTGATAATAATCACGGCAATAAAGGTCGCCGTCGCATTCCAGACAATATTCCACACTACAGGGATATCACCAAAATGGACTACGCCAGAGATCAGCGCCAGTACCGCGCCCAGCGTCGCACTCCAGCCGATCCCTAATCCCTTCGGTTGCCAGATAACCAAAACGATGGTCAGGACAAAAATAGCGCCTGCCAGTAACATAAATCCTCCAGACAGGACGGCTTTGCCGCCCTGTATATACAAAAAAAATTAAACAACCAGCTCTCTGAGTTTCTCGATGCCAGTGGGCTCTGCAGCCATTACCGGTACTAACGCTATGCGGCTTGCATGCTGGTTTTTCACAACCTCGATTTGAGGACGCTCTTGTAGGGCGCGCTGGCAAAGCAGCGGCGATTGCGTCTGTGCAATCGAAAGGCTGTTATTGATAATCCAGCCCCAGGGATGAATCCCCGCACGTTCAAGATCGGACTGCAGGTTTGCCGCTTCCAGTACAGGTGTGGTTTCAGGCAGAGTGACCAGCAAAACTTTGGTACGTTCCTGGTCCTGAAGCTGCATCATCGGAGTGGTAAAATGACCTTTATCCCCCATCTTCCTGGCAATCTCACGGTGATAAGCCCCGGTAGCATCAAGCAGTAATAGCGTATGCCCGGTAGGTGCCGTATCCATGACCACAAACCGTTTGCCAGCTTCACGAATTACGCGTGAAAACGCCTGGAACACCGCAATCTCTTCTGTGCAAGGAGAACGTAAATCCTCTTCGAGCAGCCGTTTCCCAGCCTCATCCAGATCCCTGCCTTTCGTCTCAAGAACATGCTGACGATAGCGTTCAGTTTCATCGTGAGGGTTGATTCGGCTGACCTGCAGATTTTTGAGGCTGCCATTGAGCGTTGTACTGAGATGTGCAGCAGGATCTGAGGTGGTGAGATGCACATCAAAACCCTTATCCGCCAGACTGACGGCGATAGCCGCAGCCATTGTGGTTTTGCCCACACCACCTTTGCCCATCAGCATAATCAAACCGTGTTCACTGCGGGCGATATCATCAACCAGGACAGACAACGACATATTCTCTGGCTTGTTCTGTGGGCTTTGTTCAGGAAGCGATGTTATCTCAGCGTGTTCGTTGAGCAGGCCTTTCAATGCGGATACACCAACCATGTTCAGCGGCTGCAGGTATAAGTTGTCTGTCGGCAAATCAGATAACCCGGCAGGAAGATTTGCCAGCGCCTCTTGCTCCCGTTGCCATATTGCAGCGGCCAGTGCATCACGTTCTGCTTCGCTCGCAGGCAGGACACCGTTAATGACTAAATACTGATTTTTAAGGCCAATAGCTGATAATTCGTCATGAGTACGAGCGACTTCCTGCAGTGTTGATTTTTGCAATCGCGCGACCAGCACAAGGCGAGTTCGTTCAGGATCGGATAATGCCTCAACCGCATGAGCATATTGCTCGCGTTGTTTTTCCAGCCCAGCCATTGGACCAAGACAGGAAGCACCATCCGGGTTACTTTCGATGAAGCTGCTCCAGGCTCCGGGAAGCTGAAGAAGGCGAATAGTGTGGCCAGTTGGGGCAGTATCAAAAATGATGTGATCAAAGCGGGTCAGCAGAGAAGCGTCAGTCAGTAAGCCAGTAAACTCGTCGAATGCAGCGATCTCTGTCGTACAAGCTCCTGAAAGCTGTTCACTGATGCTGTTAACAACGTCATCAGGCAAAAGACCTTTAATAGGGTCAACGATTCTGGCGCGGTATTGCTGGGCGGCGTCCTGCGGGTCAATCTCCAGAGCCGAAAGACCAGACACAGCAGTCACGGGCTGGATAGTGTTACCGATAGTCTGATCGAATACCTGACCGACATTGGAAGCCGGGTCGGTACTGACAAGCAGAACACGCTTTCCCAGTTCAGCCAGACGTATAGCCGTTGCGCAGGAAATCGAAGTTTTGCCTACACCTCCCTTACCGGTGAAAAACAGGTAAGACGGGATATTCTCTAAGAATTTCATATGTCCTCCTGACATACTCAACAACAGGAAGTTTTACCACCACAGCAACTGGTGGAAGCTAAACCCACCTTTTCCAGCGGTATACCAAACCAGCGAGCCAGTTCAGCGCGTTTTGGGTATCGCCCGGCCATCACCGTTTCACCATCAAGCAACAGCAGCGGAAGCCCTTCAGCTCCAGAAGCCTCAAGGAATGCTTTCGCTTTTTCGTTCTCAACGAAGCTCATAGGCTGCTGCGCCAGGTTATAACGTTCGATCTGAACCCCACGCCCTTTCAGCCATTGCACATCAGCAGAAAAATTGACCAAAACCTGATCGACATCTGAACCACAAACGCCGGTACTGCAGCACATCGCCGGATCAAACACCGTTAACATTTTCATCTTTAACACCTCATATTCGTAAAAACATATATGTACAGGCAAAATTTTTAGATACAAACAGCCTTACCGCTGCCAGAGCAGTTGGCCGATGCCAGCTTACGGGCGATGGCCTGTACGTCGTCCTGTTGACTTAACCAGGCCTGCTCAATCACCAGGGCAGCCCAGGAAGGAATATGCGGGGATAAGCGATAATGAACCCATTTCCCCTGCTTGCGATCCAGCAACAGGCCACTTTCCCGAAGCATCGCCAGATGGCGGGAGGTCTTGGGTTGTGATTGTTCCAGCGCTGTGCAGAGATCGCATACGCACAGCTCCCCCATCTCCCTGAGCAGTAGCACGATACCCAGGCGGGTTTCATCAGATAGTATTTTGAAAAGTTGTAGGGATGCAATTTCTGGCATTATGTACTCCTGCTATGAATGGGTATTGTCTCTCCACCAAAACAAGAAGTCAAAATCATATGTGTTTTCTCGCATGTGAGTGCAGGTGTCACTATGCGGTTGAAAAACGACCTGATGTGCGATCGTTACGTTAGTTGGGTAGGTAAAAAAGTCATTTGAGGCTAAAACATTGCTTAGTGCGGGCTTTCAGTTCATAGAGAAGAATGAATAATATCAATTATAACAATTGGTTATTTCCTTAGCGTACGTTTTCGTTCCATTGGCCCTCAGACCCCGACTTAGTTTATCAAGGGTATCATCGGGAAAAACCTCACTAACACAGAGGCTTATGTTAATTCATTAAAAACAGAAAGTTATCGTCTTGGCGTGGTTTTTTACATCATTGACCGTCAAACCCCTACGTAAGCTTATGACCCGGGATGGTTTATGGATCCCTCGTAAGTTACGGCCACCTCGTGTGCATCAGCCACGCCCACGTCGGGCCTGCACCGGCGAACTCATCCAGATTGATGGCAGTGAACATCGCTGGTTCGAGGACCGTGGTCCGGCCTGCACGCTGCTCGTTTACGTTGATGATGCAACAAGTCGGTTGATGCAGCTTCTGTTCGTCAGTTCGGAGTCCACGTTCACCTATTTTGAAGCCACCCGGGGATATCTGGAGCGCTACGGTAAGCCTCTGGCATTCTACAGCGACAAAGCCAGCGTCTTCAGGATCAACAACAAGCAGGCCACCGGCGGAGATGGCCAGACTCAGTTTGGTCGTGCCATGAACGAGCTGAATATCACTGGTATCTGTGCCAACACCAGTTCAGCCAAGGGGCGTGTTGAACGGGCTCATCTGACATTACAGGACCGCCTGGTCAAGGAACTGCGGCTCCGCGGTATCAGCACACCTGAGGCTGCAAACGCCTTTGCTGATGAGTTCATGGAAGATTACAACCGTCGGTTTGCAAAGCCGCCACGTCACGATTTTGACGTACATCGCCAGCTGGATAATGGCGAAAACCTGCAGGCGACATTCACCTGGCGCGAGCAGCGTAAGGTCTCGAAAAACCTGACATTACAGTATGATAAAAAGCTTTATCTGCTTGAAGATAATGAAGAAAACCGGCGTTTTCAGGGGAAGTACATCGAGGTATGGCAATACCCGGATGGTGACATTGAGCTCCGGGCCAGCGGCACTTCCCTGCCCTTTACCACTTACGACCGACTGGGAGAACTGGACCAGGGCGCCATCATCGACAACAAGCGTCTGGGACGTGCCCTGGAAATGATAAAGCTGGTTCAGGACAAACGGGACAACACCCGCTCACAGGCCCTGCCATCACTGGACGGCCAGACCTCACGCAGAAAGAAACAACCCGGCAAGAAATCACAACGAAGTCTGGACCATAACGACATGCTGGAAGCCCTGCAGCAACTTCAGACCCGGAGTAAAGACATCTTCGGCAAAGGCTGAAACATAACCTACATGCGGACATTTCAATTTAGATTGATGTTCAGGATAAACGCGATAACAACCGTTCACAGGCGATCCCTGCCGGTGATGGCTCTTTGCGGCGGCGCAGAAAACCAACAGAGAAATAATCGCAGCGCTCACTGAACGGCGACGACATGTTAGATGCGTTGAAGACATTGCAGTCACGTTCTGAGAAAAGTTCCAATGTTTAACGAGCGATTAAAAAATATATTAAATCATTATTCTCTCATTTCTCTGTTGCAATACTGACCTCCCAGGGCCTGTGTAATTCTGTCACCAAATAGTATCGTCAGACTACGATCATAGTAAATGGTTTCACCAGTGATAGATTCATGCTTTAATATTATCCCATAGCCATATCTTTCAAGCATATTCATACCCACCCTTGCCAAATTGTAAGAATAATTTATTCCCCAAATGGAACCATTTCTTCCTTCAAAAAACTCCGCTCTGTAATATCTTTTTAGAAATTCATAGTGTGCGTCTTCACTAAACATACCCCCTCCCGCTACAGAATTTACATAACAGTTTTTTATAATAAAAAGATGAAATGCATAAATATATATCCCGTTTTTCCTCTGCCGCCCACCATTCACAGATAGAGGATATAATCCTATATTATTTATTGTATGCTTAAATCATTTGATGACTATAGTTTCATATATTTTCATCATGTTAGCACCCATGATGTATGTTTATTTTTTCTGAAGCATACCAATAATCAAACCCCGTTCAACATAACAACATAAAATAATTTATAACAAATTTAGTTGAAACTTAATATATGAAATAGTGACTTTCCATAAGCAGATCATTAGTTTATAGGGCATCCTAACGATGCAGGCTCCTCCTGGCAAAACTGTCGATGATGAGATTTTTTTTGCGGTATATTCCACTTATTTTGGTGGTATTCAGTTTATGCAAAACAATACCGACAAAAGACTGAACCGTTTTTTTGGAGATCAGCAGGCTACGGGAAATTTCATCTATCGAATAACCATTTAAAATCATATTGATAACATGTGTTTCTCTTTTGGTAAATGACAACTTGTCCCTCTTCAGATTGATCCCCATTTTTTTAAACGCCTGCCTCATCATGAGATATTCATTACCGCTTAATTCAGTGTCAATGCATACCGCTTCACGCCCTGTCCCGCTCATTCCTGACGCCGGTTTTAATAAAAAGATAAGATTGACCGGTGAAATGTGTAGGTACTTGAGACGTTCGGCATCGCCGGTGTTCAGCTCTGACTCCACAATCACCACATCGCTGTTGCTGAAGGCAATATCGCTGACCCGTGAAAACACAACCCTGTTGACGGAGAGGCTGTTGTCGCTGAACATACATTTCAGACCTACAAGCATGAAATTATTATTGGTAATAACATAGATATTCATATAGTCCCCGCAGCAATACCTTTTGCGAAGCGTCCCGTTCCTTATGTTCTGACAAAGTGGTGCCTGTATTGGTGTCGCCGGGTAACTATGACGTACTCCGGCTCAGCGGAGTACGTCAACTGCTCTACTGGTGCGCCGCTAGCACGCTATTCACGATTTCCACCGCTTCTTTCTCGATCTGCTTGCGATGTGCTTCCCCGAGGAAGCTCTCGCAGTAGATCTTGTAAGCGTCTTCCGTACCTGACGGTCGGGCGGCGAACCAGCCGTTGTCGGTCATCACTTTCAGGCCACCAATCGATGCGCCGTTGCCCGGCGCGGCGGTCAGACGCGCAGTGATCGGGTCACCCGCCAGCTGACTGGCCCTGACCATTTCCGGCGACAGCTTCGACAGCACCGCTTTCTGTGCGGAAGTGGCCGAAGCCTGCAGCCGGTTATAGCTCGGCGCGCCGAAGCGGGCGGCCAGTTCGTCGTAGTGCTCCTGCGGGTTTTTACCGGTGACGGCGGTGATTTCCGCCGCCAGCAGGCACATGATGATCCCGTCTTTGTCGGTCGACCACGGCGTTCCGTCAAAACGCAGGAACGAGGCGCCCGCGCTCTCTTCTCCGCCGAAGCCGAAGCTGCCGTCGAACAGGCCGTCAACAAACCATTTAAAGCCCACCGGCACTTCAACCAGCCTGCGGCCGAGGTCGTTCACCACACGGTCGATCATCGCGGAAGAGACCAGCGTCTTGCCCACCGCCACATCCTGGCCCCACTGCGGGCGATGCTGGAACAGGTAGTTAATCGCCACCGCCAGATAGTGGTTCGGGTTCATCAGCCCTGCCGGCGTGACGATGCCGTGACGGTCATAATCTGGATCGTTAGCAAAAGCCAGGTCAAACTTATCGCGCAGCGCCAGCAGGCCCGCCATTGCGCACTCAGATGAGCAGTCCATGCGAATGGCGCCGTCTTTATCCAGATGCATAAAGCGGAAGGTTTGATCGACGTGATCGTTGACGATAGTCAGGTCGAGCTTGTAGTGCCCGGCAATACGTTTCCAGTATTCGATACCGGACCCGCCCAGCGGATCGATCCCGAGCTTGAGGCCGGCTTTCTGAATTGCCGCCATGTCGACGATATCCGCCAGCCCTTCGATAAACGGCTGTACCAGATCCTGCTTTTTAACATGACCGGATGCCAGTGCCGCATCGAGGGAGATGCGCCTGACGCCCTGCAGACCCGAGGCCAGCAGTTCGTTAGCGCGATTCTCTACCACTTTGGTGACGTTGGTATCCGCCGGGCCGCCGTTCGGCGGGTTGTACTTAATACCGCCATCTTCCGGCGGGTTATGAGACGGCGTGATCACGATGCCGTCTGCCAGCGGACCACCTTTTTTGTTGTGCACCAGGATGGCATTGGAAATGGCCGGCGTCGGGGTGAAACCGTTGTGTTCCTGCACGATAACATCAACGCCGTTGGCCGCCAGCACTTCCAGTACGGAAATAAAGGCCGGTTCGGAGAGCGCGTGGGTATCTTTACCCACGTAGCAGGGACCGGTAATCCCGTTCCTGGCGCGGTCTTCCGCAATCGCCTGCGCGATCGCCAGAATATGCTGCTCATTGAAGTTATGGCGCCCTGCACTGCCACGATGGCCAGAGGTACCAAACTTCACCGCATGCTCCGCGTTGCCCGCTTCCGGCCTCAGTACGTAGTACTGCGCGGTCAGCTGAGCGACGTTAATCAAATCACTCTGTTGTGCAGGCTCCCCTGCGCGTTTACTGTCCGTCATTTTTCTCTCCTGTCATATCCGTCAGGCTTATTTATGTGTTGCTGCCGGGTCGCTCATCGACGGGGCCGGTCTCCTGCCACCCGCCCCGGCGTTTCCTGGTTGTCAGTACGCGCTCAGAGTTGCGTTTTGTCGATATACCAGATCTTTTGCGCATACTCCCGCACCGTACGGTCCGATGAAAAATAGCCCATGTGGGTTATGTTGAGCATCGCTTTGGCGGTCCACTCTTCCGGGGTTCGGTAGAGCGCATCCACCTTGTCCTGACAGTCAACATAGCTGCGGTAATCGGCCAGCACCTGATAGTGGTCGCCAAAGTTGATCAGCGAATCCAGCAGACCGCGATAGCGGCCCGGCTCCTGTGGGCTGAACACCCCGGTCCCCATCTGGGTCAGCGCCTGGCGCAGCTCTTGATCCTGGTCGTAGTAATCATGCGGCTGGTAGCCGTTGCTGCGCAGCGCCTCGACCTCTGCAGCGGTATTACCGAAGATAAAGATATTGTCCTCACCCACGTGCTCCAACATCTCAACGTTGGCGCCGTCCAGCGTGCCAATGGTCAGCGCACCGTTGAGGGCGAACTTCATATTACTGGTCCCGGAGGCTTCAGTCCCTGCCAGCGAAATCTGCTCAGAAAGGTCCGCGGCCGGAATGATCATCTGCGCCAGACTGACGCTGTAGTTGGGAATGAACACCACCTTTAGTCTGTCGCCAATCTGCGGATCGCTGTTGATGACTTTGGCGACGTCGTTTATCAGATGGATGATCTGTTTTGCCGTGTGGTAAGCGGACGCGGCTTTGCCGGCGAAAATCACCACTCGCGGCACCCATTCGGCCTGCGGGTCCGCCTTGATACGGTTGTAGCGGGTGATCACATGCAGCACATTCATCAGCTGGCGTTTATATTCGTGGATCCGTTTAATTTGCACATCAAACAGCGCGTTCGGGTTCACCACCACGCCCAGCTGACGGGCGATATAATCGGCCAGACGCTGTTTATTCGCCAGTTTGGCGGCGCTGACGGCCTGGTTAACCAGCGGATAATCCTGATATTCCCCCATTTCGCTCAGCTGGCTTAAATCCGTTCGCCAGGTCTGGCCGATATGGCGGTCCAGAACCGCGGCAAGGGACGGGTTAGCGGCAGCCAGCCAGCGGCGCGGCGTGACGCCGTTAGTCACGTTGGTGAAGCGGCGCGGAAAGATTCTGGCGAAATCGGCAAATAGCGACTCCACCATCAGCCGGGAGTGCAGTTCCGACACGCCGTTAACCTTGTGACTGACCACTACCGCCAGCCAGGCCATCCGCACGCGGCGACCATTGGACTCATCAATAATCGAGGTCCGGCTCAGCAACGCCATATCATCGGGATAGTGCTCCTGCATCGTTTTCAGAAAATAGTCATTAATCTCGAAGATAATCTGCAAATGGCGCGGCAGGATTTTCCCCAGCATATCGACAGGCCAGGTCTCCAGCGCTTCGCTCATCAGGGTATGGTTGGTGTAGGAGAAGACCCGACAGGTCACCTCAAACGCGTCATCCCAGCTGAAGCGGTGTTCGTCAATCAGCAGACGCATCAGCTCCGGGATCGACAGCACCGGATGGGTGTCATTGAGGTGGATAGCAATTTTATCCGCCAGGTTGTCATAGGTTTGATACAGCTGGTAATGACGGGTGAGGATGTCCTGTACCGTCGCCGAAACAAGGAAATACTCCTGACGCAGGCGCAGTTCACGCCCGGAATAGGTCGAGTCGTCCGGGTAAAGCACGCGGGAAACGTTCTCAGAGTGGTTCTTATCCTCCACGGCGGCGAAATAGTCCCCCTGGTTAAATTTACCGAGATTAATTTCACTGCTGGCCTGGGCACTCCACAAACGCAGGGTGTTGGTGGCATCGGTGTCATAACCCGGGATAATCTGATCGTAGGCCACGGCAATAATTTCTTCGGTTTCCAGCCAGCGTGAGTTTTTGCCCTCATGTTGAACACGTCCGCCAAAGCGCACGGTATAGCGGGTTTTATGGCGCTCGAATTCCCACGGGTTACCGTACTCCAGCCAGTAGTCCGGTGACTCCATCTGCCGGCCGTCGATGATGTTTTGCTTGAACATACCGTAGTCGTAGCGGATACCATAGCCGCGGCCTGGCAGCCCCAGTGTGGCCAGGGAATCGAGAAAACAGGCCGCCAGACGACCGAGACCGCCGTTGCCCAGCCCCGGATCGTTCTCCTCATCAATCAGCTCTTCCAGATCCAGCCCCATCCCTGCCAGAGCCGTTTTCACATCCTCATAGATGCCCAGCGACAGTAAGGCATTAGAGAGGGTTCGGCCGATGAGAAACTCCATCGACAGATAATAAACCTGCCGGGCCTGCTGCGAGATCCGCGCCCGATGCGCCCGCAGCCAACGTTCTACCAGCCGATCGCGAACGGCGAACAGCGTGGCGTTGAGCCATTCATGTTTATTGGCAAGTGAGGGATCTTTACCAAGAATAAACATGAGCTTATAAGCGATAGCATGCTGTAGCGCTTCTTCATTCAGACTGGGTGAAATATAACTTAAGCGTGGTTCCATTTTTCTTATCCGTAGCAATTAAATAATACGCTGATACAACTGGTGGAAAGACTTAGCGGCAATTTGCCAGCTAAAATCCATGCTCATTGCCTGACGTTGCACGTACCGCCACAGCGATGGACGGGACCACAGGACAAAGGCCCGGTGGATGGCATGTAATAGTGATTCAGTCTCGCTGTCGGTAAACACAAATCCGCTCGCGATCCCGTCAGCAAGGTTTTCGAGCGAACAGTCGGCGACGGTATCCGCCAGTCCGCCGGTGCGACGAACCAGCGGCAATGTGCCGTAGCGAAGGCCATAGAGCTGGGTCAGACCGCAGGGTTCAAAACGGCTGGGCACCAGGATGACGTCGGCGCCGCCAATCATCTGATGCGACAGCGCCTCGTCGTAACCGATCCGGATACTCACCTGCCCGGAGTATTGCGCCGCAGCGGCAAGAAAACGGGCCTGCAAATCCGGGTCGCCGGATCCCAGTAGCGCCAGCTGCCCTCCCTGCGCAATGATTCCCGGCAGTGCGCCAAGGAGCAGATCCAGCCCCTTCTGGCTGGTGAGCCGGCTCACGACGGTGAACAACAGCGCCCGGCCGTCCTCCTTCAGCCCCAGCGTCGTCTGCAGCTGCTGCTTGTTCTTCGCTTTCTCAGCCAGCGAGTTCCGGTCGTAAGGCGCAGCCAGCAGCGGATCGCGGCGCGGATCCCAGATGCTTTCGTCGACGCCGTTAAGGATCCCCGACAGTCGCCCTTCCCGCTGACGTTGCCGCAGCAACTCTTCCAGACCGAACGCGTACTGCGGTTCGGTAATTTCACGGGCATACGTCGGGCTGACGGTGGTGATATGGTCAGCGAAATAGAGGCCCGCCTTAAGGAAGGAGATCTGTCCTTTAAACTCCACCCCATGCATCTGGAAGAATGACCACGGTAAAGCGATCTCCGCCATATGCCGGGCGAGGAACAAGCCCTGATAGGCAATGTTGTGCACCGTAAACACTGACCTGGCGGGGTTGCCGCGGGCGGCCAGATAAGCCGGCGTGAGGCCCGCATGCCAGTCATGGGCGTGGACGATTTCAGGCCGCCAGAACGGATCCAGACCGCCAGCAAGCTCAGCCGCGACCCAACTCAACAGCGCGAAACGCAGGACGTTATCGGGATAATCCTGCATCTGCGGGTCATGATAAGGATTACCCGGTCGGTCATAGAGATGCGGGGCATCAATCAGATAGATGCCCACGCCGTTAAAGTCGCCAAACAACAGCGTCATCGGCCCGGCGAAGGTCTCCCTGCTGGCCACCACCTGCGGTTCCCCTACTCCGTCGCGGATCGCGGGAAACCCCGGCAGCAGCACGCGGGTATCCACGCCCTCGGCTATTTGCGCCGCCGGGAGAGCACCGGTCACATCAGCCAGCCCCCCCGTTTTCAACAGAGGGAACATCTCCGCTCCTACATGTAAAACTCGCATGGATGCTCCTTAATTATTCAGGCATGAAGGCGACGCGATGCCAATGACGGCAATCACAGCTGCGGCAGCTTTTATTTCCGCCAACGGCTTCATAGTTCAAGTCGGTTCAGCATTTCTTTGGTAACCAGAACGATGCCTTCTTCCGAACGATAAAAGCGTCGCGCATCCTCAACGGCATTTTCGCCAATCACCGTCCCCTCCGGAATAACGCATCCCCGGTCGATCACGCAGCGTCTTATCCTGCAGGAGCGACCGACCCAGACGCCCGGTAATAAAACCGACGAATCAATATTACAGAACGAGTTAATCCGAACTCTGGAAAATAGAACCGACTGCACCACCACCGAGCCAGAAATAATACAGCCGCCGGAGACCAGAGAATTCATGGTCATGCCATGACTGCCGGAACGGTCCTGAACAAATTTGGCGCTGGGCAGCGATTCGACATAGGTACGGATAGGCCAGTTACGGTCATAAACGTCCAGCTCTGGCACTACTGAGGCTAAATCCAGATTCGCTTTCCAGTACGCCTCCAGGGTTCCGACATCGCGCCAGTATGGCTCGGCATTATTATCCGACTGAACGCAGGAGCGCGGGAACGGATGCGCATACGCTTCACCTGCCGCCGTTATCCTGGGAATAATATCTTTGCCAAAATCATGGGTGGAGTGTTCATCCCGATCGTCGTCTTCCAGCAGCTGGTAGAGATATTCCGCATCAAACACATAAATGCCCATACTGGCAAGCGAGCGGGTTTCATCGCCAGGAATGGTGGGCGGATTAGCCGGTTTTTCAACAAATTCAATGATTTTGTCATTCTCATCCACGGCCATGACGCCAAAAGCGCTTGCCTCTTCAACCGGGACCGGCAGGCAGGCCACGGTACAGCGCGCCCCTTTTTCAACGTGATCGAGCAGCATCCGCGAATAATCTTGTTTATAGATATGGTCCCCGGCCAGAATAACGACATATTCCGCATCATAGCGGCGGATAATATCCAGATTCTGGGTCACGGCATCCGCCGTCCCCCGATACCAGTTCTCACCATGCACCCGCTGCTGCGCCGGTAATAAATCCACGAACTCATTCATTTCTTCGTTAAAGAATGCCCAGCCGCGTTGAATATGCTGCACCAGTGAATGGGACTGATATTGTGTAATGACCCCGATACGTCTTATTCCGGAGTTAATACAATTCGATAAAGCAAAATCAATAATTCTGAATTTACCGCCGAAATGCACCGCAGGTTTTGCGCGAATAGTGGTCAGGTCTTTTAATCGTGTGCCACGTCCGCCGGCGAGGATCAGGGCCACGGATTTAAGCGGTAACTGGCGCGACAGCATTAAGTTGTCAGTATATTCAAGTTTACTCATAATAATGTCCTGCTATTAAATAAAAGCCATAAAAGAAAATAATGAAGAAAAAGCCTCACTCTTCTGCAAAATAATTCAGAAGTGATCACCTCCGGTAATAAGTCAGCTGCAATAAATCAGCTGCGCGTTTTATTGCCCTGCAGATTCCCGTACCAGCCAGATTGTCGCCAGCGGCGGCAGAGTCACCGACAGCGAATGCTCCCGACCGTGGCTGGCGATCGCCTCGCTTGCCACGCAGCCGCCGTTGCCGGTGTTGCTCCCGTGGTAGTGCATCGAGTCGGTGTTCAGCTCTTCACGCCAGCGCCCCGGCTGGTTAATCCCGAAGCGATAGCCGTGACGCGGTACTGGCGTGAAGTTGCTCGCCACGATTATCTCGTTCCCGGCTTTATCGCGACGGACAAAGATAAACACCGACCGTTCATGGTCATCCACAACAAGCCATTCAAAGCCGTAGGGGTCAAAATCCAGTTCGTGCAGTGCCTTATGGTGGCGATAGGTATGGTTCAGATCGCGCACCAGACGCTGCACCCCGTGATGCCAGTTGTCGCCCCCTTCCAGCAGATGCCAGTCGAGGCTGGCGTCGTGGTTCCACTCCCGCCCCTGGGCAAACTCGTTGCCCATAAACAGCAGCTTTTTACCGGGGAAGGCAAACAGCCAGCCGTAGTAGGCGCGCAGGTTGGCGAACTTCTGCCAGGCATCGCCAGGCATCCGGTCAAGAATCGATTTTTTGCCGTGAACCACTTCATCGTGTGACAGCGGCAACACGAAGTTTTCGGTGTAGTTGTAGAGCATCCCGAAGGTCATCTTGTCGTGATGATAACGACGATAGATGGGATCGAGCTGCATATAGTCGAGGGTGTCATGCATCCAGCCGAGGTTCCATTTGAACCAGAAGCCAAGACCGCCCGTCGAAGACGGTCGTGTAACCCCGGCGAAGTCGGTGGACTCCTCCGCCATCGTGACCGCTCCCGGCGTCTGCTCACCGAGCACACGGTTGGTATTGCGCAGAAATTCAATCGCTTCGAGGTTTTCCCGGCCGCCGTACTCATTGGGCACCCACTCCCCCTCTTTGCGGCTGTAGTCGCGGTAGATCATTGACGCAACCGCATCCACGCGCAGGGCGTCGATCCCGAAGCGTTCAATCCAGTACAGCGCGTTCCCGACCAGAAAGTTGCTGACTTCACGGCGACCGTAGTTGTAGATCAGCGTATTCCAGTCCTGGTGATAACCTTCTCGCGGGTCGCTGTGTTCATACAACGCGGTGCCGTCGAACGATGCCAGCGCAAAGTCATCCGACGGGAAGTGGCCCGGCACCCAGTCGAGGATCACGTTCAGACCCGCGGCATGGGCAGCATTCAGGAAGTAGCGGAAGTCTTCACGGGTACCAAAACGGCGGGTCGGCGCGTACAGCCCGGTGGGCTGATAGCCCCAGCTGCCGTCGAACGGATGTTCGTTTACCGGCAGCAGCTCCAGATGGGTGAAGCCCATCCACTTCGCGTAAGGCACCAGCTGGTCCGCCAGCTCGCGGTAGCTGAGCCAGAAATGGTTATCGGCGTGGCGGCGCCACGAGCCAAGGTGCACTTCATAAATCGAAATCGGTGCATCAAACTGGTTGGCCTGCTGACGGGACTGTGGCTGTTCGACCTTTTCCGGCATGCCGCAGATAAGCGACGCGCTTTCCGGGCGCATCTGTGCCTCAAAGGCATACGGGTCGGATTTCACCCGCAGGTGGCCGTGGGCGTCAATCAGCTCGAACTTATACAGCTGGCCGTTATGCGCGCCGGGGACAAACAGCTCCCAGATGCCGGACTCTTTGCGCAGACGCATCGGGTGGCGGCGGCCGTCCCAGTAGTTGAACTGTCCGACCACCGACACACGACGGGCGTTCGGCGCCCAGACGGAAAAACGCGTCCCGGTGACGCCGTCCATGGTGTCGGCATGGGCTCCCAGCGTCTCGTAGGGCCGCAGATGAGTCCCTTCAGCGAGCAGCCAGGCATCAAGCTCCTGCAGCAGCGGGCCAAAGCGATAGGGGTCGTCAATCAGGTTTTGCTGACCGTGCCAGGTGACGGCCAGCTGGTAACGAAAAGGATTTTTCCGGCGCGGCAGAACGCCGCTAAAGAACCCGCGTGTGTCGAGGCATTCGAGTTTACCGACTTTGCGCCCGGTTTTCGGTTCAATCACCCATACATCGGTGGCATCGGGTAATAATGCGCGCACTTCCAGACCCGCATCGGTTGAGTGCATGCCAAGCACGGAAAATGGATCGGAACAATGACCTGCGAGAAGTGCGGAGATCGCACTTTTTTCATTATAATCAGACATGGCAGTCACCCTACTATCATCCTGCGGAAAGAATTAAAACGCCTCTTCCTGCTTTATTGATCCGGTAACATTCCGCTGCATGCTACGCATCGAAATATCAACACGTTATTCCAGAGCCTTAAGACATGTCGGTTGTCCACAAATAGAGAGTGATTAACCTCCTGAGAAGTGAGTTAAATGCGCTGTACGACTTCTGTATTATCTGTCTTCAGAATAATTACTCCTGATTTTCTTTCTGTGAGTAAACACTCATTTCTATATTAATGGGGAAACTAATTTTTATTTCGTCACGAATGATGAGTTTCCTTCTGCTGAATTCGTCAGATCGTATATAAAAAAAGGCTTTGTTGAATAAATCGAACTTTTGCTGAGTTGAAGGATCAGATCACGCATCTTCCCGACAACGCAGACCGTTCCGTGGCAAAGCAAAAGTTCAAAATCACCAACTGGCCCACCTACAATAAAGCCCTCATCAACCGTGGCTCCATAACTTTCTGGCTGGATGATGAAGCTATTCAGGCCTGGTATGAGTCAGCAACACCTTCTTCACGAGGCAGACCTCAGCGCTATTCTGACCTTGCCATCACGACTGTGCTGGTCATTAAACGCGTATTCAGGCTGACCCTGCGCGCTGCGCAGGGCTTTATTGATTCCATTTTTTCTCTGATGAACGTTCCGCTACGCTGCCCGGATTACAGCTGTGTCAGCAGGCGGGCAAAGTCGGTTAATGTCAGTTTCAAAACGCCCACCCGGGGTGAAATCGCACACCTGGTAATTGATTCCACCGGGCTGAAGGTCTTCGGTGAAGGCGAGTGGAAAGTCAAAAAGCATGGCCAGGAACGCCGCCGTATCTGGCGTAAGCTGCATCTCGCCGTTGACAGTAAAACACATGAAATCATCTGCGCTGACCTGTCGCTGAACAATGTGACGGACTCAGAAGCCTTCCCGGGTCTTATCCGGCAGACTCACAGAAAAATCAGGGCAGCATCGGCAGACGGCGCTTACGACACCCGGCTCTGTCACGATGAACTGCGGCGTAAGAAAATCAGCGCGCTTATCCCTCCCCGAAAAGGTGCGGGTTACTGGCCCGGTGAATATGCAGACCGTAACCGTGCAGTGGCTAATCAGCGAATGACCGGGAGTAATGCGCGGTGGAAATGGACAACAGATTACAACCGTCGCTCGATAGCGGAAACGGCGATGTACCGGGTAAAACAGCTGTTCGGGGGTTCACTGACGCTGCGTGACTACGATGGTCAGGTTGCGGAGGCTATGGCCCTGGTACGAGCGCTGAACAAAATGACGAAAGCAGGTATGCCTGAAAGCGTGCGTATTGCCTGAAAACACAACCCGCTACGGGGGAGACTTACCCGAAATCTGATTTATTCAACAAAGCCATAAAAAAATAAAACATACGCCTGATGACAGCTCAATCATTCTGGGTTGCAACTTCATGGCAGCATTTACCTCCACCAGACGGCCTGACAGGCGGATTGCGGCGGCAGGAAACGCCCTAAAGTACAAAATCTGCGGCTGGCCTCACAGTTTTCGCGACTCTGCAGGAGAATATCGAGAGGCTGGGCCATACTGAAAATAGCAGAGCATAAACCTTACTCTTCATGGCGATTAAAAGGGAGGAATATGCAGGCAATACACCACGTAGAAAAGTTTCATCCAAAAGATTTTGATTTTATTGCATTAAGTCTGGCCCAGATGAACTCACAAGGGCGGAAAGTGGACGTTGAACAGGTCACCGGCAGTATGAATGATGCATGTAAATCCCGGTTCCTCGACAGCTACCGCTACCATCTCAATCTATTTGTCGAAAAATCACCAAGTTGACACAACAGGCCGGATAGCATAATCCGGCCTGTTCATTATTGTGTTCCGGCAACATCTCTGTGAAGGCAGATAACACCCCCAGATGGGGTTCACGACTTTGCAGAAAAAGTATTTTTCCACCCTGCTCCTCATTACCAGTAAGAGACGTTGTCAGTCGCTGATGCACGTATCGGTGTATACCCCTGCAAATCACATATCTTTTTTCCGCATGCTGGTTCCCCGGTCAGCAGACTTATCTATGGTGATAAAAATTACTAATGAGACATGCGAAATAAAAAATTAATTTTATGACTTAAATTCGCTGTATTCGGGCATCACCTAAAACCCCTGAAATGTTATCAAATGGTTAAATAATATGATTTAAAACCACCATTAATTAACATTTTATTTTGTCTTCCCCCATCAATCCCTCATGATTTAACACAAAATCAACATAAAAAATCATGAATTTTAACATTAATGTGCATAACTCACAATTACGTAATCCTGACTTCCTGGGGTCGGTTCCGGCTGAGGGCGAAATGACACCCTAAGCTTTCGGTTCCTTGGGCCAAAGATATTCGCCAGTCAGTAGAATGTGCGCCCAGCCCAATGGGGATATGTGGGGAAGAAATTCAGGGGGAACATCCAACCCTTCGTTCCGCCGCTCCGTGACGGCATGACCAAGATGGACGGTATTCCAGTAAATGATCACCGCAGTCAATAAATTGAGCCCAGCGATTCGGTAGTGCTGCCCCTCTGTCGTGCGATCGCGAATTTCCCCCTGCCTCCCGATACGGAGCGCATTTTTGAGCGCATGGTGGGCCTCTCCCTTGTTAAGACCGATCTGAGCACGCCGCTGCATGTCCGTATCCAGGATCCACTCAATAATGAAAAGGGTCCGTTCAATACGACCAACTTCACGAAGCGCAACTGCAAGGTTGTTTTGTCGTGGGTAAGAAGCGAGCTTGCGCAGGAGTTGGCTGGGCCTGATTTTGCCAGCGGTCATCGTCGCGGCACAACGGAAAATATCAGGCCAGTTCGCAACGATAAGATCCTCCCGGGCTTTTCCACCTACCAACTTGCGTAACTCCCTGGGGGTCGTATCGGGATTAAATACGTACAACCGCTTCGATGGCAGATCCCTGATTCGCAGAACGAGATTGTAGCCGAGCAGGCTACTGGCTCCGAACAAATGGTCGGTGAATCCTGCTGTATCGGCATACTGTTCGCGAACATGGCGACCGACCTCGTTCATCAGTAGTCCATCGAGAATATACGGTGCCTCGCTCACGGTCGCCGGGATCGACTGACAAGCGAATGGCGCGAACTGGTCGCTTACGTGAGTATACGCTTTGAGGCCGGGAACAGAACCATATTTGGCATTGACCATGTTCATGACTTCGCCATGCCGCGCTGTCGGGAAAAACTGACCATCGCTCGATGCTGACGTGCCCATCCCCCAGACGCGTGACATCGGCAGTTTACCCTGCGCGGCCACCACAATTGCCAATGCCTGGTTCATGGCTTCGCTTTCAACATGCCAGCGGGCAAGGCGTGAGAGCTGCCAGTAATCATGCGTGTTTGTAGCTTCCGCCATCTTACGCAGGCCCAGATTGAGCCCTTCAGCGAGCAGGACGTTGAGCAGACCGATCCGGTCGCGACATGGAGCCCCGGTTCTCAGATGGGTAAACGCATCTGTGAAACCAAGGGCTGCATCAACTTCAAGCAGCATGTCGGTAATCCGAACGGACGGCATTCGGCGATACAGATCCAGTATGAGTGCCTCGGCACCATCCGGCACGTCTGCTGTCAACCTGTCGATCCGCAACGTTCCATCTTCTATGCTACCGTGCGGAATAGTGCCGTTACGGGCAGCCCGGGCCAGCCGCTTAAGAGCGATCGTGAGTCGCGCCTTTCTGTCTGCCAGCCAATCCTGTGGGTTGGAAGGCACGGCCAGTTTTGCATTTTCCTGCGCCGCGATCATCGGCACCAGTACCTGCTTGAGGTCACCATAGCGGCGCGAATGAGCGAGCCAGACATCTCCGGAACGAAAAGCATCCCGGAGGTGAAAGAGTACCGCCACTTCCCAAAGACGGGTATCTCCTTTTTCCTGAGCTCGTAAATGACGGTTCCATTTGGAGCTGGGCCGCAGGAAACGCCTTTCTGGCGATGCAACACCTTTCATCTCTCCGATCGACAAAGCTGCTGCTACCAATGGTCCGGCGACCGGCGCGGCTTCGAGCTTCAGACAGCGCAACATGCGGGGCGCATAACGACGAAAGCGATGGTATCCCTGCCCGACATATGCAAGAGGCTCATCGGCTAGCGTGTTGCTGAGTTGAGTCCCTGTCGCTACCAGTTGAGCGAGCCGGTCCCATGCAACCGAACTGGCGACAGCCATCTCCAGCGGGGTTCCGTCACTGCGGGCCTCAAGCAACGAAGCTCCCAGCGCGGTGAAGGTACGGATCGTATCCGTGAGTGTGGCTTTAGAGCCGGAAATTGTTTCGTCATGCTGGCGCTTCGCTTCCCGCCAGGTTTTTCCTACGATCCTGTCATGGGTTTCGACTATGGCATCAGCAATCGCCGCTTCCCACTCCACAACACAGACGGCAAGGATCGCCCAGCGGCGGTCCGAAGTGATGTCACGCAAACCGTCGGTGAAGTAGCGTTCACCCTGCCGACGCAGCCGGGCAATGCGATGGGCAGGTATGCTGGCCAAAGCACTATGATTGATATTCAGGGTACGCAGAAATTCGAGCCTGTCGAGCAAACGGTTAGCAGCAGCCGAGTTGTTACCAACCTCGAAGTTGCGAAGCCAGATGAAACGACTGATATTGCCGGCGAGCATTTCACTCAGAAGTTTGTCCAGGTGATCGCGAACATCCGCTGTTAAATTTTCCGCAATCCGCGTTTCAATCCGCCGCTCAGCGGCGACCAGAGCATCCGCGCACAAGCGCTCGATTGTCGATACTGCGGGCAGAATGGTGGAAGTTTCCCGACACCGCACAATAAAACGATGAGCAAGATCCTCGTTTGATCTGGCATCTTCGGCCTGGCCGAAAGTCCACTCCCGCAGATCACGGGCACCACGGCCCGTGAAGGTCTTGTAGCCGTAAATTTCGCGCAGCGTGTCCATGTGCTGCTGACGGGTTTGGCGCCGTGTGGCATAAGTGAGAAGCGCATCAGCCGGAACTCCAAGCTGAGCACCGACGAAGGAAAGGACTTCACGCGGGATCATCTCACCAGGAGCCAGTGCACGGCCCGGATATCGTAAGGCACAAAGTTGCAGGGCAAAGCCAATCCTGTTTTCCGGTCTGCGGCGCTGCCTAATGTTTTCCAGGTCATCATCGCCCAGCGTGTAGAACTTCAGTAGCGACAGTTCGTCCGTGGGCAGATCGAACAGCGCTGCTCGCTGCCGTTCGGTGAAAATATGGCGTCGTGACATACAAATTCGTCCCTTTTGAAGTATAGTCTGTTTTGGACAACAGCCAGCCCATATAAATCAGGGCGTTCCGATACAAAAATCCAGGAGGGTTCAATTGGGACATCGTGCCGCCATTTACTGCCGGGTTTCAACAGCGGATCAGTCTTGTGAACGCCAGGAATTTGATCTGCGAGCCTTCGCCGGCCGTGCCGGCTACGACGTGGTGGGAATATTTAAGGAAACAGGTTCAGGAACTAAACTCGACCGGGCCGAGCGAAAGAAAGTCCTGGCGCTTGCCCAGTCCAGACAAATTGATGCAATCCTGGTCACTGAGCTTTCCCGGTGGGGGCGCTCGACGCTCGATCTGCTCAATACGCTACGTGAACTGGAGAACTGGAAGGTTTCCGTGATAGCCATGAATGGAATGGCGTTCGATCTTTCGTCGCCGTATGGACGAATGCTGGCGACGTTTCTTTCCGGCATTGCGGAGTTTGAGCGGGATCTCATCAGCGAGCGGGTCAAGTCAGGCCTTGCTGTTGCGAAGGCACGTGGTAAGAGGCTTGGTCGTCAGGCCGGAGTGCGACCAAAATCAGACCGACTTTTGCCTAAGGTGGTTGCGATGAGGGCCGAGGGACGCAGCTATCGCTGGATCGCACGCGAGCTCGGTATCAGCAAGAATACCGTCGCTGACATCGTGCAACGACACAGAGCTAACGCTTAGGGTGTCATTTCGCCCTCAGCCGGAACCGACCCCTTCAAGCGTCATGAGTGGGATTTCACTGAACCAAAATATGTGGATTTCCCGTCACGCGGTATTTTCCATGTGCAGGTCGGCGGCGGTGCCACCACTGGCGTGGTGAGCGCGGTCAATAACAACAGCAGCAGCTGGATGCGCGCGAAGCTGGCGGCCTATCGTAATAACCCGGTTAAACTCAAAGATTGATCGATTAAGATCGTGTTCTTTGTCTGAAACGGAAAAGCCGACGCGTTATGCGTCGGCTTTTGTTTTTTGGTTTTCCACGGTGGCGGCGCGCTGCGTCTGTCCGGGCTACCGATTATGCGGCTGTCTGGTAGCCCGGACAGGTGCGCAGCACCGCCTCCGGGAATGACTCAGGCCGTGCGCCACTTGCGCGTCAGCGGCTTCTCAATTTCCACAATCAGGAACATCACAAAACCGATAATAAAGGTGATCACCCAGTAGCGGAACGGCAGCGCTTCGGTACCGAACAGCATCTGCATAAACGGCGCGTAGATAATCAGCAGTTGCAGCACCAGCAACACGCCGCTGACAATCCAGATACCCCGGTTCGCCAGCAGCCCTTTGCTCAGTGAGAAACCATCCGCCACCCGGCAGTTGAGCATATAAAACCACTGTGCGGTGACCAGCGTCTGCAACAGTACGGTGCGGATAAACTCAGGTGAGTAGCCTCGCGGCTGTAGCCAGGCCTCCAGCACAAAGGCGCTCACGGCGATCATCGAACCGACAAAAATTACCCGCCAGATGGCAAAGCCGTCCATCGCATGCAGCTTAGGATCGCGCGGCGGACGGCGCATGATGTTCTTTTCACCGGCTTCGAACGCCAGACCAAACGACAGCGTGGCCGACGTCGCCATGTTCATCCACAAAATCAACACCGGCGTCAGCGGAATCAAATTCCCCGCCAGCAGCGCGATAATGATTAACAACCCCTGCGCCAGGTTGGTTGGCATAATGAACAAGATCGTTTTCTTCAGGTTATCGTAAACCCGCCGCCCTTCCCTGACTGCACTGGCGATGGTGGCGAAGTTATCATCGGTCAGCACCATATCAGCGGCCTCTTTGGTCACTTCGGTGCCCTTGATGCCCATCGCGATACCAACATCGGCCTGCTTCAGCGCCGGGGCGTCGTTCACCCCATCACCGGTCATCCCGACCACCTCTTTCCTGCTTTGCAGCGCCTGAACCAGACGGAACTTATCTTCCGGACTGGTACGGGCAAAAATATCGAATTTCTGCGCCGCTTCACTCAGTTGGGTATCGTCCATCACCTCCAGCTCGCGCCCGGTAATGGCGTTCCCGGCGTTGCCGATCCCCAGCATCTTGCCGATACTCATCGCCGTTTGCGGGTGGTCCCCGGTGATCATCTTCACGCGGATCCCCGCCTGCAGGCAGTCGCCGATAGCGGTAATGGCCTCTGGTCGCGGCGGGTCCATCATCCCGGCGATCCCTAACAGAATGACGCCATGCTGCAAATCCTGATGGGTGAGTTCGGTTTGCCCGTCAGCCGCCGGTTTCCACGCTGCCGCCACCATGCGCAGCCCTTCCCGCGCGTACTCTTCAATTTTCGCTTCCCAATACGGCTGGTCCAGCGGCTCCAGCCCATGGTCGGTTTGCTGATGCTGACACAGGCGGAACAGCACATCTGGCGCACCGGTAATTAAAATCGTCTCCTCATTGCCGATGCGGTACAGCGTTGACATATATTTGTATTGCGAATCAAAGGGGATCTTACTGCGCAGTTCGGTGCTCGCCGGCGAAAGCGTCACTTTCGCCGCCAGCACCTTCAGCGCCCCTTCCGTAGGGCCGCCAGTGATTTTCCACAACCCGCTTTCATCTTTGATTAGCTGGCTGTCGTTACACAGGTCGATGGTGCGCAGATAGCGCTCCAGCAGCGTGCCCGGCGCGACGGTTATCGGGTCCGGCTCATCGATCGGGTGAATATTCCCCACCGGCTCGTAGCTGTCCCCTTCCACCCGATAGACTTTATCGGCGGTGATAACGGCCTTAACCGTCATCTCGTTCATGGTCAGCGTCCCGGTTTTATCCGAGCAAATAACCGTCATCGCCCCTAGCGTTTCGACCGTCGGCAGCTTGCGGATAATCGCCTTCTGCCGGGCCATGGTTTGCACGCCAAGCGAGAGGATAATCGAGATAATCGCCGGCAGCCCTTCCGGTACCGACGCCACCGCCAGGCTAATCAGCGACAGCATCAGTTCAGAAACCGGCATATCGCGGAACAGCAGGCTAAAGACGAATAGCGCAGCCATCATCACCAGAATGATGATAAAGATGGCTTTGCCGAGCTTATCCATCTGCACCAACAGCGGAGTACGGTGTTTCTCGATATCCGCCATCATCTGGTTAATGTGGCCCAGCTCGGTATCGCCACCGGTTGCCACCACCAGGCCTTTGCCACCGCCGGAGCTTACCGTGGTGCCTGAGAACAACAGGTTCGTCCGGTCACCCAACGGCAGTTCGCCGCTAAGCGCTTCGGTACTTTTCTCCACCACCGTTGATTCACCGGTCAGAATCGCCTCTTCCACCCGTAGGTTATGCGCTTCGATAACCCGCAGGTCTGCTGGAATGCGGTCGCCGGCGCGGATCACCACGATATCGCCGGGAACCAGCGCCGTGGTCGGAATGGTTTCATGATTCCCCTGACGAACCACCACCGCTTCGCTGGAGAGCATATTGCGAATGCTCTGGAGCGATTTTTCGGCGTTACTCTCCTGAATATGACCAATCAGGGCGTTGATCACCGCCACGCCGAGGATCACCAGAGTATCGACCCAGTGGCCCATCACCGCCGTCAATAGCGCCGCCGCCAGCAAGACGTAAATCAGCACATCATTAAAATGCGCCAGAAAACGCAGCCATGCCGGTTTACCCGCTTTTTGCGGTAGCGCATTTTCACCGTACTGCTGTAAGCGCGCCGTCGCTTCAGCGCTGCTGATGCCATCGGGAGTGCTGTTGGTGCTGGTCAGGGTTTCATCCACGGAGAGCTGATAAAACGGGCCGCCCGGTTTTTCTGTATTCATAGTTATCTCCTCACTCCTGTAACGGAAATCAGGACAGCCTCAGGCTGCCCTTAGCGCACCACAAAAACCGGCACATGGGCATAACGCACGATACTTGCCGCCTCTGAACCCAACAGATGGGTTTGAATATTGGGATTGCGTGAGCCAATGATCACCACATCCGCCTTCAGTTCATCTGCCAGTTTCGTCACTTCATCGCGGACGTTGCCGCTGCGAATATGAATCTGGACATCGCTTTCCTTCAGAGAGAGTTTATTGATGAGTTCAGCGAGTTTTTCTTTTGAATTATTAACCAGATAGTCTTCCATTTTTCGCGCATCGGAAATAAATCCGCGCGTCAGTGCAGGAGAAAATGTCGGGATGACGTTGAGTAAATGAATCTGCCCGGAGGAGCTTTGCGCGAGGAATTGAGCATGGGACAAAGCCTTGTCCGCAAGGCCGGTTTCAAACACATCAACCGGGACGAGGATATTTTTATACATAGAGACAATCCTTTTATTACCTATAAAAAAAGGTGGTGAAAACAGCGCAGACAATGGCGCTGAGGAAGAAATCTCGATTCGAAGTATGATGGGTATAATTAAACGTAGCACACGGCGATTAACATTATTAAGATGCCAATTAATATATTGAAAAATATCACAGACTCAGTCGACCTCAGACAATTCAACTGAAAACCCAGCAAAATCGTCAACATTACCGCAAATTTTACTCTTTTTAACATTTCCTTTTTTCAACGACTATGCTCATTATCAGAGGCCTGCGCGCCTCTAAAAACCATTCAACAATTATGTAGATAAGAATCTACTTAGCACAAGGTTGATACCAGAGGAGGAGCAATGTTCGGCTACAGCCTGTTTCGCCTGAGCCTGTTTATTGCCCTGGCAATAATCGCCTGTACGGCTTCCGGGTTATTTACCTATTTAGTGGTCTCAGCGCTGGCTGAATAAAGCCGGCATTTGTGAAAAATATGTAAAATAAAACCTTTAGCACCGAGGGGAATACAGTGAACCGTTATTTTTCTCTCATTCCCGTTGTTATTTTAATAACAACGGCTTGCGATCAGAAAGCACCGCAAGTTACCCCGCTGCCGCGGATGGTAAAAGTTGCGGATGTCGTCGCCATTGGTGATTCACAGCAGCGCATTTTTCCTGCCCGTATTGAATCCGGGGATTCTACCGATCTGTCGTTCAAACGCGGCGGACAGATTGAATCCCTTGATGTGCGTCAGGGAGCCAGTATCTCTCAGGGGCAAGCGCTCGCCCGGCTCAACGCCCGGGAAGCGCAGCAACGCGTCAACGAACGGCAGACCGCAGCAACCCTCGCTCAGCGGCAGTTCGACCGCTTCCAGACGCTGGCCGGTCGCCAGGCCATTTCAAAAGCGGAAATGGATATCCAGCGGGCCAACCGTGATTCCGCCAACGCTGCGCTAAAAATCGCCCGCGAAGAGCTAAGTCAAATGACGCTCACCGCGCCGTTTAGCGGTATTGCCGCCAGCGTCCCGATCCGTAATCACCAGGTTGTCGCCGCCGGACAGCCGATCGTCACCCTGACGCGAACCGATCTGCTCGACGTGGTGTTCAGCATTCCGGAGAATCTTTTTACGACTATTGATATCCGCAATGCGCAGTATCGTCCGGTGGTGAAAATCAACTCTATGCCGGACCGTCAGTTCACCGCCGAATATAAAGAACATACCGGTAGCAGCGACAGCAACACTCTGACCTGGCAGATCATTTTAACCATGCCGCGCCCGGCCGATTTTCCGTCAGTGGGCGGCGTGAGTGGGACCGTGACGGTCAATCTGGCAAACCTGCCCGCCAGCGCGGGCGATAAAGCCGTCGTGGTGCCGGTTGAAGCGGTATTTAATCCGGATAATCGCCAGCGCAATGAGCCCCACGTCTGGGTAGTTAAAGGCGAAGGCGAACAGCTACAGCTTGAGGACAGAAAAGTTGGCGTCGGCCAGGTCACCTCTCAGGGAGTGGTCATTACCGAAGGGCTTAGCGTCGGCGAGCGCGTCGTGGCGGCAGGCGTCAGTGAACTGCATGCGCAGCAACCGGTTCGAATCTGGACGCGTGAACGAGGTTTGTAATGGATATCTCTCGTCAGTTTATTAACAACCCGATTCGCGTCTGGCTGACTATTTTACTGCTGGGCATCGGGGGTATTTTCGCCCTGCTGAATATCGGTCGCCTGGAAGACCCGGCGTTTACCATCAAGACCGCCGTGGTCATCACCCACTATCCGGGAGCCTCGGCGCAGCAGGTTGAGGAAGAAGTCACCCTGCCGCTGGAGAACGCGCTGCAACAGCTGCCCTATCTGGACAACGTCAGCTCAATTTCCTCCAATGGTCTGTCGCAAATCACCGTCAATATCGCCTCGAATTATCACTCCAGCGAGCTGCCGCAAATCTGGGATGAGCTGCGCCGTCGGGTAGGAGACGCCGCCCGGATGTTCCCGCCCGGCGTGGCCTCCCCCTTTGTGAACGACGATTTTGGCGATGTCTTTGGCTTCTTCTTTGCTATCTCCGGCGAGAGCTTTACCAACCCTGAGCTGGTCCGCTACGCCGAGCAGCTCAGGCGCGAACTGGTGCTGGTTCCCGGCGTTGGCAAAGTCGCTATCGGCGGTGCGATCCCACAACAAATCAATATCGATATCTCGCTGGCAAAAATGACCGCCCGCGGTATCACGCTCAACCAACTGGCGGCAATCCTCAGTCGCTTGAACGTAGTGTCTAACGCCGGTGAGATTAAATCCGGCAGCGAGTCAATTCGCCTGCATCCAACGGGGGAGTTTGAAAATCTCGACGAGCTGGGCGATTTGTTAATCAGCCCGCACGGCTCAGGTTCAGCGACGCGATTGCGCGATATTGCCACGCTATCGCGCGGACTCAGCGAATCTCCTTCCAGCATTTATCACGCTAATGGCCGCCAGGCGGTCACTATGGGGGTGTCGTTTATTCCCGGCGTCAACGTCATTGACGTTGGTCGCGCGCTGGAAAGCAAACTGGATCAGATGTCGGCGGAAAAACCGGCAGGGATCAAAATTGACCTGTTCTACGACCAGGCTGCAGAAGTGGCTCACTCGGTGAACGGCTTTATCACTAACTTCCTGATGGCACTGGCCATTGTCGTCGGCGTGCTGCTGATCTTTATGGGCGTGCGCAGCGGTATCATTATTGCCCTGTCGTTAGCGCTTAACGTGCTCGGTACGCTGCTGATTATGTATCTGTGGGGCATCGAGCTACAGCGTATCTCGCTGGGGGCGCTGATTATCGCCCTGAGTATGCTGGTCGATAATGCCATCGTCATCGTCGAAGGGGTACTCATTGCCCGCCAGCAGGGGTCGACGCTGCTCACGGCGATTAATTATGTGATTCGCCGCTCGGCGCTGCCGCTGCTGGGGGCGACGGTGATTGCTATTCTCGCCTTTGCGCCGATTGGCCTGTCGCAGGACTCCACCGGAGAATACTGCAAATCACTGCTCCAGGTGCTGCTGATTTCACTCATGCTGAGCTGGTTCTCAGCGTTAACCATCACGCCAGTACTGATTAAATGGTGGCTGTTCAAAGGGCAACAGCCGCCTGCTGAAACCTCGGATACCGACCCCTACAGCGGGCGCTTTTATCGCATTTATCAGCAGATTCTGCACACCCTACTGATGCGCAAAGCGATCACCCTGACCGTCATGGCGGCGCTGCTGGCAGCTTCAATATGGGGATTCGGCTCGGTGCGGCAGAACTTTTTCCCCTCATCGAACACGCCTATCTTCTTTGTTGACCTCTGGCTTCCCTATGGCACTGATATTGCGACAACCGAAAAGATGGCCAGCGATATTGAAACCTCGATTAACGGCCAGCCGGGCGTTGTCACCACCATCGCCACCGTTGGTCAGGGCAGTATGCGTTTTATCCTCACCTACAGCGGGCAACGGCAATACAGCAACTACGCGCAGATCATGGTACGCATGGACGACCAGCGCAGTATTAACGCTCTGACGCAGCATGTTGACAGCTATATTGCGCGCAACTATCCGCAGGTTAATGCCAGCAGCAAACGCGTGATGTTCGGCCCTTCCGGCGATAGCGCCATTGAAGTGCGCATCAAAGGCCCGGATCCCGACCGCCTGCGCCTGCTCGCCAGCCAGGTGGGCGATATTCTCTCCGCAGACCCGGCCACCGACGGCGTGCGCAACGACTGGCAGAACCGCAGCAAGGTTATCCGCCCACAATATTCCGCCAGCTTAGGCCGCGAACTGGGAGTAGATAAACAGGATATCGATAACGCGCTGGAGATGAATTTCTCTGGTAGCCGTGCGGGACTCTATCGCGAAGGGGCTGACCTGCTGCCGGTGGTGGTTCGCCCACCAGCCGCCGAGCGCCAGGATGCTAACCACCTGAATAATGTGCTGGTCTGGAGCCAAAACCGCCAGCAGTATATCCCGCTCAGTAACGTGGTCAGCGGCTTTAATCTCGAGTGGGAAGATCCTTTGATCCTGCGCCGCGACCGCAGCCGCGTACTGACCGTGCAGACCGACCCCGATCCGCTGAGCAATCAAACCTCAGGCGATATTCTGGCGCGCGTGAAGCCGCAAATCGATGCCCTCGCCCTACCGCACGGCTACAGTATTGAGTGGGGCGGCGACGCGGAGAATTCCCGCGAAGCGCAGCAGGGGTTGTTCACCACCCTGCCGCTGGGTTACCTGGTGATGTTTGTTATCACTGTGCTGATGTTCAGCTCGCTGAAAAACGCGATCGCTATCTGGCTGACGGTGCCGCTGGCGCTGATTGGCGTAACGCCAGGCTTTTTGATTACCGGTATTCCTTTTGGCTTTATGGCATTGATAGGCTTGCTTAGCCTGAGCGGGATGTTGATTCGTAACGGCATCGTGCTGGTTGAGGAAATTGAGCAGCAGAAGCAGGAAAAAGCGCAGCAGGAAGCCATTATTTATGCCGCCACCTCGCGTCTGCGCCCTATTCTGCTGACCGCCTTCACCACCGTTCTCGGTCTGGCCCCTTTATTATTGGATGTCTTCTTCCAGAGTATGGCGGTAGTTATTATGTTTGGTCTGGGTTTTGCTACTATTCTGACGCTGCTGGTTCTGCCAGTGATTTACGCCTGTTTCCATAATAAGAGCCTATCCCAGTAGGCGTATATTGTTGCAGCCAGTTTGGGCACGGACAGCGCGCAACAACCGAAGCGTACACGCAGTACGTGAGGCTTGTGAGCACTGCCCAGGACCAAAATGGCAAATAAAATAGCCTAATGGGATAGGCTCTAAGGATATGAAGCCACAATAATGAACAGTACCGGATTAAATATTATTAAAACGCTGGGATGCATGACGGCGGTGACCTTCTTCACCATTTATAACACCCGGGATCACTATGATTACGACTATCACTGGATCCTCGGTTTTCTGACGTTTATTTCGACCATAGCCACGCCGCTGTTTTTTGTGGTGGCGGGCTATCTGGATTCGCAGTCACGGCACGATGCGCAGTGGCAAATGGGTAAAATCAAAAGCGTAGTTATCGTCTTCCTGTTCTGGATGACAGTGTACTATCTCTGGGAACCCTACCAGCGCGGTTATCTTATCCAGCCGTGGTTTGTTTTTGCCTTTATTGTGATTTACACCTTTCATCCGCTTATCGAGTGGCTCAGCCAGCGACGCAAGCTATTTTTCGGCGTGGTATTTGCGCTGCTGTTGCTCTCATATGGCTACGATCTGCTGTCCGCGCTGTATCCTGATGTTCATGCGCTGAGCCTGGCCCCGCAGTACCGTTTGTGGACCTGGCTGCTGTTTTACCTGACCGGCCAGCTGTTCAGCGATCCGCTGGTCGCCAGTTGGCTGACCCGCGAGAGAGTGGTGAAAGGCGCGATGATCGCCATTCCGTTTATTTATCTCTTCACCTGGTTTTACGAGCGCCATTTCTTCTTCGCCCTGTTTAAGGCTGACAGAAATGCGTTCATTCTTACCGGATCACAAATTTATATTTTGGTGGTGGCGCTGGTGATTGCCGCCAACGGCGTGCGGTTTCGTAAAAACAGCGAGTTTAAAGAGACCATTCTGGCGACTATCAGCAAAACGATGACCGGCGTCTATATTCTTCACTACTCCGTTTTTCATCTGCTGACCGCGCTTATCCCAATTAGCTCGCTGGGAACCAAGTTAATGCTGATTGTCCTGACGTTCATCGCCTCGGTGTTAATTTCAATGCTAGCGCTGTCCAATTCGCTGGTGAAAAAGGTGATTACGATTTGATGCCCTCTTAAAAACCGTAGCGCAGCCACGCAAACAGCACGTTGCCGTTATTGTAGGTGCCGGGAATATAGGTGAACTGCACGCTCAGGCGGCGATAGCTGGCGGAAAAGAGCGGCAAAATAATCGGTAGCGGTACGTAGTTGGCGAAGTCTTCTCGGGCGGTGATCCCGGCGGTCACCCCAAGCCCCAGGCGAAAATCGCGACTACTGTCCAGATACCAGCCCTTCTCCCAGCCGTAGCCGATAATCGGCTGCCACTCGTTGTGCGAATCCTTAAACATCATCGCGTAGAGTGAGCTCCAGTTACCTTCTTCGTTATATCTTGAGACACCAAATCCCCCGCCCCACGGCATCTCATTGTAGTTATCGGTTTTCTCTTTATCGTACATAAAGCGGTTGTGCCAGCTGAGAAATGGCAGATACAGGTCGTAGTTTTGCGGCTGATTCCAGGTTTGCGAGACATCGTCTTTTAGCCAGTTCCACCAGCCGCTGACGCGTTGTTCGCCATAAACCTTTGTTTCCGCCTGTACCGCAAAGGCGAAAATAAACAGAGTTCCCCACACTATCCGCAGACAACGTCGCATTGTTTTATCCTTAAAGGGGTCGTCTCAGAATTCGGAAAATAAAGCACGCTAAGGCGTAGTCACCCCGTGACTCCCCCGCGCCGATGCAGCGAGCTTCGTTCCGTCTTGCAGTGACGCAATCAGCGGGCAGGAAACGTTCCCTTTCCGCGCATGGCAGGCGCACACCAGTTCAGACAGCACGGCCTCCATGCGTGCCAAGTCGGCCATCTTCTCGCGCACATCCTTGAGCTTGTGCTCGGCCAGGCCGCTGGCTTCCTCGCAATGGGTGCCATCCTCCAGCCGCAGTAGCTCGGCGATTTCGTCCAGGCTAAAGCCCAGCCGCTGGGCCGATTTCACGAACCGCACTCGTGTTACATCCGCCTCGCCATAGCGGCGAATGCTGCCATAGGGCTTGTCTGGCTCCGGCAGCAGGCCCTTGCGCTGGTAGAACCGGATGGTCTCCACATTGACCCCGGCCGCCTTGGCAAAAACGCCAATGGTCAGATTCTCAAAATTAATTTGCATATCGCTTGACTCCGTACATAACTACGGAAGTAAGCTTAAGCTATCCAAACCAAATTTGAAAGGACAAGCGTATGTCTGAACCACAAAACGGGCGCGGCGCGCTCTTCGCCGGTGGGCTGGCCGCCATTCTTGCGTCGGCCTGCTGCCTGGGGCCGCTGGTTTTGATCGCCTTGGGGTTCAGCGGGGCATGGATCGGCAACCTGACGGTGCTGGAACCCTATCGCCCGATCTTCATCGGCGCAGCGCTGGTCGCGCTGTTTTTCGCCTGGCGGCGCATCTACCGCCCGGCGCAAGCCTGCAAACCGGGTGAGGTCTGCGCGATTCCCCAAGTGCGAGCTACTTACAAGCTCATTTTCTGGATCGTGGCCGCGCTGGTCCTGGTCTCGCTCGGATTTCCCTACGTCATGCCATTTTTCTATTAATCACAGGAGTTCATCATGAAAAAACTGTTTGCCGCCCTCGCCCTCGCTGCCGTTGTTGCCCCCGTGTGGGCCGCCACCCAGACCGTCACGCTGTCCGTGCCTGGCATGACCTGCGCCTCTTGCCCGATCACTGTCAAGCACGCGCTTTCCAAGGTTGAGGGCGTGAGCAAGACCGACGTAAGTTTCGACAAGCGCCAGGCCGTCGTCACCTTCGACGATGCCAAGACCAACGTCCAGAAGTTGACCAAGGCGACCGAGGACGCGGGCTATCCGTCCAGCCTCAAACGCTGATCCGTTAACCGAACTCGGGAGCGACACATGGGACTCATCACGCGCATCGCTGGCAAAACCGGCGCGCTCGGCAGCGTCGTTTCCGCGATGGGCTGCGCCGCCTGTTTTCCTGCCATCGCCAGCTTTGGCGCGGCCATCGGACTGGGCTTCTTGAGCCAGTACGAGGGGCTATTCATTGGCATCCTGCTGCCGATGTTCGCCGGCATCGCGTTACTCGCCAATGCTATCGCTTGGCTCAATCATCGACAGTGGCGACGCACGGCGCTCGGCACGATAGGCCCGATCTTGGTGCTGGCAGCGGTGTTTTTAATGCGGGCTTACGGCTGGCAGAGCGGTGGACTGCTCTATGTCGGCCTGGCCTTGATGGTTGGGGTGTCGGTCTGGGATTTCATCTCGCCAGCACATCGCCGCTGCGGGCCGGACAGCTGTGAATTGCCAGAACAACGTGGCTGACGGCAACAGCCGTAGCCACCACAGAAAAGGAAAAATACATGACCACCCTGAAAATCACCGGGATGACCTGCGACTCGTGCGCGGCTCACGTCAAGGAAGCCTTGGAGAAAGTGCCCGGCGTGCAATCGGCGCTGGTGTCCTATCCGAAGGGCACAGCGCAACTCGCCATTGAGGCGGGCACGTCATCGGATGCGCTGACTACCGCCGTGGCCGGACTGGGCTACGAGGCAACGCTTGCCGATGCGCCACCGACGGACAACCGCGCCGGCCTGCTCGACAAGATGCGCGGCTGGATAGGGGCCGCTGATAAGCCCAGTGGCAACGAACGCCCGTTGCAGGTCGTCGTCATTGGTAGCGGTGGAGCCGCGATGGCGGCAGCACTGAAGGCCGTCGAGCAAGGCGCGCAGGTCACGCTGATTGAGCGCGGCACCATCGGCGGCACCTGCGTCAACGTCGGTTGTGTGCCGTCCAAGATCATGATCCGCGCCGCCCACATCGCCCATCTGCGCCGGGAAAGCCCATTCGACGGCGGCATGCCACCCACACCGCCGACGATCTTGCGCGAGCGGCTGCTGGCCCAGCAGCAGGCCCGTGTCGAAGAACTCCGTCATGCCAAGTACGAAGGCATCCTGGACGGCAATTCAGCCATCACCGTTCTGCACGGTGAAGCGCGTTTCAAGGACGACCAGAGCCTTATCGTTAGTTTGAACGAGGGTGGCGAGCGCGTCGTGATGTTCGACCGCTGCCTGGTCGCCACGGGTGCCAGCCCGGCGGTCCCGCCGATTCCGGGCTTGAAAGAGTCACCCTACTGGACTTCCACCGAGGCCCTGGCGAGCGACACCATTCCCGAACGCCTTGCCGTAATCGGCTCGTCGGTGGTGGCGCTGGAGCTGGCGCAAGCCTTTGCCCGGCTGGGCAGCAAGGTCACGGCCCTGGCGCGCAATACCTTGTTCTTCCGTGAAGACCCGGCCATCGGCGAGGCGGTGACAGCCGCTTTCCGTGCCGAGGGCATCGAGGTGCTGGAGCACACGCAAGCCAGCCAGGTCGCCCATATGGACGGTGAATTCGTGCTGACCACCACGCACGGTGAATTGCGCGCCGACAAGCTGCTGGTCGCCACCGGCCGGACACCGAACACGCGCAGCCTGGCATTGGAAGCGGCGGGGGTAGCCGTCAATGCGCAGGGGGCCATCGTCATCGACAAGGGCATGCGCACCAGTAGCCCGAACATCTACGCGGCCGGCGACTGCACCGACCAGCCGCAGTTCGTCTATGTGGCGGCAGCGGCCGGCACTCGTGCGGCGATCAACATGACTGGCGGCGATGCGGCCCTGGACCTGACCGCAATGCCGGCCGTGGTGTTCACCGACCCGCAGGTCGCCACCGTGGGCTACAGCGAGGCGGAAGCACATCACGACGGGATCGAGACCGACAGTCGCCTGCTAACACTGGATAACGTGCCGCGTGCGCTTGCCAACTTCGACACACGCGGCTTCATCAAGCTGGTCATCGAGGAAGGTAGCGGACGGCTCATCGGCGTGCAAGCGGTGGCCCCGGAAGCGGGTGAACTGATCCAGACGGCGGTGCTCGCCATTCGCAACCGTATGACCGTGCAGGAACTGGCCGACCAATTGTTCCCCTACCTGACCATGGTCGAAGGGCTGAAGCTCGCGGCGCAGACCTTCAGCAAGGACGTGAAGCAGCTTTCGTGCTGCGCCGGATGAGGAAAAGGAGGTGTTCAATGAGCGCCTACACAGTGTCCCGGCTGGCCCTTGATGCCGGGGTGAGCGTGCATATCGTGCGCGACTACCTGCTGCGCGGATTGCTACGGCCGGTCGCGTACACCACGGGCGGCTACGGCTTGTTCGATGACACCGCGTTGCAACGGCTGCGCTTTGTACGGGCTGCCTTCGAAGCGGGTATCGGCCTGGACGCACTGGCGCGGCTGTGCCGGGCGCTGGATGCTGCGGACGGTGACGGTGCGTCTGCGCAGCTTGCCGTGTTGCGGCAACTCGTCGAGCGTCGGCGCGAGGCCCTGGCCAGCCTCGAAATGCAACTGGCCGCCATGCCAACCGAACCGGCACAGCACGCGGAGAGTCTGCCATGAACAGCCCAGAGCACTTGCCGTCTGAGACGCACAAACCGATCACCGGCTACTTGTGGGGCGCGCTGGCCGTGCTCACCTGTCCCTGCCATTTGCCGATTCTCGCCATTGTGCTAGCCGGCACGACGGCCGGCGCGTTCATCGGGGAGCACTGGGGTATTGCAGCCCTCACGCTGACCGGCTTGTTTGTCCTGTCTGTGACGCGGCTGCTGCGGGCCTTCAAGGGAAGATCATGACCGCTTCCCAGCCAGCCGAGAGTGGGCAGCTTTGAGCTTCGCTACCAATCTGGAGGAGTACCACCATGAACGCAAACGCCCCGAACACTGCCAGTTGCACCACCTGCTGCGTATGCTGCAAAGAAATTCCGCTCGATGCCGCCTTCACCCCGGAAGGCGCGGAATACGTCGAACATTTCTGCGGGCTGGATTGCTATGAACGCTTCCAGGCACGCGCCAAGGCCGCGACAGAATCTGACATTGCACCTGTCCCTGGCGGTTCGCAGCCGTCAGATTGAGGCATACCCTAACCTGATGTCAGATGTTGAGCACAAACAACGTCAGAGTAGGGTATTAATTTATATTTATTGACACATTCAGCCAAGGGTAATAGATTTCATCCTGACATTTTTACCTTTGGAGGCATCTTGCAAGGTCAACGTATCGGCTACGTTCGCGTCAGCAGCTTCGACCAGAATCCTGATCGACAACTGGAACAAATAGAAGTCGGCAAGGTATTCACCGATAAGGCTTCAGGCAAGGACACACAACGTCCCGAACTTGAAAGGCTGCTGGCCTTCGTCCGCGAGGGCGACACCGTGGTGGTGCATAGCATGGACAGGTTGGCACGCAACCTTGATGACCTGCGCCGCATCGTCCAAGGGCTGACACAACGGGGCGTGCGCATGGAGTTCGTCAAAGAAGGGCTAACGTTCACCGGCGAGGACTCACCGATGGCCAATCTGATGCTGTCGGTCATGGGAGCCTTTGCTGAGTTCGAGCGCGCTCTGATCCGCGAACGTCAGCGCGAGGGAATCGTGCTGGCTAAGCAGCGCGGGGCCTACCGGGGACGAAAGAAATCGCTGAACAGCGAACAAATTGCCGAGTTGAAACGGCGAGTTGCGGCAGGCGACCAGAAAACCTTGGTGGCCCGTGACTTCGGCATCAGCCGCGAAACCTTGTACCAGTACCTGCGGGAAGACTGACCATGCCACGCCGCTCAATCCGGCACTGTTGCAAATAGTCGGTGGTGATAAACTTATCATCCCCTTTTGCTGATGGAGCTGCACATGAACCCATTCAAAGGCCGGCATTTTCAGCGTGACATCATTCTGTGGGCCGTACGCTGGTACTGCAAATACGGCATCAGTTACCGTGAGCTGCAGGAGATGCTGGCTGAACGCGGAGTGAATGTCGATCACTCCACGATTTACCGCTGGGTTCAGCGTTATGCGCCTGAAATGGAAAAACGGCTGCGCTGGTACTGGCGTAACCCTTCCGATCTTTGCCCGTGGCACATGGATGAAACCTACGTGAAGGTCAATGGCCGCTGGGCGTATCTGTACCGGGCCGTCGACAGCCGGGGCCGCACTGTCGATTTTTATCTCTCCTCCCGTCGTAACAGCAAAGCTGCATACCGGTTTCTGGGTAAAATCCTCAACAACGTGAAGAAGTGGCAGATCCCGCGATTCATCAACACGGATAAAGCGCCCGCCTATGGTCGCGCGCTTGCTCTGCTCAAACGCGAAGGCCGGTGCCCGTCTGACGTTGAACACCGACAGATTAAGTACCGGAACAACGTGATTGAATGCGATCATGGCAAACTGAAACGGATAATCGGCGCCACGCTGGGATTTAAATCCATGAAGACGGCTTACGCCACCATCAAAGGTATTGAGGTGATGCGTGCACTACGCAAAGGCCAGGCCTCAGCATTTTATTATGGTGATCCCCTGGGCGAAATGCGCCTGGTAAGCAGAGTTTTTGAAATGTAAGGCCTTTGAATAAGACAAAAGGCTGCCTCATCGCTAACTTTGCAACAGTGCCTGATTCGATGTGTTTGCGGGAAAAAAATCGGCCCAGATCCGCGAAATTTTAATCAGCGAGTCAGCTTGGGAAGAAATGACCTGCTTATTCGCACCTTCCTTAATATAAAGACACAAGCAGAGACATTTTTGGCACGATATAAAAACGCTAAGTTAAAAAATCACTATGACGTGTTGGGTATCAAATGTTCACTGGCATAAACCTCTGTTTCTGATGTAAAACAGATTTTCTGAGGAGGCGTAAAACCTCCTCGTACTGCGAAATTGATTTAGTGATAGCGATCGATCACGCCAACCAGATAGTGGTCGGTTTGCTGCATGTTGATGCCCGCTTTTTTAGCGCTGCGGACTTCATCCAGAATGATTTGCAACAGCGTCCCGTCCACGATTTCCTCTTTTCTGTATCGCTTCAGGAAGTTAATCGCTGACTTATCGTTTGCTGCCTGGGCGTCTTCCGTCAAAGAGGTCAGCGCATTAATGCGCTTCTGGTAATCGCTTACCGTCTGCTCAAACAGATCTTCCAGCGTGGAAAATTCACCGCACCGGGCGTGTTGCTCCTGTAACACCGGCGTGGCGCCGCTCTGTTTGATGTATTCGTACATGCGCATCATTTGCGTCACCGTATTTTGCGCCTGATGACGCAAAAATAGTGCGGTGCCATTAAGGCTATTCTCGCTGCACCTCTGGCTGAGCTGAAGATACAAATTTGAGGTATAAAACTCCTGATTCATTTGCGCATTCAGTTTTTGAACTATTCCGCTAGCGATCATAGGACTTCCTTATTTCTTGTCATCTCAGAAAACGGTCACTCTTCGAAAAAACAACCAGAATAAAAGCGATTCTTTCGCTTTTTTTATTGCGCCTGGTTACGCAGTCATATTCATTTTAAGTCGGGATGCTCCTTATTTAAATATCCAACCCTACTATCGCATTTCTATCTGGCATTATTCTGTGATGGTGTTTCGATATTCACACTCCCTGTGCCAATCCTTTCTTATCGACAGTAGGAAACTTCCTCCGGCTATTCTGCTGAACACGATTAGGGGCACTGTTGCAAAGTTAGCGATGAGGCAGCCTTTTGTCTTATTCAAAGGCCTTACATTTCAAAAACTCTGCTTACCAGGCGCATTTCGCCCAGGGGATCACCATAATAAAATGCTGAGGCCTGGCCTTTGCGTAGTGCACGCATCACCTCAATACCTTTGATGGTGGCGTAAGCCGTCTTCATGGATTTAAATCCCAGCGTGGCGCCGATTATCCGTTTCAGTTTGCCATGATCGCATTCAATCACGTTGTTCCGGTACTTAATCTGTCGGTGTTCAACGTCAGACAGGCACCGGCCTTCGCGTTTGAGCAGAGCAAGCGCGCGACCATAGGCGGGCGCTTTATCCGTGTTGATGAATCGCGGGATCTGCCACTTCTTCACGTTGTTGAGGATTTTACCCAGAAACCGGTATGCAGCTTTGCTGTTACGACGGGAGGAGAGATAAAAATCGACAGTGCGGCCCCGGCTGTCGACGGCCCGGTACAGATACGCCCAGCGGCCATTGACCTTCACGTAGGTTTCATCCATGTGCCACGGGCAAAGATCGGAAGGGTTACGCCAGTACCAGCGCAGCCGTTTTTCCATTTCAGGCGCATAACGCTGAACCCAGCGGTAAATCGTGGAGTGATCGACATTCACTCCGCGTTCAGCCAGCATCTCCTGCAGCTCACGGTAACTGATGCCGTATTTGCAGTACCAGCGTACGGCCCACAGAATGATGTCACGCTGAAAATGCCGGCCTTTGAATGGGTTCATGTGCAGCTCCATCAGCAAAAGGGGATGATAAGTTTATCACCACCGACTATTTGCAACAGTGCCTCGAATCAGCCTATTTAGGCTATTTTTTCCACCATTTCTGGCGTTATTTCCGGTTTTTACTGAGATCTCTCCCACTGACGTATCATTTGGTCCACCCGAAACAGGTTGGCCAGGGTGAATAACATCGCCAGTTGGTTATCGTTTTTCAGCAGCCCCTTGTATCTGGCTTTCACGAAGCCGAACTGCCGCTTGATGATGCGAAACGGGTGCTCCACCCTGGCACGGATGCTGGCTTTCATGTATTCGATGTTGATGGCCGTTTTGTTCTTGCGCGGATGCTGCTTCAAGGTTTTTACCCTGCCGGGACGCTCGGCGATCAGCCAGTCCACATCCACCTCGGCCAGCTCCTCGCGCTGTGGCGCTCCTTGGTAGCCGGCATCGGCTGAGACAAATTGCTCCTCTCCATGAAGCAGATTACCCAGCTGATTGAGGTCATGCTCGTTGGCCGCGGTGGTGACCAGGCTGTGGGTCAGGCCACTCTTGGCATCGACACCAATGTGGGCCTTCATGCCAAAGTGCCACTGATTGCCTTTCTTGGTCTGATGCATCTCCGGATCGCGTTGCTGCTCATTGTTCTTGGTCGAGCTGGGTGCCTCAATGATGGTGGCATCCACCAAAGTGCCTTGGGTCATCATGACGCCTGCTTCGGCCAGCCAGCGATTGATGGTCTTGAACAATTGACGGGCCAGTTGATGCTGCTCGAGCAGGTGGCGGAAATTCATGATGGTGGTGCGATCCGGCAGGGCGCTATCCAGGGATAATCGGGCAAACAGGCGCATGGAGGCGATTTCGTACAGGGCATCTTCCATGGCACCGTCGCTCAGGTTGTACCAATGCTGCATGCAGTGAATACGCAGCATGGTCTCCAGCGGATAGGGCCGTCGGCCATTGCCCGCCTTGGGATAAAACGGCTCGATGACAGCGGTCATATTCTGCCATGGCAGAATCTGCTCCATGCGGGAGAGGAAAATCTCTTTTCGGGTCTGACGGCGCTTAGTGCTGAATTCACTATCGGCGAAGGTGAGTTGATGGCTCATGATGTCCCTCTGGGATGCGCTCCGGATGAATATGATGATCTCATATCAGGAACTTGTTCGCACCTTCCCTAAGTCACCGGCGGCTTGCCTGCCACACATTGAACATTACAGACCAATTAGCACTTTGTCACCGGGGAAAGATGTAAAGATTATGTATAAATAGATTGGCTTAGAAGTGACATTTCAACTTTGGAGAAACAGGTGACATTTTAAACTTGCTTTAACAAAATTTTGGGACTGACCGAAACAAAAAGGCCAGCCCCGGAGGGCTGGCTATTCAGTACAGGGCAATGACAGGTTTCTTGATGCCGCAGGCGTGAGCGTAGCGGGTCAGTGTGTCGATGCTGGCTTTGGTGATGTTGTTTTCCAGGCGAGAAATAACCGGAGGTGTAACCCCCATGCGTTCAGCAACCTGCGCTTTTGTCAGGTTGTCATGCTTGCGCCATTCAGCAAGCAGCTCCCTGAGCTTTTCCTTACGTTCTTCTTCCTGCCATGCAGCGCGATATTCATCGTCCTGCATCCACTCGTTATGCAGTTCTTTATGGCTTACCAGTTTCATTAAGTACCTCCGCTAACCGCTTTTTGGCGAGATCGATTTCTTTCGCTGGCGTTTTCTGTGACTTCTTGATGAAAACACGGAGCATGATGATGGTATTGCCTTTGTGGTATACCCAGATTCCCCTGGCTATGTCCGTCCCCATCGTGCGGATCTCAAAAAGTCCATCGCCCAGGGGCTTCGTGTCCGGCTCCCGCAGTAATCGGGCGTCATACTCCAGTTTGCCGATGAGACGGTCAAACTTCACCCTGATTTTTACGGGTAATGCTGTGGCTTCTTCCCTGGCTTCCGGGTGATAAACAACGCTAAACATGTGACCTCCCATTTCTATTAATATTAACCTATAGGCTAATTTCAGACAAGGTAGAATTAACCTATAAGCTAATTTTGTTGGCAGTTATCGTGGCTACCCGGTCACTACCCTGTTAGCGTGAGTTTTCGTTCCACTGAGGAACGGGGATTTATGCGCGTTAGCGCATGTAAGGCGGCAGGATGAAATGACAGGTAGCACCGAGGGTTAGCCGCCGATACCAGTGAGGGATCGAAAGGGATCGCCTATCCATCCCTTCACCCTGCAAAGCCATATTCCGCTAAAAGCGGCTCAGAGGCTTTTGTGCGCGGTCGGAGTGGTCACAACAAGGCCGAAGCCGCAGTTGGGGCGTATCTCCGCGTTAGCGGGTCGTAAGAGCCGCTTACGAGCGTGTAATCTAATTCTTCAGCGATATTTGCTGACGTATCCGGCGTGGCCGGATTTGTCCAATCCCTCGATGGCTAACAGGCGAGCTGTTAGCCATCGAGGGATTCCGTTCTGAATGCCCCGCGCTTTAGCGTGGGGAGCTACTTTTGAGGCGCTCGCGCCGATGCTGTTCGGTTATCCACTTTTTAAAGGGGATAACAGCAATGTCTTTTATTTTTTGGTTTATCTTTTAATACGTAAGTAATTAAAAGATAAACCAAAAGAGTATTTGCGCCATCTCGTTTGCACTTCATTATCACTTACCCACAAGCTATACAGCAGTTGTGGTGGGTCTACGCCGGAACCGCCGAAAAATCCGTCATTCCTGTAGGCGGGATGGGTTGGATTTCGAAAATTATTGTACTATAAGGGCTTCCCCGGCGTGTCAACGCCGGTGTTTATGGTTTCTGTCTGCTCTTCAGTAAAAATAAAGGGGAGAGACTGCGGTACTATAAACGGCCATGATGAATCGTCATCGATTCGGACCCTGATGAAAGACGCGCGTGAGGTTCTTGTTCGTTAAGCGGATACGTATATCCTGTACAATAGCCAGATAGGCCTCACGGGGTCTAACCCTTTATCATCAACGAATTGCAGGTCAGATGGTTATTTTGTTTCGTGCTTTAGCTGGCTGAGTACAGCCTGAAATCATCACCGTAATGCAATGATGCCCAGCACAGCCTTGCGTTTTTGGCGGCGATGGCTACAACGGCACGCCAGTATCCTCTGCGATCGACCAGTGAACAGACCCAACGACTGAATAAATCAGTCCTTTTCTCGGCACCAATCAGAACCGAACGAGCCCCCTGAACCAGTAGCGTTCGCAGATACGAATCGCCAGCTTTAGTTATCCTGCCAAGCTTTGATTTCCCACCACTGCTGTACTGCGATGGCGTTAGTCCCAGCCAGGCTGCCAGTTGTCGCCCATTTTTAAAATCGTGTGCATTACCGATACTGGCGACCAGCGCACAGGCCGTTGTGGGACCAATCCCTTTCAGTTCCATCAATCGCTGGCTGCGGTGATCTGTTTTTGCCATGCGGGACAAAATCCGGTCATATTCAGTAATATTATCTTCAATACGATCAATGTGTTCCAGCAGGTCATTAACACATTGTTGAACCTGAAGTGGCAAAGAACTCTTCTGCTCAGAAACCATGTGACGCAGGGCATCTGTACTTTGTGGGGCGATGACACCGAATTCCGATATCAAACCTCTCAATCGGTTATATGTTGCTGTTTTCTCTTCGATAAAACCCTGTCTGATACGGTGTAGGCATTGCATCGCCTGCTGGCTCTCATCCTTCACTGGTACAAACCGCATATGCGGGCGACGAACTGCTTCACAGATAGCCTGAGCATCAGCTGCATCATTTTTGCCTGATTTACCGGCCATGCGGTAAGGAGATACAAATTTAGCAGCCATCAGCCGTGGTTCATGACCATATTGCCGAAACAACCTTGCCCAGTAGTGAGCCCCGGAGCATGCCTCCATCCCGATAACACAGGGAGGTAAACTGGCAATCAGCTCAGGAAGGGCAGCACGCGATACTTTGGGTTTAACCAGAACAGTTTTACCGTGTTGGTCAACGCAGTGAACAGCGAACACATTTTTAGCAAGATCGATACCGACAGTCGTGATGGTCATAACGAATCCCTCCGGGGCTATGTTTACCCCATGATTGCACAAGAGTTAATCAGGCGCATATCCAGGGGAAGTCCCTTCCATTCGTTAAGGCTGTTTTTTGTACTGAGGTTTATTGCAGACGTGCAGAATCCCCGCCAGCTAAGGCGGTAGTGGGGTTCGAGGTCCAATGATGTAAAAAACCACGCTAAGAGGTTAATTCATTGTTTGTATTCAAATTTAATGGTCTTAACTCGCCCTTCAGAATATCTTCCGGTAACGAAAACGTATAATGTCCCAGCATATTTATATGGCCATGTATCAGCGGCGATAATCTTGCCAGATGCTCCTCTTCAGGTGTTTCCCCCGATTTGCGAAGATGTGACAACGCCTCCTGCATGTAAAGTGTATTCCACAGCACAACCGCATTGGTCACCAGACCCAGAGCACCGAGTTGATCTTCCTGCCCTTCACGGTAGCGTTTTCTAATCTCACCACGTTGTCCGTAGCAAATGGCTCGAGCCACTGCATGGCGTCCTTCTCCCCGGTTGAGCTGAGTGAGGATCCGACGCCGGTAATCCTCATCATCGATATAGTTGAGAAGATACAACGTCTTGTTGACCCGGCCCACTTCCATAATCGCCTGAGCCAGACCAGATGGTCGGCTACTTCTCAACAGTGAACGAATAAGCTCTGATGCATGGATGGTCCCAAGCTTCAGTGAGCCCGCCATTCGCATCATTTCATCCCATTGGGATTCTATTTTTGACAGTTCAACACATCCCCGGGCCAGCTCATTCAGGGCACCATAATGTGCCGTTTTATCTGCCCGCCAGAATATCGCCCCGCCTGCATCGGCCAGACGAGGGGAAAACTGGTAGCCCAGTAACCAGAACAGGCCAAAAATGATATCGCTGGATCCTGCCGTGTCCGTCATAATTTCTACCGGATTCAGCCCGGTCTGCTGCTCCAGAAGCCCTTCCAGTACAAAGATGGAATCACGAAGCGTCCCGGGAACTACAATGCCATGGAAACCGGAGTATTGATCGGAGACGAAGTTGTACCAGGTGATACCGCGTCCTGAACCAAAGTATTTACGATTTGGTCCGGAATTAACCGTTTTAACCGGTGTGACAAAACGCATACCATCTGCGGAGGCAACCTCACCACCTCCCCAGTACCCCGCGAGCGGCAGCGTGGACTGAAAATCAACCAGCCGTGCATTAGCGGTGACCAGCGTTTCTGCCCTGAGATAATTTTGTTTAACCCAGCTCAGACGATGGCGAGTAAGCGCGGGAATATTATGCTTTATCAGGGGTTCATGCCCTATATTGCAGGCTTCTGCCAGCAGTGTTGCGCACAGACTGACCTGGAGATCCTGCGCCCGAGCACCTGATTCACTGACGTGGCTGAATTCGCGGGTAAAACCGGTTCGGGCATCTATTTCAAGCAACAGCTCCGTCAGATCAACCGGAGGGATCAATTCTCTTACCCGACGATTCAATTGTATCAGTGCCGGTGGCTCATCCAGTTTATCCAGACTGCTAATCGTCAGTGAGGGATGCTTACCTTCATTGCTTATGCTGACCGCTGCGTTGCAGGCAAAACGTGAAGCCACTGATTTCCATGTGTCATCAAGCCGCGTAGCCAGTTGTTCTGCTGCTTTAGTTCCGTCTGATGGATGACCCAGCGCCCGACATACCGGGATGCGTTGTGCCTGCCATTCAGCTCCCTGAAGCAATTTTTGACGCGGGTCCCCCCACCGATCACTGTTCTCCAGCCAGAGATCACGACGGCGCAAAGAATCTTGAAGGCGCTCGAGAAGACACAGCGAGTAACCCGCTCGTAGAATCCTACCATCTCTGTCGTAGACCAGACGTTTCCATGGGCCGGAAATGATTTGCTCTGGTGCATCGTCGAGAATTCGCTTTTTTGAGCCACTCAGTTCGGCCAGATAATGGATTGCTGACAACGTGAGCTCCCCGGCCGGGGCGGCCTGAAAGTGTAAGTCACGCAACATCGCGGACAGGAAACGCTTCACCCGTCCATATTGTTCCACCATTTCATCCTGAAACTGAGTATCTTGCGGGCGCGCCAGCTCATTTACCTTGCCGACGGATTCAGCCAGTTTGTCCTTTGGTATGCGGCGAAAAATAGCCTGCCGCAGAGCTGCTTCATCGGTGTTCTCATCAAGTAATAACGTGCATGCCCGTGCCAGTAATAGCGGGGCACGATCAAGATCTTTCAGGGTCCTGAGCCGCTTTTTCTGCCCGATATTTTTTGCAGAACGCGTGATATCCAGAATAAGCATATCCAGCACATCCACGGCCTCGTCAAGCGCCGAAATTTCCTGTGCTTTCACAAACGCAGTAAGCACGGCCAGTCGCCGTTCGTCAGGCATTCTTGAAATGTATTTCACCGAAGCCATTCCGGCATAACGGGCCAAATTCCGCAGCTGGATGGCAGGCAGACCGGAGAAATTCAACCGGGAAAACTCCATGCTACGCAGTCGGGTATATCGCTCCAGGGCGTCTGTAAATGACGGCCCACTGATAGTGACAGGACCTTTTCGGGCACTGTTGCAAAGTTAGCGATGAGGCAGCCTTTTGTCTTATTCAAAGGCCTTACATTTCAAAAACTCTGCTTACCAGGCGCATTTCGCCCAGGGGATCACCATAATAAAATGCTGAGGCCTGGCCTTTGCGTAGTGCACGCATCACCTCAATACCTTTGATGGTGGCGTAAGCCGTCTTCATGGATTTAAATCCCAGCGTGGCGCCGATTATCCGTTTCAGTTTGCCATGATCGCATTCAATCACGTTGTTCCGGTACTTAATCTGTCGGTGTTCAACGTCAGACGGGCACCGGCCTTCGCGTTTGAGCAGAGCAAGCGCGCGACCATAGGCGGGCGCTTTATCCGTGTTGATGAATCGCGGGATCTGCCACTTCTTCACGTTGTTGAGGATTTTACCCAGAAACCGGTATGCAGCTTTGCTGTTACGACGGGAGGAGAGATAAAAATCGACAGTGCGGCCCCGGCTGTCGACGGCCCGGTACAGATACGCCCAGCGGCCATTGACCTTCACGTAGGTTTCATCCATGTGCCACGGGCAAAGATCGGAAGGGTTACGCCAGTACCAGCGCAGCCGTTTTTCCATTTCAGGCGCATAACGCTGAACCCAGCGGTAAATCGTGGAGTGATCGACATTCACTCCGCGTTCAGCCAGCATCTCCTGCAGCTCACGGTAACTGATGCCGTATTTGCAGTACCAGCGTACGGCCCACAGAATGATGTCACGCTGAAAATGCCGGCCTTTGAATGGGTTCATGTGCAGCTCCATCAGCAAAAGGGGATGATAAGTTTATCACCACCGACTATTTGCAACAGTGCCCTCGGAAATACTGGTAGCGGTAAGTCTTGCTCTGTATCTGGATTAATCCAGTGGTCACTCGAATCTGCATTGGAATCACAAATAAAACCAAATGCCAGATTTATCATCCTAGACCCCAACGGCGAGTATGCACGTGCTTTGGGGCCAACGACGAAATTTAAAGGTAGAGTATTTAAGGTTGAGGCTGAAGGCAGTGAAAACCAATTACAAGTACCCTCATGGTTTTGGAATAGTTCGGAGTGGGCATCATTCACGCAAGCAAGTCCTAAAGCACAACTTCCATTACTAAAACGCTCCTTGAGAGCAATGAGAAATGAAGAATTTGATTTACAAAAGAATATAGATATAGAAGTTAAAAAATACCTAGGTACAATTTTGGTTTCTTTAAAAGCGGATAAATCTAAAGGAGCAGCGGCACTTAATGATTTCCCTGGAGCCAAAAATCTTTTGGCTAAAATTAATATTTGGCGTCAGAGTCTGGAAGAATACAAAGCGAGATTAACTACACCATGCCCTGAGCTAGATAAATTAATCATCTCTATTCAAGATTTTTGTGGGCAAAGAGAAGGCAGATATCCAGATTACAATGCTAAAGTTAGCGCAGTTGATAACATCATAAATGGAGTGTTATCTTCATTTCAGAGCCTTGGAGGCGATGAGTGTGAACTCCTTCCTAAAAACGAGGATATCCCCGTCCCTTTTGACGGAAATAATTTAGTCTCCTATTTAGAGGCGTTAGCACAAGAAAATGGTAGCGAGCAATATGTTGAATATCTAGTAGCTAGAATACGCACAATGCTTGCGGATACAAGAATGAAACCCATAACCAATGACTCAGAGCATAGAGTTGACTTGGCTAATTGGTTAGAAACATATATTGGGAAAGATGGTGATGGTGATAGCTGCGTTTCAATTATTGATCTTTCTTTAGTACCAACTGAAATTACTCATCTTGTGACAGCTGTCATTTCAAGAATTATTTTTGAATCATTGCAACGTTATAGACGACTATATAACAAATCTTTACCTACGGTACTTGTTGCTGAAGAAGCACATACATTTATTAAACGGTATCGTGAGGACAGTGAAAATCAGGATGTCGCAGCTGTTTGCTGTCAAGTATTTGAGAAAATTGCACGAGAAGGCAGGAAATTTGGTCTCGGTATGGTTATTTCTTCGCAACGACCATCAGAATTATCACCTACAGTTTTATCTCAATGTAATACTTTTCTTCTGCATCGAATTAGCAATGACAAAGATCAGGAGCAAGTTCATAAAATGGTACCCGACAATTTGCGAGGATTACTCCGTGAATTGCCTTCATTGCCATCTCAACATGCAATACTGATGGGCTGGGCATCTGAACTTCCTGTCTTAGTTAAAATGAAAAATTTGACGAAAGAGCAGCAACCCCATTCTGATGACCCTGATTTCTGGGATGTTTGGACAAGAAAGGATGCTGATGGGAAATTGGTCGAGAGAACGGCCAATTGGGAAGCTGTTGTAAAGGAATGGCAACAAAATTGAACTGAAGTAGGATGTGAAAACGGGAGGGCAGATCGGAATTGAAGGAACTTTATGCAATCAATCTACTTGGTATTGCGTTCCATCGACCATCAGCCCCATGATCATTGGAGTAGCTGTAAATGCAGCACCTAATAATTAAAATAAAACAATAGGTTAACCTATTAACGTGGTTTTTTACATCGTTGGCCCTCAAACCCCTAAAATCAGAAAAGTATCTTTCCAGACCTGTCAAATGGAAGCATTAACAAATCAGTTAACAAAACGGACAATATAGTAAAAAGTGGCTGGTAAGCATACTAACCACCTGATAGGCAGGTAGCAGCATAAAAGGGGAACCGAGTAATGAAAGGCTGTATCACCCGAAAAAGGTGTTTTCAGAGATGCACTATATGATGGAATAACAAGTTTTTGCAGATACTACCGGCGTAGAGGATGTCCCGAACACCTATAGCTGGAGTATCGATATTCACGGCATAATACGAATAAACCGAATGGGATATAAATATGGCAATTATTTTGGGTGTTTTATTTGTGATAACATTAACACTTAGCATCTATCAGTTGCGGAAGATAAGAAGACTATCATCCCGAATTAACACATTGGAATCCGTTATCCTGGGTGAACGGACGGGAAAGACAATTCCTTATGAATCGTTGCACCTTCTCAATATTTTGAGATTACAGGCACGACAATGGACTAGTTCGGAGGAAAATCCCGCTTTATTAACTATCCGGCCAGTTTGTATTGAACTGCTGGATGATTATATGTCTAAACTTTTAGCTTCTATTCCAGAATTGAATTTGATGATAGAACCTCGTCCTTCATATGCATCGCTATACAGTATCAATTCTGTAATGTTCTACATCGATAGTGAGAAACATGAAAAGTTGCCTATTCGCTTTCATTGCGCCAATCAAGACCTGGCAGAGCGCATTGCAAACTTGTTGCTATCGAAGGGCATTGAAGCTCGCGCAGCGATTGAAATGTCACACGTAGATTAGCCTGATATAAATAGATGGGCATTCTGTCCGGGTTGTTTATGCAGCCCTGTTTACAATGCACTGAATAAAACGGACAGCAATAACATAAGCCGTTAGCAAAAACCCCTCAATCAGAACCGTGGAAACAGCGACAGTCGTAAAATCCGTTGTTAGCTTGATCGCTGCTACTATCACCAGTCCGCCAAAAAGAATGCAGCGGGTAGCGATAGTTTCACGTTGAAACCAGCTAAAGAAAGCGCCCGCGATAATGACCAGGGAACAGTAAATCGAAAAAAGAAGTGTCATCATATTCTGTTATCCTATCTAACACAGAAAAAACTGGCCCGAAGCTTTTGAAACATATATGGAAATCAATCAGAGCACGTCTAACGAGCACGGTCTTATATATTCAATAACTATACATGTTGCTTATCATCATAAATGGATTTGGTATAGAGTGGCCAAAGAAAAAGGTAACAACAGTGGCAAGGACAACACAGGCTAACAATATCCACTCAAACTTTTCTGGAATGAATAATACCCGGATGGAACCTGCTGCGATAGTGCCACCAACTAAACCACCAATCAACGCTTCAGAAATTGTTGATAGTTCCATAAATTAAGTCTCCTGGTGTTTGGAGGGCTTCGGGAAGTTGCACCAGCTTATTCGCCAGACGCGTCCACTCACGTTAATAATAAAATCTGTCAGAAAACAACTCTACCAGAACCGTTGAAACTTCGATAAAAAAAGGACGCTGTTTTGAGGGCGTTTTCTATGCAAGTTATTTACAATGTTTCAGGCAATTACTTCACTACCGTAAGTTTTCGTTCGACAAACATTCAGATCCCATAGTTTGCGCTGGAACTGACCTATGTGGACGAGATCTGCTGTAGGTCTGTAGGGATTGGGGGCCATAGAGTAAATCTGGCATTTTTAGCTATAAAGTAATGATTGGGCTACACGTATGTAGGTTTTAAGGTTATGTTATCTCTGCCTCGTAATTCTGCGAGCACCTCATTAGGGAATAATATGAGTAACTTAAACCACATGGATAGAACCGTAACACAATACGTAAACATGATGTAGCCCCCTGAAACTCCAGACAGTAGCTGTATCTCCAGATAAGAGATAGGCTTGAATATATGTCTAACACTAACGCCAATTTTGAGATGACCGGGATCCTGTTAGGGCAAGAAGTCCGTAAACGTAAAACTCCTCAGGAGAAGATCGCCATTATCCAGCAGACGATGGAGCCGGGCATGAATGTCTCCCATGTCGCCCGCCTGCATGGCATCCAGCCCAGCCTGCTGTTTAAGTGGAAGAAGCAATATCAGGAAGGCAGCCTCACCGCCGTTGCGGCCGGAGAAGAAGTTGTTCCAGCTTCTGAGCTTACTGCTGCTCTGAAGCAGGTCCGGGAGCTTCAGCGCCTGCTGGGCAAGAAGACGATGGAAGTTGAGATCCTGAAAGAAGCCGTGGAGTACGCTCAGTCGCGAAAATGGATAGCGCACGCGCCCTTGTTGCCAAAGGACGGGGAATAGCCCTGGTCAGCCGCACCATGGGCGTGTCGCGTGCGCAGCTGTCACTGCGAATTAACCGTTCTGCCGACTGGCAGGACAGGCGCTGTAACCGGCGTGATGACGAAGCAGACGCTGAAATACTGTCAGAGATCCTCGATATCATCAGCGATATGCCCAGTTACGGCTATCGCCGTGTGTGGGGCATCCTGCGTACGCAACGCCGTACAGAGGGACTGCCCCCCGTGAACGCCAAACGGCTTTACCGGCTTATGAGCGAGCATAATCTGCTGTTACTGCATGACAAACCAGAGCGGTCGAAGCGTGAACATAAGGGCAAAATCGCGGTGGCAGAAAGCGATATGCGCTGGTGTTCAGATGGCTTCGAGTTCGGCTGCGACAACGGTGAGAAGCTGCGGGTCACGTTCGCGCTGGACTGCTGCGACAGAGAAGCCATAGACTGGGCAGCGAGCACAGGAGGCTACGACAGTTCGACGGTGCAGGATGTGATGCTGAGGTCGGTGGAAAAGCGCTTCGGCGACGGGCTGCCGACCACACCGGTTCAATGGCTGACGGATAACGGTTCAGCATATACCGCGCATGAAACGCGGAGGTTCGCCAGAGAGCTGAATCTGGAGCCGTGTACAACAGCGGTGAGCAGCCCGCAGAGCAATGGCATGGCCGAACGGTTCGTGAAGACGATGAAGGAAGACTATATCGCGTTCATGGCAAAACCAGATGTGAGAACAGCCCTGCGAAACCTTGCAGCAGCGTTCACACATTACAATGAAAACCACCCGCACAGCGCGCTGGGATATCACTCCCCGAGGGAATATCGGCGGCAGCGGACATCGTTAACTTAAGATACAAAAGCTGTCCGGAGATGGCGGGTCAAGATCAACACAATACGTAAACACTAAAGTATTAGTGGCGCGTTTAGTACATCTTAGCGCCACTATCAGAAAGCTTGAATCCTACCAATCGTCATCTTGGGCAGATAGAGCTCTCCATGATTTATATGCAGAACTTCAGCGAATTTGGCCACAGGTGGAAGAGTATTATACTCAGATGCCAACATACCAAATGGAACGTGAGTTTTACGCTGAACTCGTGCAAATAAAGATAAAGGCTGAAGAGTACCTACGTAGAACTAAGCAGGAACAATAAAACAATTCGTTTTTGGGGAGCCCGGTGGGCTCCTTTTTTGTGATGGTTCAATCCGGTGACGTGGGGTTACCGAGCTGGCGCATTCCCACGATTCGCACCTGATGGATTACCGGTTTTACTTGGTCAGTTCTAACCGGCGCTGATAACGCTCCCAGCGCATGACGAGATTCGCCGGGTCTATCGGACGGCAAAGCCCGGTAATCACATGGCCATCGTATTGCTGCAAATCGGGATCTTCGGCCTGCGCGACAGGGTCAACGTGGACGGTCAACGTCTCCGGGCAAATGGCAAGGACGTTGTCGTCAAACAGCCGGTGCAGATCGATACGAAGCAGCAAGCCATTACTCCAGTGATCCAGACCACCAGCACTATGCTCTACCAGGTGTGCGGCCTCTGTCCTGCGGCGTAAGCTTGCTCCTGTAATCACGCAGCGGTCGTTACAGTTTCGACGGACGGTAGCAGCGAAATCAGCCTGATCCGGCCTGGTCACCACGCAGGTTGTAGAGCCTTCACGTTTAGGGTGCGCCAGGGGCGCAACAGACGGTTCCTGCATGGAGACGCGGGATTGTTCAACTTCGACGGAGATCAGGGCTGGCTGGGGTGCTGGCTGCGATTCTCGCACTACATCGTGCGTAATGCCGTTGGTTTCCGCTTCTTTAAGCTTTCCGACCTGGCTTGCTGCGGCCAGCGCACGGTCACGCGCTTCCTGCTTTTCTTCCTTCGTCCATTTACGTTTGGCAGGTTCGTGTGTGGGAGCCGGGAGATTATCTGGTTCATTGACCGGCACAGGGTCAACCATCTTTTTGCCTTGCATTGACTCAGCCATAAACCGGCGAGCCAGCACATCAGCGCGTAGTCCCGTATCGCGATGCTCATAAAGATAGGTGCGAAATTCCGTCACACGTCCGCCCACCAGCTTAATGGCCTCACTCATTCCGGCCTTGTTGATGGAAGCGCTACTGGTTTTCAGGTTGGGCAAACCGTACTGACGTGGGTTTTCTTTCTGGGTGCTTTCAGCGCCGGTCAGACGGCTCTCTCTGATTTTTCCATTATGCCGGGTCGGTGAATCGCCATTCGGATGTTCAGGAGATCGCCAGGTGTCTGCGGGAGGCGTATACGTTGTACCGTTCTTCTGGGCCATGTAGGCGAGCACTTCCCGCATATCAACACGGGTCTTTTTGCGCTCGGCAATACCTTCATCAATCTGACGTTCAAGATCCGCTCGCTTCTCTTTGTGCAGGCGGCGCGATTCCAGTACGGTTTCGTTATCATTCAGGCGTTCTACTATCTCACCGGTATTTAAATTCTGGTTTGCCAGTTCGCGCACCATGCTCAGCACTAAATCGCCCATTGGATGCCGGGTTGTGATACCCAGGCGCTCAAACGCCCGGTTGGTGATCTCGTTTCTGCGGGTTTGATTGGCCAGTTCCGTGATCTTCTTCAGGCGCTCGATTTCGGCAAGCTGTGCCCGCTTCATCAATTCGCTGCCGGTTAGCATGGCAACAATCTGAACCTGACTCTCACCCTTCAGTAAGTGCTCGGTGATGAATGTAGAAAGAGCTGCCCGCCCACCGTGATTTTTAGGGATACCCAGCGTGGCCAGAATGTCTCTCTTTAGAATATTACGCAGGTTAGCGGCCTTTTTTTCCGCTTCATGTTTGGCCTGCATGTCCCGGCTATGCTGCTTACGTTCGGCCCGGGTTTTCTTCACCTTCACTTTCGTCGTCACTACTCTTTACCTGGCAGGGCATCATCATCATTGATACCGGTCGCGGAGGCCTGCGGTCGTTACCTATCCCCCGCGGCACTGTTGCAAATAGTCGGTGGTGATAAACTTATCATCCCCTTTTGCTGATGGAGCTGCACATGAACCCATTCAAAGGCCGGCATTTTCAGCGTGACATCATTCTGTGGGCCGTACGCTGGTACTGCAAATACGGCATCAGTTACCGTGAGCTGCAGGAGATGCTGGCTGAACGCGGAGTGAATGTCGATCACTCCACGATTTACCGCTGGGTTCAGCGTTATGCGCCTGAAATGGAAAAACGGCTGCGCTGGTACTGGCGTAACCCTTCCGATCTTTGCCCGTGGCACATGGATGAAACCTACGTGAAGGTCAATGGCCGCTGGGCGTATCTGTACCGGGCCGTCGACAGCCGGGGCCGCACTGTCGATTTTTATCTCTCCTCCCGTCGTAACAGCAAAGCTGCATACCGGTTTCTGGGTAAAATCCTCAACAACGTGAAGAAGTGGCAGATCCCGCGATTCATCAACACGGATAAAGCGCCCGCCTATGGTCGCGCGCTTGCTCTGCTCAAACGCGAAGGCCGGTGCCCGTCTGACGTTGAACACCGACAGATTAAGTACCGGAACAACGTGATTGAATGCGATCATGGCAAACTGAAACGGATAATCGGCGCCACGCTGGGATTTAAATCCATGAAGACGGCTTACGCCACCATCAAAGGTATTGAGGTGATGCGTGCACTACGCAAAGGCCAGGCCTCAGCATTTTATTATGGTGATCCCCTGGGCGAAATGCGCCTGGTAAGCAGAGTTTTTGAAATGTAAGGCCTTTGAATAAGACAAAAGGCTGCCTCATCGCTAACTTTGCAACAGTGCCTTTCCGAGCACTGCTATATGACGACCAAATAATCTATCAGGATCTACAGCTACATTTGCATTGTTCGCAAGTGGACTTTGTCCAATGATCACTCGCCTATTATTTCCAGATTCGACTATTGATCTAAGTTGTAAATCTGTCGGTAGTAAAATAGCAGCCCCAATAGAAGGAAACGATTCAGAACCTCGTTGAAATCTGAAATAATCAGTACCATCTTTGGACAAACGTTTAAGCATTCCCACCGGATTCAAACTTATTTTTTTTCGGGGGAATGGTAGATTTACTAAACCAAATTCTTGAACATCTCTTTGTTTTGGATAAGGCGAATGTTCTACAGCAAGCCACTCTATTTGCCCAACTAAGTAACCATTATCACATGATATTAATACATAACTGTTTACTCTTGGAAAGTTTCTAGGCGTTCCTGCATTCAAAGCAACAGTATCAGGTGAGTCAATCTCTAATATTGCTCTAATTTCATTAGGTGAAACAAAATCTACAGTGCCGACCCTGAGTTGCTCACCTTGTTCAATCGGAAATGAGTTCATTCAGCATCCTCGCTATTATTTGAAATTGTTGTACGATATAAACCCCTTGATTTCAATAGTTCTGCCATACGAATTGATGATCTGTCTATCGCTGCTTTAGGAAGATAAAAATCCACTAAATTCTTGATATCTCCAAAGTGGTCACCAAGTAATAAAGATATTTGAGCTTTTCTTCCACTTTCGTTTACAAAGCGCATAATTCTACCGAGTGGATCGCCGTAGGCAATTATTACTATATGCGTTGAGGGTATTGTCAGCATGTCAATAATAACACGGTTTATATGTTCATCTCCAAAACTATAACCATATGTTACCAAAGTACTATTAGGACGACATGTTGCAGATGCTAAGTCTCTGAATAGTTCAACATAAGGGTATTCTGATGTTTCTCGGTCTTTAACCGAGTTTGGATAAATCATTAATTGATGATAGTTCGCTGCTCCAGCAGCCTCCACTTGTAAAAAGGGTTCCACCGAACTCGCACCAAAAGGTAATCCAAATCGCCTTATGGCTCCTTCGGTAGTATACCAGTCCAATGAGCCATGTAATTTAGTAAAGCGCGCCACACCTTCCAAATATCTTGGTTCACCACGAATACCCGGTGGATTATAATGATAGTCGACTTCTAGTCGCGAAGATCTGAAAATAGGCGCTATAGTACCAACAAATCTGTCAATTAGTCGAATACCTGCTATTTCAGCTCCTGCTTCAATTATCCTGTCGTAATTCGTCGTGAAAATATGTAATCGATCCCTTGTCGCTGTTCGACTTGAAAAACTCATCAAAAAACTTACTAAATAATTAAACGTTTGTGTTTTTAAATCGTTTTTTGCATCGCGAATTAACTTTTCCCCATTACTAACTGAATCTGAGAATAATTTCAAACATCTTGTTAGCTCATTATTTAACTCAACTAACTCACTTTTTAAATTTCGATATGGGAGAGCACCAGGAGGCGGTTCTGGAAGTGGGAGATTTTGCGCAGTTAAAATCTCTAATCCTTTAATTAACTCATTAATTGAACGGATTTGGTCTTCAATATTACCTCTTCCTCTTCCTGAGGCTTCAGCTGTTTTAGCTACATAACTATCTATTTCAGCCTTGCAAACTTTGAGATCATTAATCCATCCCATGCCTTGAGGTTTCGTGCCTGTCGCTGACTCTTGGATTGCTGAACTAAGTCCCGCGCCAATAAGTATATTTAGGTGTTCAGACTGAAAAAGAGCAGTTAACCAAGGTTCTATTCTTAAACGCAAAAAATCAGGAGTGATTTTATCTCCTGGTTTTGCCCATGAGCAGTGTCCAACAACTTTAAATGCACCAACTTCGCTGTGTGGATCCAACTGAACCGGAGACTGGTCATCTCCAAGCTTTAAGTATTGACTCACTTTGAATTCATCCTTCGTTAGAGTTAATAGCTGTTTTTCTTTTCAGCCTAAAATAGGTCGCCCTTGATATACCCGTTTTTTCCATTACTTCCTTAACTTGTACGTCCTTATTAATCAATTCATTAGCTAATTCAGCCTTCTTGTGAGGCTTTCTTCCGAATTTGACCCCCTTAATCATAGCGGTCTTCCGCCCATCGTTAGTTCGCTCCAAGATCCTTTCTCGTTCCGCCTCGGCAACAGCTGCTAGTATCTGGATAACCATTTTTCCCATTGTGCCTTCAGTACTAAGACCATTCTCTAGAAATCGGATAGCGATGCCTTTTTTATAGCAAGTATCCACAATACGAATCATATCAGCGGTATTACGTCCTAGACGATCCATTTTAGTACAGAGGATGATGTCATCTTTCTCCGCTCTGGCAAGGAGTCTCTGTAGCCCTGCACGCTCATCAGTTGCTCCTGACATCATGTCAGTAAATACACGATCATCCCTCACTCCCGCTGTTTTGAGTTCAGTAATCTGGCTCGTCAGTTTCTGATGGCTGGTTGATACTCTTGCATATCCTAATAATGCCATTTTGGTCTCATAAATCGATATTGATACTGCGTAGTATCATAAGGTATAAATCGCGATTTTTGATACTAATGTATGATGCCGTTTTGAGCAGTCTCACAATTTATAATATTTGAGACGGTTAAAAAAAGGACAGAACTCCCGTTTACGAAAGGATGCGCAATGAGTGATGACTTTCTTACCAGCGAACAGACAGAAAACTACGGTCGCTATGTGGCAGACCCAAATGAGGTTCAGCTGGCTCGGTATTTTCATCTGGATGAGCGTGACCTTGCTTTTATTAATCAGCGACGGGGAAAACATAACCGGCTGGGGATTGCACTTCAGCTGACTACGGCGCGCTTTCTGGGAACGTTTCTGGCACTGTTGCAAATAGTCGGTGGTGATAAACTTATCATCCCCTTTTGCTGATGGAGCTGCACATGAACCCATTCAAAGGCCGGCATTTTCAGCGTGACATCATTCTGTGGGCCGTACGCTGGTACTGCAAATACGGCATCAGTTACCGTGAGCTGCAGGAGATGCTGGCTGAACGCGGAGTGAATGTCGATCACTCCACGATTTACCGCTGGGTTCAGCGTTATGCGCCTGAAATGGAAAAACGGCTGCGCTGGTACTGGCGTAACCCTTCCGATCTTTGCCCGTGGCACATGGATGAAACCTACGTGAAGGTCAATGGCCGCTGGGCGTATCTGTACCGGGCCGTCGACAGCCGGGGCCGCACTGTCGATTTTTATCTCTCCTCCCGTCGTAACAGCAAAGCTGCATACCGGTTTCTGGGTAAAATCCTCAACAACGTGAAGAAGTGGCAGATCCCGCGATTCATCAACACGGATAAAGCGCCCGCCTATGGTCGCGCGCTTGCTCTGCTCAAACGCGAAGGCCGGTGCCCGTCTGACGTTGAACACCGACAGATTAAGTACCGGAACAACGTGATTGAATGCGATCATGGCAAACTGAAACGGATAATCGGCGCCACGCTGGGATTTAAATCCATGAAGACGGCTTACGCCACCATCAAAGGTATTGAGGTGATGCGTGCACTACGCAAAGGCCAGGCCTCAGCATTTTATTATGGTGATCCCCTGGGCGAAATGCGCCTGGTAAGCAGAGTTTTTGAAATGTAAGGCCTTTGAATAAGACAAAAGGCTGCCTCATCGCTAACTTTGCAACAGTGCCTAGATACCTCCTTCCAACTCAGCCAAGGCGGTTTCATATGCATATCTTGTCGGGTTACTGCAACGGGAATAACAAAACTCCCCTTCTTCGCCTAAATTTGGCTGAATGAAGGAACTGGCGGTAGTAATCGGTGGAAAAATAGCATTATTGCCCCGGTCAACTTGATCTCCGGCATGGATAACCAGAGTCGCGATCGATTTTGATTTGCTCATTATTTGTCCCTTTAAATTTTAACGATAGCCCGCCGATCATTATTAATAATGACGTTAGGCCACGCGGTTAAACCGTAATATTTATTTACGTGTCATTATACTGATAATTTCTTTATCTGTTTGCCTCATTGGCGATAACACTAATTTACATAAATTATTGATAGAACCTTCAACATCGCAGGAAACAATGCCATCACGCTCCCCTGCAACACTATTTTGTTGCGCCATCAACACCGACTTAAATGCACAGGCGGTAGCGGTAGACACTTTCATGGCACAACTATTTGATGCACCATCGCAAATAATGCCACTAATATCACTGATCATATTACTGACCGCGTAGGAGATAGTTTGAAAATCTTGGGTCAATAACCAACTCATACCTGCCGCCGCCCCCATTGCTGCCGTTGACGCCGCACACAATGCAGACAATCGGGTATAACGCATATGAATTGAGATTGCGGCTAGATGGGCCAACGCTAATGCCCGGGCCAGTGTTTCATCATCTGTATTAAGATGTCGGGCAAGTGTCACTACCGGCATTGTCACGGTAATCCCCTGATTACCAGAGCCATAATTTGACATCGCGGGTAAGGGTGCGCCGCCCATACGGGCATCTGATGCCGCAGTGGTGTTGATCAACATTTGACTCAGTAAGTCAGTGCTGATAAAGCCATTTTTTCTGGCTTGCGACAACGCGCCACTCACGTTCAAACCATAGTTCTTCCTTTGCCCCTCGTCAGAAAGCGCGGTATTAATCTCAGCACTTTTCAGCATAAACATGATGTCTTTAGCGGCGACATCGGTTACAAATTTAAATGCGTCGTTAAGGGAAAATTCGGGTAGTACCCCACTATCATTGGCGGCAATTAGGTCTCGGACTAATATTTGCTTTATATTATTAATATAAACTTCAGTGACATTAGTATGGCTACCTTGAATCACTACCCGGCACTGATCACTAAGACTATATAGCGTAATATCGGGTGATGCTGCCAACTTACTGATTTAGTGTATGATGGTGTTTTTGAGGTGCTCCAGTGGCTTCTGTTTCTATCAGCTGTCCCTCCTGTTCAGCTACTGACGGGGTGGTGCGTAACGGCAAAAGCACTGCCGGACATCAGCGCTATCTCTGCTCTCACTGCCGTAAAACATGGCAACTGCAGTTCACTTACACCGCTTCTCAACCCGGTACGCACCAGAAAATCATTGATATGGCCATGAATGGCGTTGGATGCCGGGCAACCGCCCGCATTATGGGCGTTGGCCTCAACACGATTTTACGTCACTTAAAAAACTCAGGCCGCAGTCGGTAACCTCGCGCATACAGCCGGGCAGTGACGTCATCGTCTGCGCGGAAATGGACGAACAGTGGGGCTACGTCGGTGCTAAATCACGTCAGCGCTGGCTGTTTTACGCGTATGACAGGATACGGAGGACGGTTGTGGCGCACGTCTTCGGTGAACGCACTCTGGCCACACTGGAGCGTCTTCTGAGCCTGCTGTCGGCCTTTGAGGTCGTGGTATGGATGACGGATGGCTGGCCGCTGTATGAATCCCGCCTGAAGGGAAAGCTGCACGTAATCAGCAAGCGTTACACTCAGCGCATTGAGCGACATAACCTGAATCTGAGACAACATCTGGCAAGGCTGGGACGGAAGTCACTGTCGTTCTCAAAATCGGTGGAGCTGCATGACAAGGTCATCGGGCATTATCTGAACATAAAACACTATCAGTAAGTTGGAGTCATTACCTAATATCGATAAAAATAAAATCCGTAGCATCTACTGCGTTTAGACACACGTTACCTGATTCATTAAATATATAGGCTTCGGTAATTTGTGTCGCAGTAATATCTTTTAATACTTCTAAATCGGCATCCGCGTTACCACCAATAGCCCCTATTGCCGCCGCAAGAGTGACTCCGCAATAGCTTGTTCCCGGAATAGTGACTCCCATCGCATTTTTATACAGATTCTCCGATATATTCCCCGTTATTTTTAATATCGGTGCGTTGAGATATTTAGCAGCCACTGCGGCAGCATACGCAATAGCAATAGGCTCAGTACAACCTAATGAAAGTTTCACTTCCTTTTTCAACCAATCGAGTAATTGTTGATGTGTTATTTTTTGCATTTGAAGTAATTAATCAGTGATTTGGATTATTTTTATCTTAGGGTTTTACGGGGAGAAATACTTTTCCTATTTTCTTGTTGTTTTTAATGCTTGGAGAATATTGTTCTCTTTAACAAAAAAGATAACCACAGAACAATTTAAATAAAAACATATTAAAAACAATGAAATAGATAACTCAAACACCATTAATCCCTTACTCAATGAGATACTAATCACAAAACAATAAAGAGAATATTTTCCCCTTAGACGCAATTATTCGCCTTGAATCATTAAACTAGACGATAAAAAAGGCGAGTTAGCTACTGCCAACTCGCCTCAGATAAAACCAACCGGTGCTGGTTTAGATATCAACCCTGCGCAGGGGATTGCTGCATCGTCCAGTTGAGCACTTGAGTGGCTAACTGGTCACTGGCCAGGCCAAAGGCCTGAACCACCTCGTTCATCTCGTTACCTTTTATCGGTTGGCGAATGTCAAACTGGCGAGTCGCAATAATCCTACGATCTGAAATTCTTACCAGCCGAGCATCAAAACGGATCAGCACTTCGCTGCTACCAACATGGTATACCCCTTGGAACGCGGACAGATCACCACTCAACTCCACATCAGCCTGCAAGCTATCATCGTCGCTACTGACTGCACGGATTCGCCCATCGCTACGGAACGCCTGAATAAGACGATTGCGCACCAAAATCGGCGCCGAATCACTCCAACGGGAGTTTTTATAAACCGCAATCTCCTGGCCCTGAGGCTGCACCGCTATGCGTGAGCTATTAAGAAACTGGTTCGTCGCCGGTTGTGAAACCCGTAATGACCAGTTTACTGTCTGCGCGTGTGGCACACTGACTGCAGGTGGCACCGGCAGAAGATAAACTTGTGATACAGGGGCCGAAGGTAAAATGGTGCAGGCAGAGAGCAGTATCGCCCCCCCGGATATCATCAATAGCCACACGCGGCGGCCTGCATAGCGCATCACATTAAAAGAGAGCATTAAGGCGTAAACTCCTGTGTTCTTTCACGGCCGCGCAACAAGGCCGCTGGGTTTTCTTCCAAACGAGAAACGGCGGCACGTAATGTCGCTAATGTTCTGCGCAGCTCATCTACTGCCGGCCCCAGCTCATTCATCCCTTGCATCCCGTTATTGAGTGAGGTTTTATTTTCACTCACCAATTTATTGAGGATGGTACTGGTATTTTGCAACGATGCCATGGTTTTGGCGGCATCACTGACCAGTTGTTTCCCCTGCCCATCCATTAAGCCGTTAGCATTACGCAGCAGGCGATTGGTTTGAGTCAGTGTCTCATTAGCCTGTTTACTGGCCTGCGCCAACTGCTGCAACAGGGTACGGAGATCACCACGTTGATCAGCCACAGTTTGGGTGACCAGCGCGAGATTATCCAGTGTCGTTACTAGGCGCTGCTGGTTATCCGGTGCCAGCAACTGGTTCAAACGCACCAACACTTCATTCGCATTGGTCATGAAATTCTCACCGTTAGCCAGTAACTGGCTCATCGGCGAAGGGGTAGCAATAATGATAGGAACCTCGTCATCTTTGCCCTCCAGCAACGGGCTGGTCTGGCTGCCACTGCTGAATTGAATATTTGAGGTGCCGGTAATACCCGCGACGGTGAGACGAGCTTGGGTATCTTCGCGTATCGGAGTAGATGCAGAAACGCGAATACGTGCCCAAACCTTATTCGGATTGTCTCGGTCCAGGCGTAATTGCGTCACCTCACCGACTCGAATCCCGCTGTACTGAACGGTGCTACCCTGTGACAGGCCACTCACAGGCTCATTGAAAACGATATCGTACAATCTGAACTGGCGATCAGAACCGGAATTTGTCAGCCATAGGCAAAACAGCAGCGCGGCACTCACCACAATAAGAGTGAACAAACCAATAACGACATGATGAGCACGGGTTTCCATATTACAACCTCTCTCCACTGTTAATTGCCGCTGCCTGATAAGCAGCCCGGCCACGTGGGCCATGAAAATACGCCTGAATCCAGCCATCATCAGTCGCTGCAACTTTATCCAGAGTATCAACCACCAGCACTTTTTTCTGCGAAAGCACCGCCACACGATCACACAGTGTATACAGCGTATCCAGATCGTGGGTCACCAAGAATACCGTTAGATTGAGGGCATCCCGCAGGGTGCGGATCAAACTGTCAAACGCCGCCGCACCAATGGGATCAAGACCCGCAGTCGGTTCATCAAGAAACAGAATATCCGGGTCCAGTGCTAAGGCACGGGCTAGCGCAACACGCTTGACCATACCACCCGACAGAGATGCTGGATACTTACTGCCAGTGCCCGGCGGTAGCCCAGCCAGTGCCAGTTTAACCTGAGCCAATCGCTCAGCCTCAGACCGGGGTAATCCGGCGTTTTCTATTAATGGTAATGCCACGTTCTCGGTCACGGTTAGAGAACTGAACAGTGCGCCTCGTTGAAATAATACGCCGAATCGGCGCTCGACCATGGCGCGGGATTGACCTGACAGTGCCATTAAATCCTTGCCAAAAACATGAATTTTCCCGTCAGTCGGACGACGTAACCCAACAATACTGCGTAACAGAACAGATTTACCGGTACCCGAGCCACCAACCACGCCAAGAACTTCGCCGCGCTTAACATCAAGATTCAACCCTTGATGCACGCACTGTACGCCAAAGCAGTTAACCAGATCGCGAATTTGAATGATTGCATCTTGCGTCATTTGGCTCACCACCCCATTTCCATGAAAAATAGCGCTGCCACGGCATCAAGCAAAATCACCACAAAGATCGAATGCACCACACTGGTGGTGGTATGAACCCCGACTGATTCAGCACTACCGGTTACTTTGAACCCCTCCAGACAGCCAATAATAGCAATCAGGAAAGCAAAAATAGGGGCTTTACTTATTCCCACCAGAAAATGCTGCAACCCATTACTGTTTTGCATAATCGACAAAAACATAGTGGGAGAGATATCCAGTGTTAAGGCACACACCACCATGCCACCGAAAATACCGCAAACCATGCCAATAAAGGTTAGCATCGGCAGAGAGATCAATAGTGCCAAGACGCGCGGTAGCACCAACAGTTCGACCGGATTCAAGCCCAGTGTTTGGATAGCATCAATCTCTTCATTGGCTTTCATCAAGCCAATTTCAGCGGTAAAAGCACTGGCTGTTCGCCCTGCCATCAGGATCGCGGTAAGCAGTACCGCAAATTCACGTAGAAAAGAAAATACCACCAAATCGACGGTAAAAATGCCCGCGCCGAAAGTAGTGAGTACGGTTGCACCGAGAAAGGCGATAACTGCCCCCACCAAAAAGGTGAGCAACATAATGATCGGCACAGCATTGAGGCCAATCTGTTGAATATTGGCAATTAATGAGGTAATGCGCCAGCGGGAGGGGCGAAAAAGTGTTCCCAGCAAGGTTTCCAGCGCCAGACCAATAAAGCCCAATAGTGACTTAATATCTTGCCATAAGTTATCTACCGAACGGCCGGTATTAGCCAGCATCTCAAGCCAAAACCGTGTGGGTTTTTCAGACAACTCAGGGGTTAAGTCAGGCAATACATGGCTTACCGTTTCAAGTAATATCCTCCGCTCTTCTGGCAATTTAGGCGCAAGTTCGCGTAAATTTGCTACACGGTCCTCACCCAGAAGCAGAGCTAACAACGTTGCACCGGCGGTATCTAACGCCCCCAGTTGGTTGAGATCAAATACCCCCCCACTGGGCATATTAGCGCGCAATTGCGCAACGCGCGGCTCCAAAACGCAGTAATGCGCCAACACCCAGTCCCCCCGGATATAAACTCTGGGGGGCTGAGCCGCGCTATCGAGATCAAGTTGTGCGGGGGACGTTTGCTCAGTCATTGCTCAGACCTTACCTATTTCAAACTCTAATGTTTCAAACCCTAAATAGGTATATCACACAGTTAAGTAAGAGTAATGACTGTTTAATTAATGAAGTGTTAACCACACCCTAATCAGTGAGGTGTGGCACGCTGTTTGCCCAATTGCCGTATTTTCCTCTCTGGCAGGGTAAACCAAACGACTACCGCCAGCAGAATTAACAGGGCACTGTTGCAAATAGTCGGTGGTGATAAACTTATCATCCCCTTTTGCTGATGGAGCTGCACATGAACCCATTCAAAGGCCGGCATTTTCAGCGTGACATCATTCTGTGGGCCGTACGCTGGTACTGCAAATACGGCATCAGTTACCGTGAGCTGCAGGAGATGCTGGCTGAACGCGGAGTGAATGTCGATCACTCCACGATTTACCGCTGGGTTCAGCGTTATGCGCCTGAAATGGAAAAACGGCTGCGCTGGTACTGGCGTAACCCTTCCGATCTTTGCCCGTGGCACATGGATGAAACCTACGTGAAGGTCAATGGCCGCTGGGCGTATCTGTACCGGGCCGTCGACAGCCGGGGCCGCACTGTCGATTTTTATCTCTCCTCCCGTCGTAACAGCAAAGCTGCATACCGGTTTCTGGGTAAAATCCTCAACAACGTGAAGAAGTGGCAGATCCCGCGATTCATCAACACGGATAAAGCGCCCGCCTATGGTCGCGCGCTTGCTCTGCTCAAACGCGAAGGCCGGTGCCCGTCTGACGTTGAACACCGACAGATTAAGTACCGGAACAACGTGATTGAATGCGATCATGGCAAACTGAAACGGATAATCGGCGCCACGCTGGGATTTAAATCCATGAAGACGGCTTACGCCACCATCAAAGGTATTGAGGTGATGCGTGCACTACGCAAAGGCCAGGCCTCAGCATTTTATTATGGTGATCCCCTGGGCGAAATGCGCCTGGTAAGCAGAGTTTTTGAAATGTAAGGCCTTTGAATAAGACAAAAGGCTGCCTCATCGCTAACTTTGCAACAGTGCCTTCCTGAATACTCCAAGCTCATTAATCAAGGTATCGTGCCTGAAAAACTAAGTACGGGGGCTATTCACTTCCACGAAACGGCAAAGAGCGACATTGCTCAAGCCTGTTGTGAGTTGTATCAGCAATCACCTGAAAATAGTCGCGTCATGGCACCGACCAAGTGACCTGCCCCCACGATTAGATACAACACTCAGTTAGTAACGTCGGAATCTTCATTCTCAGAATGACCCTTTCTCCAGCCCGCTGCAAATTCAGACGGTGTCTGATAATTCAGCGTGGAGTGCGGGCGGCATTCGTTATAATCCTGCCGCCAGTCATTAATAATTTTCCTGGCATGAACGATATCGCTGAACCAGTGCTCATTCAAACATTCATCGCGAAATCGTCCGTTAAAGCTCTCAATAAATCCGTTCTGCGTTGGCTTGCCCGGCTGGATTAAGCGCAACTCAACACCATGCTCAAAGGCCCATTGATCCAGTGCACGGCAAGTGAACTCCGGCCCCTGGTCAGTTCTTATCGTCGCCGGATAGCCTCGAAACAGTGCAATGCTGTCCAGAATACGCGTGACCTGAACGCCTGAAATCCCAAAGGCAACAGTGACCGTCAGGCATTCCTTTGTGAAATCATCGACGCAGGTAAGACACTTGATCCTGCGACCGGTGGAAAGTGCGTCCATGACGAAATCCATCGACCAGGTCAGATTGGGCGCCGCCGGACGGAGCAGCGGCAGACGTTCTGTTGCCAGCCCTTTACGACGTCTTCTGCGTTTTACGCTCAGGCCACTGAGGTGATAAAGCCGGTACACGCGCTTATGATTAACATGAAGCCCTTCACGGCGCAGCAACTGCCAAATACGACGGTAGCCAAAACGCCTGCGCTCCAGTGCCAGCTCAGTGATGCGCCCTGATAAATGCGCATCAGCAGCCGGACGGTGAGCCTCATAGCGGCAGGTCGACAGGGATAAACCTGTAAGCCTGCAGGCACGACGTTGCGACAGACCGGTCGCATCACACATCAACATCACGGCTTCCCGCTTCTGGTCTGTCGTCAGTACTTTCGCCCAAGAGCCACCTGAAGCGCCTCTTTATCCAGCATGGCTTCGGCAAGCAGCTTCTTGAGTCTGGCGTTCTCTTCCTCAAGCGACTTCAGGCGCTTAACTTCAGGCACCTCCATACCGCCATACTTCTTACGCCAGGTGTAAAACGTGGCATCGGAAATGGCATGCTTGCGGCAGAGTTCACGGGCGGGTACCCCAGCTTCGGCTTCGGCTTCGCGGAGAATACTGATGATCTGTTCGTCGGAAAAACGCTTCTTCATGGGGATGTCCTCATGTGGCTTATGAAGACATTACTAACATCGGGGTGTACTAATCAACGGGGAGCAGGTCACTATTGCCTTCTTTTATGAATTTTACTCAGAAGAAGTTAACCTTTAATCCACGCTAAATCAATTGCTTCCAAGCGTACATCATTTCGCTAAGTAAGCGCTCTAGCGGTTTCGCGCCCGCAAGACCGTGGTTAAAAACTTAATAAGAAATACTAAACGTTAAATCAGCTTATACTGTTGATGGATAGTGCAGGTGTTTGGGAGATTTATTCGTGGATTAACTAAAACCTGCAATTCAGTAACAGCCAAAGTCAATGTCCGTTTTTGGCACAAAGCCGAGATCCGACGAAGTGGTACTTTCCGTGAAAGTTGTGGTGCGATTAATTTGCAACACGTGGTAAGGAGCGGTTGCAATGTGGTGGTAAATTAAGTGCAATTAATCAAGAAGGTGAATCAATGAGTGAACAACTGAACTGTCAAAGCCGCATGGATGCGGCGACAACTCTGTACTTGCCGCAAATAACTATCCCCGTCCTGCTAAACCAATGACGTAACTCCTATCTCTCCCGACTTGTTGGAACAAGTCGCACTCACAAGGTGCAATTAAACACTGAACAAAAATTCATGGATGAATGGTTACCGCCGAAGGACTCGGCGCAAATAAAAAACGTACATACCATTATACACAGTATGTACGTTTGAAATGAAAGCCGCTGACGTTATATGTAAAGCCCTGTCACTCACTCACACGCGAATAGACACTGTTTTTACTATATACTCCGCAGGGGCGTTTTATTTTATTTCGACAGATATTTAATATTAGACTCTATCAAATAAGTAAGCCTACGGCCATTTCTAACCGTCAGCAGTATAATCACCACAAAAATTACGGCAAGTATAAAAAATATTAGAGCAGTACTTTTTATAATATATTTAATATAATTGGATTTAAGATCATTTCCCGACTTCCAAGCAGAAAGAGGATTTGAAGCAAGCGCACCAGACTTGTAACCAATGTCATAAATATGGTAATCAATAGCTTTATAAAGTTGTGAATCAAACAGTGTGTTTTTGTCTTTGACACTATCCTCTTTATATTCAGGCATTAACAAAACCAAGTTTCCAAGATGATTTTTATAATTGCTATCAGATACTTTTTCAGCAGTAATTATTACACCTCTGAGTAACAGGCCATCGATATCTCCCAGTTTTTTTGCAGTAGCTGGTTTAGGATCTGCAAGTGCTTTTTCAACTGACTTTCTTAGTAAACTCCCTCTGTCTCCATAGATTTCATACAAAGAGTCCAAGTCTCCAGTTTTCATAGCAGTACTTATTTTGTCGGTATTGTATTTATAATTATGAGGCTCATCACCAAATGCAGCAATAAATAAATTAAACCCTACAAACAATACTATGCAACTTGTCATTATCTCAAGTTGTAAACCATTCCCATTAATAATTGCCCCTAGTATTACAATCAATATACATACACCCACACCAACTCTTCCATATATGGAAATAAATGATCCTGTCGTATCAAAAGCATTTTCAGGAACTAACTCATTGGAGCGTAGAATGTTGAATATATCGTCAGAAACCTGTTTGACTTGCTCATCTACTGGCATGTCTGATGGAATACAAAACCATAATATTAGAAATATAATAGCGAAGATTAGAGATATAGCTAAGGTAAAATATATAGCTCTATCACGCTTCCGTCTAATAGCATTCTCAACATCATCATATGGATTACTTTGTCTGATTCTAGCCATAGCACATCCTCTAAATTTAACTATTATTTGGAAGACAGTTCTTTTGCTACCATAAAACGCTTCTCCTTCCATTGCGCTGCGCGAGCTTCAAGCTGGGTATGTTGCGTCTTGGCTCGGTCGTGGATTTTTTTAATTTCTCGACCGGCCTCATTGATCTGGTTTGATATGTAATCAATTGTCTCAACATCATATACAGTACGATTAGCTGTTTTGGCTACACGAATACTGCTCTCTTTTACTAACAAAGCTTGACGTCTGGCTTGTTGATTTACAGAATCACCAATTGCCTGAATCAGTAATGAGCTTTTATCACTCCTTTCGGCCTGGTCAATAATAAGATGGCTGCGTTTAGAAGATGGTATCGTTACTTTAATAATAGTTTCAAACTGGTCTACCATCGAGAGGTTATTGAACTTCATCATTTTCATCATCTTTAGGTCTTCAAATGCCTTTTGTTGTTCCGTGATCATGTCATTTCGACGTTTTGTTATGAGGGCGATTTGATGTTCAATATTCATTGCTTCCATGCTCAGCATGGTATTATCAGGCTGATTTTTTAGTTCCTTACGAATAGAAGCCTGAACTGTTTGTAACTTCTCCAGAATGTAATAGGCAGCTACAATGTTAACCCCTGTATTTTTTACACTAGTTAAAGCTTGGTCATACATTCCATCAATATTTTTATTCATTTCAAACAACCCCTCCGATATGCTTTCGATATCCGAGGTTAAAATATCGATTTGTCCTTTAACTAAATCAAATCTTGACATTGCACTAAAATGAAGACCGATGGCTTTCATTATGAAAGGCCCAACATACGGTATCCGTGACAGTTTCTTTTGAAGATAACTTGGTTCGACTGCATTACTGACTTCACGAGCCAGTGCAACAATCTCATTCAGAGTCTCTCCCTTCTTGCCCTGAGATGATGAGCTGACGCTGAGAAGGAGGTTATCAAGATAATTAATATCAGTAGTGTCCTCCAATCGTCCAAAGTTATGCGCGGCATCAATATCACCAATCTGGAAAGATCTGACTGCATCTTTTATTGATGATTCCATACTTACATCAACAGCATATTTATCAAATTCCTTAGCCACTTTGACATCTAATATATCAATACTATTTATGATCTTCATGTTATCTCACCTTATGTTCTTATTTAATTTATTGACCAGCTTCTTGAATTTTTCATGAGCCACTTCATCAATACCACTACAAACACCACTGGCGTTGATGTTCTTAGCCTGCCCTTCCCACATAGGTAATAAATTATCTTTAATATCTCGAAGGCTATCTTTTACATCGACAGCTGTTTCATAGCTCATTTGTGCTTGAACCTGACTTAGTTTTAAACCAACAAGAACTCCCTGAAAGTTATTAACTCTTATCCGTAGCCTGTTAATTGCCATATATTCATTGCTTGTGACACTATAGTCACACTCGTTCTTATTTTTCAGATATGACTCAACAACATCTATGAAAACCTCTAGCTGATGAATATCTTGCGCATAGATTGCCTCCAAACCCTTCGTGATTTCAGCATGAGCGGTTAGCATTTTGAAATGATCAGGTATCCGTTCGCATAGTTTCATAACTACTTTGTTATAAATATCTAGCTGGGCTTTCCGTAAGATTTCGGAACCTGTTAAATGATCGAACATCCGACGAAAAAGATTCTTTTTTCCCTTTGAGAAATTGACTTCCGCTTTTGTCATTGCGTCTATGAGATGGTAAATTTCATCTAAGAGCGACTTTTCAATATCACTCATCTTAACTGCTTCATCAATTGACATTTCATGCCCATTGATGTTGAGGACACATTTTTGATTTGAAATAAGCTCTGGCCCAAATCTATCGTAACTTAATGGGTCTTTAACAAAGGCTTCAACCATCTTAGTGGCATCACTGCTCATTTCAATTCTCCACAAATTTCGATAGAAAAAATTTACCATGTTCTCTTAAACTATCGAAATTCCTGACCATATAATGTCCGTTTTTCGGGGTCGTTTTGCGTTCAAAAAAAGTCGGAGAAAATTTGTCTGTCTATAAGATGGTGTAAACAAGTATAACTATGGTGGATTTCATGGTTAAATTTATACCCATTATGGTGGTAGCGGGCAGAACGCAGGCCAACTCTATTGCCAGGTTTCTACTGGATTCAGTGCTGGTGTGGTCATTATTGTGCTGGCTCAATACAATTATTCCATTCTATGTGCCGTTGGTAATAACCATTACAACATGCACAATTTATGCACGAGTTGGTTATAAAGTATTTTTCAAGCCGTTAACCTTCATGAAAACTAGAAGTTTTTATGTCGATGCTGAAAAACCAACAGTTCAACTCAATTACACATTAGCTGGTGGGCAGGCGAACCAATTTTTCACTTTAGCCCAAAAAACCACCAGCATCCATTTTGTTTACCTTTTCACCTGTCTCGTATACCTGTTTTTGGGTAAATCGCTCTCTAATTACGCAAAAAATATTAAGCGTGGTATATAACTCCATGAAACCGTTAATTATTGTTTTTATCATCTCTGCACTTTACCTCTCTTATCAGCTGATAAGGTCTCGTCGTCCAAAACATTGGTTGATAGTTTCCTCCTCATTGTCGCTTGCGGTTATTGTGTCCTTTCAGTTTCTCGGCGGTGTATTCCTGATCCCGACAGAATCCATGTACCCAACTATAAAACCTGGAGACTTGGTTATCGCTCAGCGTGTAGGTGGTTTATTCGATCATCGCGCTATTAGGCGTGGGGACGTACTCGTTTTTAACGCCCCTTCTGTTCCCGGCGTTTACTATGTCAAACGCGTATTAGGTATTCCTGGCGATACCGTCACATACAACGAAGAGAAAATCTTCTCGATAAACGGTAAACAAAACGGAAACCAGATTAAAAAAGATGGTTTTACTACTCAATACCAGGCAGATACCGACACTGCCGGTCAAAGTTATATCTTCCAGACAGATAACCGTATCGGCTACGTGAAAACGGGTAAGAAATGGATCATTCCCGAAGGATACTACTTTATGGCCGGTGATAACCGAGACCATTCGCTTGATTCCCGTTACTGGGACAATCCCCCTGGCACACCTAGGAACCTCAGAGGTCTCATTCCCCATGATAGTCTCGTAGGGCGAGTAAATTTCAGGATCGTCAATTTAGGCTTTCTGGCGCGTGGGGATTCAGGTGACCGTTCCATTAAACAACGACAGCAGCCGCATCAAAGGTAATCAGTCATGATGATCGAAACCTTTTACAAAACCAATAATGTGGAGGTCAGAAGCACTTACGAGGAGGTACTATCTGCCTACCAATTGTGGTTCAGGTTAACAAACCAGCTCTGTAACGATGAAGGATTCGAAGGTTTTACTGCTCATGATTTTTGTGTGCCTGATTTGTTTCTGCGATCAGTCGAATGCCATATCCAACGTGTGTCTGGTTTCCGTCAATTCAAAGAGCAATGCTTAATTAGCCCCGACAATACTATTCCTTTTGCCCTAAGAACAGACCATGAACATGGCTCTGCGCTATTCAATAGGTTTAATGATATATCGAAGTCTGCACTGACATCGCTGGGTATCGATCCAATACGCTTTGGTAACCCACCATTTGGTTTTGCGAAGGCTGTATTTTCGATTCTGAAAATTCACCATGAAGCAAAATTAAATGGATTAGTTGGGTACAGCCAGTTGTGGGCACTTGAAAACCAGTTCGACGAAATCCTGTTTGTTTGTTCTCTACCCGTAGCAGGCTGCGGGAGAATTCCATTTTATGAGGCTCCAGCCATCCCTCCTTACTGGATACCCATCACGGGAACTGAAGCCATCGACCTCTTTAATACCCACAACACCAAAATGAGGAAGAGAGAATGAAATCTATCACGACTGTTCTTTTATGCTTCCTTATCCTGGGTTGTGGAAGTCGGGATAAATTACCAATTCCCGCAACCAAGGCAATAAACGCGCTTCCAGATGCGATGGCAACCCTTTCTAATGCTGGTCTCTGGAATGAAAATGAACTTTCTGGCGCTGAATTCCTTGAAAACAGTGACAGAAGTATGATAGTTGCGAACTTAACGAGCGTTCCATGCAGAATGGTGTTCAGTTACGTCAAGACTTCAAATCATCCTTATTGGATGCCGAGCCAAATTGCTTGTGAGGGAGATGAGAATGATTAACTAGATACACTGATATGCTTCGTCAATCGCTACACGGTGGTATTCTGTTATACAGGCCTGTAAAGTGTATGAGGAAACCATGAACTCTCTACTCCAGCGTGTTGTGATTTACGCCATTGTGATTCTGATATGTAGCGTTTATTGCGTTCTGTACTTTGTGCCGCTCACTTCCATAAAGACGATCAACGCCATAGGCATTGCAAACTTAGTGGTACTGGCGTTACTCACATGGTTGTTAGTAAGACCACGGTTGTTCCAATTGTGGGGTGGGTATCTTGTACTGTCAGCAATTTATTTAGGTGCGATTTACCCTGATTTTCCATATGTTGAAGAAATCATCGTTTATACATTTGCCCTGATTTGTTTATCAGTCATGTTTTACGATGTATTCATTGATAACTGTAATGGGATACTGAGGCGCACCTTTCTTAGAATTAATTCTGAATGAATGGTGACCATATGGTTTTTAGAAAATTGGCAGCAAAAGGAATGTCCCGATGCGCCAAATTCCAGTGGTGCTTTTTCCTGCTAGCGTCATTAGCTTTATTCTTTCTACATGATGGCCCGTTGGTCATTGCGGGCCTCTTTATTACACAATTGTCTCTCCAGATGTCGATGACCCGTACAGGAAAGGAAGTCTTCGGCGTTATTTTTAATATCCAGTCATGGAGAAACAGTGGTGCTAGCCAGCAAACCTATTTTTTCCGGTGGTATATCGGCTTCCCGATTTCCTGCTTGCTATATATTCTTTCTCTTACTAATTATGTGTACGTTCCAGGCGATTTGTATTATCAGTTTATTGCAAGCAGTACTGATGACCTAGCACTCGTAATGAATCGTTTTGCTGTAGGCGTGAGTAACATACTCCCTGAAATCCTTCGAGGCGCATCTCTAACCCTTTCGATGATGATGTTTGTCGCAACATTGCTAAAAAATGTACAACTTGCTGAAGTACGTCGAATTTACTCCTCCATTCAGGATGGAAATGATTCCCAGAAAATTCTCTCGAATATGACATGGGAGCAATTCGAAAAGATTATAAGACTGCATTTCGAACTCAATGGCTACAAAGCAACTCTGACTAATACAGGAGCTGACGGCGGAGTCGACATTCTGCTGCAAAAAGATGGTCGCCGCGAAATGGTACAGTGCAAATTATGGAAAACCAGCAAAGTAGGAGTCTCGGTAGTCCGCGAAATTTACGGTGTAGTGCAAGCCAATGCATATGAGCGGGGTTATATCATCACCTCTGGGTTCTTTACTCAGGATGCATGGGAATTCGCTCTTAGCGCAAATGTTAAAGGAACATTATCGCTTATCGATGGTTCCAGACTTCTGAAAATAATCAAGGATAAAGAAATCCCCCCGCCTGCCACTGAGATAATAAATGTTGGTCCAGGTGAGAATCAAATATACGATCTTAATGTCATACCTAGCTGTCCCCGTTGCCATAGCAAAATGGTTAGAAGAATGTCGAATGGAAATTATTTCTATGGTTGCTCGGCTTACCCAATTTGTAAAGGAACCCGTAACCTCTAGAAATCTATTTTCAAGAAAACCATCTCATTTTGCGGTCGTTTTCAGGCCGCAAAATTTCGAGAGCTACCTCCCTCAAGATATAATCCGTTTATTATCGCGAGAGCATATTTTCCTAATCAATTCCGGGGCAACCATCTCACGCGATTATGGGGCTTTCCATATCATGCTCACTTTCATATACACCGTGAGTTGGGGCTTCGGCCAGAACGAATAGTGATCAACGAGGTTTTCAATGACGAGTGAAAAACGTGGCACAAGTGCTGAATACGGCCAGGAGAAATTACGCGAACGCGCAGCGCAGAATGCTGGAGATGAAACCCCCAGTGTTAAGGCGCGATTTTCTAAAAAAACCTTGAGTATCCTGGTTGCCGGTATCTTTGCGGTAAGCACATTAGGCGCATTTATTTTAATGAATGGTAAACCAGACAAAGAACCGAACCTATCTATCGTCGAAGTTGCAAAGAGTGGGATCAGCGTTAACCCGGATATTGCAAAACAACATGGTATCGATGTGGATGACGATGACCTTGATACCGATGAGGCTGGGCCTCAGCCAACACTGACACTTCCTATCACAAATAATGAACAGGAACCCGCATCAGCGCCCCCTGATGATGATAAAAGTGAACCTACTGTCACAAAGCAAGATAGCGCCGGTGTTTCCCCTGCATCGTCTGATAATCTTGGCGATCAGATGCTAAAAATGGCCACAACCACGCCACCAGCTAACCCGGATGCAAATTCACCAGTTGTATCTAAGTCAGATCCTGCTACGCAGTCATTGGTTGACTCAATTAAGGCTGAACCTGGGTTTACTGACGGTAGCGAGGTTTCACAAAACGCAGAGCAACCTGGAACGGTTGAGATAACTCCTGCACAGGAAATCGCTAAAAAAGCACTATCTGGGGCCACTAGTGAAGCCCCGGCTTCAGCTCCAGTTACAGCAGAACCAAATCAACACGCTGCGGCGCAGACCAACCCGGTTCAAACACCGCCATCACCTACCACACGTGATATTGCAGGTGTTGAAAACATCACTAAAGATACCTCTGGCCATCAAATTGACCCAGCTGAGTTCGGTTATACGGAACCCACTAAAACTACTGCTACGTCAGACTATAAAGCAGCATCAGAAGGCTATACAGCCCAACAGTTTGTTGTTCAGGAGAAGAATGCGCTTACTGGCGCTGACCTGGACTATAGTGGGCACTTTAAAACTGTTGAATACAATTCGCAGGGACAAAATACGGTATTCGTTTATTCAACCTTTTCATCAAAAGTATTCTTGTTACCATCGAAAGGTAAGGTCAACGTATACCTTTCTGATGAAAAAGGTTGGTCAGTCTCACTCCTCCCAGGAAATATCCTGCGGGTACAGCGTTCTGAAAACAAGGGGGCATGGTCGCAGGCAACCGACCTCTTTGTACTCAATGGCGAAAACTCCTACTCGTTGATTCTTCAGGCTGTTGGCGATCCTGATAAACGAACCGATTCCCTCAAATTCACAAAAAAGGAACTTTCTAAGCAAACGGACAAGTTGGCCAAAAAATCCAAAGCCTGACTGTTGAATTGAAAATACGAGCGCATCTTTGGTGCGCTTTTTTTTCGGGAGAAGTTACATGACAGATTCATGCATCGACGGCTTAAGGCTGGTTTCGACCAGTTACCACATTGGTTTACCCTGGATTGAATGGTCAGAGGCGAGATCCTACATCGTATGCCGAGCACTGGTAGATCAGGGAGTAATTGCCGGAACTGCTACTATAGGAACACGTCGAAAAAAGGTCAAAGAACGCATCAATCCAGGAGATCGTGGGTTATACCAAGTCACTGAAACTCAGTACGGATGGATAGCACTTAAGGGTGGTGGCGTGATCGATCCCTGCGGCTTTCTTGGTAACTCTTTTTCCGGCCCGGAACCCCAGTTTTGTATCCTTGAGAATGATGAGTGCTATATCAGGGGTATAAATCCTGTTCAGTGCCCGAGAACTCACTTACCTGAACATCTTGTAAGTGATGAGTTATTCCCGCTAACACGCGGTGTTATGCGCGATACATGCAGCCGTCTGCTGGGTTACAGGTTGCATATACAGGGATTGACTATGTCAGAGGCAGCATACCTTCTGTCGAGACCGCTTACCGATTTTGACCGGTACAGCCGCCTGGTATATGAATACTTTATTAAAATGGGACTAAGCAGCATTATGCCATTAAGCAACATCAAAATGCTGCATCCGAATTTAGCCCGTAAAGGTTGGCGTTCATTTTATAACGACCTGGATATGGACGAACTTGAAGCGTTTCTTAAATGATAAAATCAGGGTTCATCCCGAACCCTGATTAAAATTCAATAATTAGGTATGTAATCCACACCACCAGTCCAACGAGATTCCCAGTGGGCCAGATACAGCGCTGTAACATCTGGTGCGTTATAAAGTACAAGGCTATTTTCACTATTTTTATTGAAAGCCGAACTTGAGTAATTATAACTACCGGTTTCAACAGATATCCTATCAACACACAAATACTTATCATGGTGCAGAAGAAATTGATCATTCGTCCGTAACGGAATGCCCGCGTTAACTACTGTATTCATAGTCGAGACTGCATATCGGTTATTATTTTGCCCTTTGTCAACTACGATCCTGACATCTACTCCCCTTCGGTGAGCATTAATTAATGCTTTCGCAATTACGGGTGACGTAAAAGAGTATGCCGCCATACGGATTTCCTGCTGAGCTGAATTGATCAGATCCAGTATTGCTTTCTGTGCAGACCCTTCAGGTGAAAATCCGACAACGACTCTAACGCCACCAGCCGGTAGCATTACTTCTGTTGGATTATCAGCCTGTGCAAAAGTAGAAAAAAATAATAATCCCAACGATGTCAACGTACTGACCAACACCTCTGATTTCAACATATCCACCTCGTTTAAATGTGACACTAGTAAAGTTGGCTTTCATACTCAAAAAGAAGTTTTCATCCAGATTTTCATATATGTTAATAGACACGGATAAATGTCACCTTATATCACACATTGCTATTGTATAACGCCCTGCTTTAACAATGAAATCAAACAAAACAAATTTTATATTAATAAAGTTCCCGGCTCAAACTCGTTAAATAGCTGGAGAACATCCAAAGATCGAAATTATTAAAACTCGTTATTAAGGATGTTTAAATGAACGCTATCAAATTTGAGAAGTTTAAAACCCCGCTGGTGATCACCGGCATTCTGATTCTTGCCATTGTTACCGCTCACGCTTCTGGTTCAACCCAGGCAGGTTTTGACGATGTATGGCTCAAAATCTCTGATTACATGCAGGGTTCTCTGGGTAAGGTGCTGATCGGTCTTATCGTTCTGGTTGGTCTCGCAGCTGCTGTTGTACGTCAGAGTCTGATGTCACTGGCGGTTGCTGTTGGTGGTGCGATCTCCCTGTACTACTCACCGGACATTATCAATGGCATGATGGCCGCATCCCACGCAGTGCAAACCACTTTACCGGCATTCATGTAACCATCATGGATGTAAAAAAAACCGGCTCTGGCCGGTTTTTTTACATCTTCATATTTTATTTCCCGCCCATAGAAAATTCCATAATCCGATGTAAAGAACTATCCAGACCGCAACGATAACCCGGAACCGACGTTGGTAAGCACTGCGTGTTTTGTGTTTAAACATTCGTTGAGCAATGAAACAACCTGGCCACCCGCCCAGCACAATGAGCGCATCCAGCGTCAGTTCATCCACACGGTACTCGCCAGCAGTCGCGGCCTTTTTATCTTTGTAATAGATGTAAATCGAAATCAGACTCCAGATTGACATCCAGACAAAGGACGATAAATAAAACATAGATTACCTCCTGTTGAGGGCCGCAGTAATAGTTTGATGGTACTATCTTATTGTATTACTCATGAACAGATAAATTTGTATTCTTAAAAATGGGTACAATTTGCCCCCATTTTTAAATCATTCGCGCCGTGTCAAAAGGTACTATGAAACGATATCTAACATAAAGGTAATTCTGATGCCGGTAACTGATGAACAGAACGTGATCATAGGTTTCAAACCTACACCTGGCAGTATTGTTTCAGTACAGGCATACGCGGGGTCTGGTAAGACCTTTACACTAAAAGAATTCGCGGATGCAAACCCCTCACTCAAAATTCTCTATATCGTTTTTAATAAAGCTATTAAAGATGATGCAAAAAAGAAATTCCCAAAAAACGTCGAGTGTAAAACATCTCATGGTTTGGCCGTGACCCGGTACAAACACTTTGCTCATAAATACAGACAGTTTATATCCGTGAGCGAATACCGCGCAATGATGGGTGAAGATGACTGGAGAGTGGTTAAGCTTGCAATAAATGGGCTTACCCATTTCATGAATTCAGATGAACACGAAATTACTACTGAACACGTACTTAAAGACTTAAGTAAAACCGATAAAATATCTCAAAGCAGGTTGGATCAAGCGCTACGTGCAGCAAAACGTACATGGCAAATGCAATCTGACCCACTCAACGATGCCTATTGCTCACCGAATACCATCCTCAAGTTGTTCCAGTTATCGAACCCAGCCCTAGACCAGTTCTACAATGTCATTCTCTTCGACGAATCGCAGGACGCAAATCCGGTAACGATCGATATCGTTCTTAGAAACAACTGCTGCAAAGTTTTTGTCGGCGACCAGCACCAAGTGATAAACCGCTGGCGCGGTGCGGAAAACGCCCTTGAGATTGTTGAAGACCACGGGGCTCAGGTTATGCGCCTGACTAAGTCATTCCGGTTTGGGCCTCTTGTTGCAGCACTGGCCAACGTTGTGCTGTCAATGAAGGGTGAAACGTTCCCCTTGGTAGGCCTGGGTAGTCTTGATGCTATCGTTGAGCCATCGGCGATACAGGATCAAAACTTTTACGCCATCATCAGCCGCACCTACATGGGAGTCATACAATCTGCCTACGAGTCGATTATGTGGGGCAAACGGGTGATGTGGAATGGAGGTATTTCAAAATACCGTCTCGACGAGCTCCTTGATTTACATGCGCTAAAAACAGGTAACATTGCTGCTATTAAAAATAACCGTATCACTACGGAATACGGGAACTGGGCAAATTTTTTAGAGATCGCAGAAACCACCAAGGACGTGGACATGGTGCGGGCGATTAAGTTAATGGAAGTCTATGCTGATATCCCCGGGATGGTTGAGACCATGAGGATGAATGAAGCCAGAACAGAAAAGGAAGCTGATTTAATTGTTACCACAGCCCATACCTCGAAGGGAAAGGAATTTGACCATGTCATCATCAATGACGACTTCCCATCCATTATAGAAGCCGTTGTGATGAAGAAGCCACGGGAAGTAATTATTGACGAACTTAATCTGCTGTACGTAACTATTACCAGAACCAAGAAATCTGTAAACATCAATACTTCGTTAATGGAGCTATTAGAAGAATACCGAAGTCGTATTGAGCGAAATGTTTCAGTAGTGATAATCTGACAAAAAAAGCCCTGGTTAATTCAGGGCTCTTTTTTATTTCTATTTATCTTGTTGAGCTGGTGAGGCTTCGCCTGATGTGTCTCTCTGAGAATCGACAACCATAGACTGGATCACTTCAACGAATTTTGAGAAGGGCTGTGCGCCTACAACAGAGACTTCTTTACCGGTGACATTATCACGCACAATCGTGGTTGGTGTACCATCAACACCGGCAGCTGAACCGGCCTCCATATCCTGCTTAATGCGCTTAATCACTTCAGTACTGCCCATACAGGTATCAAATTTCGCCTGGTCTACCTCAAACAGTGCTGGGATGCTGTCCGCATCCTTAAAACCTTTACCGTTTGTTTCAGTATGGTTAAACCAATAATCAGTAACGGCCCAGAAAGCACTCGGCCCTTTCTGCTCCGCAATACACTCAGCAACAGCTGCGCCCTTCGATGCGACCGGCTCATGGAATGACATAGGGTAATGACGCCATTCCCAGTTAACAGCCCCGGCTGTCGCGGTATCAACGATATACTTCGGCGTTTCTTTGAAGCGTTTGCAGAATGGACACTCCAGATCTTCATAGTTGATCAACGAAAACCGAGCGCCAGGCTCGCCATAGATATAACGGCCATCAGTATTTTTATTTGCTTTGTCCCAGCCTTTATAGAGTGCCTTTCGTTCTTCCGCGAGCTTTTGGTCGGCGATAGACTTAAGAGCACCCTTTACTTCGTCCTGAATATTTCCGTTCACTCCCTGTTGAACTGCGGGGTTCTTGGCCAGCGATGTACTAATTTTATCCAGCAGTTGATTGGTCATCACCTGGGTTTTGTACGAGATAAAACTAATTACCATCAACCAAACCATTCCGATTACAACAACGATTCCCCCGGCCCAGGCAAAAATTGTTTTATTTCCAGAACTGCACTTTTCATTTCTTTGCTTATCCATTGTACCCTCGCATTTTGATGGATTAGGACTTAGGTTGTTGGTTATCGATCTGCATCTGAATTCGATATTTCCGCAGCTCTTCCGGTTCACCACTGGAAAGCACATTTAATTCGTGGGCACTTAACCGATAGCCAGGTGTTGAGCAGTATTTATCTTTGATACGGAGGTATTCAGCCCTACTGGCGTTCTGTGTGTTATTAGGAAGGAGAAAGGTATTTTCCCCGCAAAATGCTGGGGTCTGTGTGAACGTGCCACGCGGCCCATTGGCATACTTTGTGTTTGCCACTGAAGTGAGCAAGACCTGGGTGTAATTGTCATGTGCCACATATCGCTTCCCGGATGGATCATTGATGGCATACGGACTCACGAGCGTATGCTCATACCCAGGGTAACGTATAGCCGCGCCACCGCGTTCTGTACCACGCCAGGATTCGGAGTACTGATACTGGTAGGGGTACTCGGCCCTGGCGGGGAGATTGCGCGTTTCGTCGAGGTAAGTACGTTGTGGCTTACCTGTCCCACTGCAACCGCTGGTGATTACGCCGGTAATAACCACCAGCAGGGGCAAAACAATTTTATTCGCCAATTTCATTGCTTAGTCTCCAATTGGATAGCAACGTCATTATCTTAATTTCTCACCCTTGACGTTATGTTTTATGAAGACAAAACGTCGTCATTTTCCAGCACGATTTTTTTCTCAATCGGTTAACTTACAAGGTACTTAACCGGAGAAATCTTTTAATGCTGAGACACATTAAAAATATTCTGAATACTTTTTTGCCTGATAACAAAAAGGCTACCACTGATCTATTCGGTGACGAAATCGATATGTCAGTAGATGAAGAAATCGGGAAACTCATTTCATCACGAGATAATATGCGCTATCCGGCAAGCGAAATCGGATTCCCGGCTCAAGTACCGGGTGAGTACGTATTACGTCATTACCAGAAACCACTTGTGATGGCGATTAAACGAGAACTGGATATTAGGGACTCTGAGTTTAATCAGCTTATTCTTCCTATGCTGATAAATTTCGCTAACTTTGTTCACCTCTTCCCGGCATCCGAAAACCATCATCACCGTGCTGCAACCGGATTGTTGCGTCATTCATTGGAAGTGTGTTTCCAGTGTATCCGGCGTTCTAAAAACATCGAGTTTGATTCAATGGCGGTTCCCGTACATAAATCAAATCGTGCATTAGCATGGCGACTTGCAGTCGCAGCTGGTGGGCTACTTCATGACCTCGGGAAACCATTTACCGATTTTGAAGTATGGAACGAAGACGGGAAAATTCACTGGCCTCCAGGCCATGAACCAATCCATGTCTGGGCAAAAGAGAACAATGTAAAAAGATACTATCTTGTATGGAAACCAGGCCGTCACCGCCAGCATACCTCCAGCACGAGCAATATGTTGTTGATGATCATGCCAAAAGAAATGCATGTTTACCTTCTTAACGGCGGGAATGATATTTTCAATGAATTGACCCGGGCACTGAATGCCAGTGCGCAGCTCAATGCAGAAAAAATCAGTGGTCAGGACGTCAAAAACAAGATCCTCACTACCATTAAGGCCGCCGACTCAGCATCCGTTAACTATGATATGCGGCAATACGCCGGTGATGCGATTCGTGCAAGCCAGTCAGGTGTACCTGCGGTTCAGCGTGTAGTTGATGCCATGCGCCATAGATTGAAAAAAGGAGATTGGATTCCCAACAAGCCAGGAAGCCCTGTATGGGTGACTACCTATGGCGTATTCATCGTCTGGGGTGTTGCGGTCAAGGATATTATTGAGACCGTTAGGAACTCCGGCGCTGTTATTCCACAAACCCAGAATAGTCTGGCTGACCTGATGCTAAGTTATCATCTCTGTCGACCAAACGTTCACCAGGACGATGACACTGCATACTGGCGTATTGCCCCTCATATCTTGAATGATAAAAGTTCAAGAGAAAGCAAAGACCCTAAAGTTGCGTTGAGCTGCATCCTTCTGATATCTCCAGAAGTACTATTTGTCGATACTGTTGACCCTCTACCATGCAGCAGCCGCATCCGTATTGAAGGTAAATGGGTGGAATACCTGACCGGGAGGCCAAACCAGCCAAAACTCGTCGAAAGCGAACCCTACATTGGTCAGAAGCCGGTTCCGTCAACCGGAATACCGAATGAGGTCGACCGCTCAGTTTTACAGGGCGGAACAATCATTGCTGATGAACAGGAATCTCCACTGGAGAGTATTTTTGGAAACCGACAGGTTACGCCGGAAAACGCCCACGAACTGCTGCATAAGCTCAATCTGCTTTCTGATGAGGACTACAATCGTGTAAAGGAAAGAAATACCAGTACCAAAAATCAAAAAGATTGTCTGGATGACACTAATTCACCAACAACTGAGCTGGCGGGCAGCGGGGAATCAAAAGGGCTCAAAGATAATCAACCAAAGCCAGTGTCGGAGAATAATGAACCCAAGCGCCGTCTTTCCCTCAAAGAAACCCTGGCATCGGCACAAACAGAGATTGAGTTCTCTGTACCCAGTTCACTTATAAAAGAACCAAACCATAAAACTCTGAACGAAACCCTTGAGTTTCATTCAATCATCAACTCGTATAATAGCAACGAACCAACTTCAAGCGATGCATTGGATCAGACCCAGCCCTCACCTACCCGTCAGGCATTAAAGGAAATTCAGCTGCACCAGGATGCTGTCGATACCGGCATTCAGTCTGGTGAGGTAATTGATGATTATTCAATTTACGAAGATTATGATTCCATGTGGCAGGATGACGTGAAAGCTGATAACGATTTTGGTTACTCGGCTCATGCGGATACTTCGGCCAACATACCGGCTAACGTAAAATTTTACGATAAATTTAGTCAGCTATACGTATCTGGTCTTGAAGCGGCCAAAGAATTTCTCGTTAAATATGTTACCGACCACTCAGACGATCTTTTCATTGAATCAGGCCACTTAATCATTGCTATTGATAAAGATTTTGATGAGCGTAATTATGCTCTGCTTCAGGACTCCAACTGGTTATGGCAAAGGTTTATGGAAGCCCCAGCCCAGTATTATTTCCATCGTACTCAGAAGTGCTTATATCTCAGAAAAGAACTTAATAATGATATCGACTTGCTGATGGATGGGAAGTTTAACGATCTGCTTTACTCTGCTTTAACTGATGTTTCTGATAAAGATTACAACATTACAGATTTATGCAATGAAATGATTTCAAAAGGTATGCTGAAGCGAACCTATTCTGGAGAGCCTGTCATTGCCGTAAGCGTTGCCTTAAAGCGACGTATTGCGGATGAACTCGGCATTGATATTACTCAATTGCAGAAGATTATGCTGATGCACTTTGATTTCTATTCAAAGACCGGTGTTGACTACATTCTTCCTAATAGTGAACGAATGCATAATCAAATGGTGGATAAAGATGAGTGAGTGGAAATATAACTTACGTTGGCGCACAAATTTTGAAGGCCTTGAGACTCTTGGTTGGACAGCAGGTATAGCCGCAACTATCGGGGTTAATACACTGTTTAACATGCCATCTCTACCCTGTTACCTCTCAGTTGCAGTCCAGGCTGCTTATGGTATTCGTAGTCTCCCGGCAGCATGGGATATTTATACGCACAAACGCCGCCTGAAGCGAAAACCAAAACCACTCGTAATGGACATGAAATCATTTATCGAACAGATGATTCGTGAGCCTGACAGCTATCTTATTTGCAGAGGCTTTGAGTGGGGCCAGAATGAGGGTCAACTGGCATCTGAGTTGATAAAGCGTGACATAAAGAAATTTGTAGCCAAACCATCCAAAAATTTTATGGGCCTCGGCTGGATTCATGCGCTAGGTAAAAAAAACGAATGGATCGGAATTTCTGAAGAACTTTTATCGTTGCATACGCTTATAACTGGCACAACCGGCTCAGGCAAAACAACATATTTTAAACTACTTATTCTTCAAGCCGCACTAAAAAAACAACCACTAATCCTCATTGACCCCAAAAATGATGAAGAACTGGCTGAATGGATGAAGTTCTGTCTGGAATTGGTGGATCGCTCAACGAAATATAATTACGTTTCATTGGCGCATCCTGAAAAATCAGCTCGAATATCTCCAATTACTAACTACACTCAGGCTGGCGAGGTAGCTAACAGAATTACATCGGTTATTCAACGTGCTGATAGTACGAGCAATCCGTTTGTTTCATTTGGTATTATGTCATTAACTACGGTTGTTGAGCTGATGAAAATCTGTGAAATCAAACCGACTTTACGCAATATTAAATCACAACTGAGTGCTGACATCTCTTCATTAGCATCTCTATTGATTATGGCCATCACTAAATTCGGCCACAAGACTTTAGGAGAGTCCGATTTCGACATTATTTTACAGGCGAAAATTGACCGTTACTCGTCTAAAATTAAAGGCCCAAAAGAAATAGCAGAAATATGTGCAGACATTTACCGAAATGACATTAAAGGTAATAAAGGGAAAGGCGATACTTCAATTGAAGCCGGTATTGATATGTTCGGTCATCAGCGCGAACACTTCCAGAAAATGATTCTGAACGTGATGCCAATTCTTAGTCAACTAACTCAAGGGTTTATGTCAGAGTTGTTATCCCCTGACAGTGCTGATGAAGATGAACTGAATGATACTCGTCCAATTTCGAATATTCAGGATATCATCACTACCGGGGGAATGTTGTATTTGGGGTTAAATTCCCTTGCAGATGCTGAGACTGGATCTGCGGTCGGTTCTATTTTCCTGTCTGATATAACATCTGTTAGCTCGACTGTGTACAATTTTTTAAAACCTGGTGGTCAGGACTTGGCTTCTGTAATGGTGTTAATCGATGAAGCAGCTGAAGTTATTAATGACCAAGTTATTAAAATGTTGAATAAAACCCGTGGTGCTGGGTTCCGCTTATTTATTTCGTCGCAATCGACTTCCGACTTCGAAGCCCGTCTCGGTTCAGAAGCCAAAATGAAGCAGGTTATAACCAATACGAACCACTTTACGGCGCTACGCACACCAGATCCTGATGCCCAGGAAGCAGTCATGAAACGAGTACCACCGACAAAGTTCAAATATATTATGCGTGGTCATGGCTCCAGCGCAGGTGCAGATCCTGAACAAATCACCGGCAGTGTCGGGGAACGATTGATGGAGGAAGAAGGCGAGTTATTTCAATCTCAACTGCTAGGTTGGTTACCCAACCTCGAATGCATGGCCATAAATCAGGCTAATAAAATAGTAAAAGGTAAAGTCCCCGTCATATTAATGCCGAGGAATGAGTCCGAGTTAAGCGATGTCCGAACTATCGCTAAAAAGTACCTTTCAATCTACGAACGTCAACAAAAGGTTCGTGGTGAAAAATCACGTATCAGCGCCGAGGGGTAAATATGATTAAAACCAAAACTCTATTAAAGCGTAAAGATGATCAAGCCTCATATGACGGTTTGACCATGATCTGGCCATGTGTTGATGGCATCACTGGGCAAATGTTAGCTCTACTGAAAACCCTTACTCCTGATGAACGCGTTGGTGCAGCAGTGAGCTCCGCTATCAAAGCTTATCATCAGGACAACGAGCAGGAGCTGAATGACTGGGAGCGGCTTGCGATCTATATCATTGAGCTTGGCTTGTTCGTTTGCCGGGAACTTCAACACACGTTGAATTTCTGTGAAATTACTTCACGGATAAATCTCCCGAGAAAGCTAACCAACGAACTGATTATCCAGGCTGGGAGGAAGGCGAAGATTGGGGATATCGAATGTCTGATAAGTTGAATGAGGAAAAGTGGCCTAAGACGATAAAGACACTGATCATCTGGAGTTCGACGATTCTCCTTTTTATCTCTGTCTTCTTTCCGGTTGAGTATTTTAAGTCTAATGCTCTGAAAGAAATCGCATGGGGTCATAAAATGATAGGCGAAAAAGATTTCGTCATGGTATTGCAAAAGGCTCGCGACAATTATACTGAAGCATTTGTAAATACGGGGATTGATAAGGCGTTAAAGGATTTTTACCAGCTTCCTCCCAGCGACATGGCCAACCACGGCGGGCCACTGAAATACTTTGTTGGGCTTTTCCAGAACATTGCCGAGAACCTGAATTATTGGCTCTACATGATTATGTATCGTTTAACACTTGATATGTATTGGTTACCGTACATGGCCGTGGTCATCATCCCGTCTCTGTTTGCAGGGGTAATGCGGTGGATGGCAAAAAGATATAACTTTGGATATGCCAGTCCGTTTCTTAACCGTCGTAGCATGGTATTGATTGGCTGGGGTGTATATAGCGTTCTCCTGTCGCTTTTTATACCGTTACCTGTGCCTCCAATGATCGGGGCACTCATAATGATAGTAATGATTCCTATTGGTTCATCTCTACTTATTTCAAACCTACCAAAACGTATTTAACCTTAAGAAAAGCACCTCAATTTGCGGTGCTTTTCTTTTTCCTCAATATTTCATGTTTGTTAAATTAGCTGTGCGAGGTGATGCATGACTAATTCGAAACCATTTATTCTTTCTGCCCTGCTCTGCCTGACGTTTACCGTAGGGATGATTAGCTATTTGCTAATTTCTGATGTCCCAGAAAAAATCCGTATCCTCAATCAGAAGATCACGGCATCAACTTACCCTCAGTCACGGGATGTCCTGAACAAAGACATGGCTGAAATCATACTGCCCTATCTTAAAAAGCAAAAAGCTGCTGAGGCGTCTCAGGTCAAAGTCCAAAAGCCAAACGAAATCTATACGCCGGAACAATTGCAGCAATCAAGAGGCTACAAATGAAAAAGAACATTTTGAACTCTCTTATATTTGGAATTCCGCTCATGGTTATGGTAAGCACGGCTGCATTTTTTACTTACCAAATCGATAGACAGTCCCAACTTCTTAATGACCTAGCGATCGTTGCTGAGACTCACAAGCCCGTAGTAAACAACAAAAGCGAACTACTGGACGCATTTGCAAAATACATTAATGCAGCGGGCCTAAAACCTGAATCGCAGAAACAATCCAATGTCGGTTACCGGACTGGAAACAAACCCGATACCGCCTATGCGCCTTCTACGGACAACGAACGTATTTATGGGAACCCGGATGCTCAGTTCTATATCATTGAGTATTCCGATTTTGAATGTCAGTACTGCAAACAACATTTCCCAATCGTTATGGATCTCGTGGATTCATCACAAGGGAATATTGCGATGGTTTTCAAACATGTTCCTGTTCACGGGCAGGCTTCCCGTACTGAAGCTTTAGCAGCGGAGTGTGCTGTTGAGCAGGGAGGAAATCCATCTTTCTTCCAGTTATCTAAAGCGTTATTCCGCTACAGCCAATCTGACGGGCACGGTCTTAGCGCACCGCTAGACCAAATCGCCCGCGAAACTGGTTTAGACCCGAACCGCTTACTTGAATGTATCAATGCGGCCAGGCCGTCCAGCAAGATAGCCGACGACGTTCGTGAAGCAGGTCAGCTTGGTATCCAAAAGACCCCTACAAACATTGTTGTCTACGGTGATAAGTCAGCCATTGTTCAGGGCGCAGTAGATGGAGCAGGCCTTATGCAAATGATGGCTCAGCTTGCAGGCTCTGGTCAGAAATAGGCGCATTTTGTCGTCAATAAATCTGAAAAAATTCATATGAGAGGTCATCATGGAACCTGTTTATATTTCTCACTCGATTGACGAACCACCAAAGTTATTTTTTTGGTCGATTGATGAAGCCATGCCATTTTTCGTTGCTCTCGCGGTTGGGATTATCACTGGACGATTATTACCGATGATAATTCTGGGTGTTGTAGTTTCACGTGTTTATGGCGGTTTTCTGGCGCGAGCTTCTGAGAAATATTTTATGCACCTCTGTTACTGGAAATTCGGAGTCACATTCGGTGGTGGCACTTTTGTACCTGAATCCTTCGACCGGGAGTTTATTGTATGAATATCCATAATTTCAAAAAAGGGTTAGTTGGACTTCAGTTAGAAAACAAAAGTTTCAAGTTAATCTCTGCCTCAATGATTCTGGCAAACCTTGTACTTGGTTATGCTCTGTTAGCCAAAACACAACCCATCACTATTATTCCGCCAAACCTTACAGAAACAGCCTGGCTGGATGAAAAAGCCGCCAGCAGCTCTTATATGAAGGCATGGGCGTTATATATAGCCGACAGTTTTGGAAATGCTAACCCAGCCACTTTAGATCTACTCAAGAATTCTATCGGCCCGTTTCTTGACGCTTCAATTTACACAAAAGTTATGAAAGCAATGGACGACCAGATTGACCAAATTAAGCGCGACCGAATCTCGCTTTCTTTTAATCCGGTCGGGGTTATCACCGACCCGTTAGCAGTTGGTACTTTTTATGTCACCGGTAACCAAACTCTCGAAGGTATCACCGGCAAACCATCGACCACGCCAGTCTATTACGAGATTACTGTTAACGTAAAAGGCTACCGGCCCATTATTACGTTCATTGAGATAAAGAGTGGCAAACCGTTGCTGCCAAGTGAAGAAGATAAACACAAAGGTCAAAGGCAGAAATCTTCGGCAGCTCGAACTTCCTGACAGAATTTCGTTAGTTGATTTAACCGAGATATAAATCTTTAAGCGAGAGATTAATAAATCAGCAATCAGTAAACAAAACGGATGTGCCGAAATGAATTTTCTGATTGGTAATAGCCAATTTAAAAATGAACGTAGTGTTGCCACTTATCGGGGGGCTAAATGTTGAATAGTAAACGCATAATTATCCTGTTGCTTACCGCGTCGTCCACATTAGCGACCCATAGCGTAACGGCGGGCGAAATGTCTGTTGATCAAGGCATGGTATTTGAGCAGCCTGATGCGCAGTCGCAACCCAAAGTCACTGCAAAACTCGCCTCTCGACCAGCATCCTCAACTCAGGCAATGCTCAGCACAGAAACACGCCCATATCCTGACAACTATACACCACCAGCAAGTAACTCTATCAATGGCGGGAGTGAACCAGCTATTGATGGCCGTAATATTCAACCAGTACCTGCTGCAATTGCCAGTCCCGTTCCACTCACAAAAGAAGTCATTCCTTCTCGGCTGGAATATATCGTTGCGCCTGGCGTGAACACCCTCGTACCGATTTCGATTAACCAGATCAACCGGCTTGTTACACCGTTTGAACACCCTGTAGTGCAGAAAGTTAAACAGGAGGGTGTAACTGTAAATGTAAAAGATAACGCTCTCTACGTTTCCACCTCAGACAGTAACCCGGCAAGTCTCTATATCAGTGAGAAAGGTGACGAAAGTGTAGCGATCTCCGTGTCGTTAGTACCTCAGAAAATTGCACCGGTGCAAGCCACTCTCATGCTTTCACGAAAGCTGAACAACACGAGTACTTCTGGTGTTATGCCTGCGGCATATAACAACTATGGTGGAAGCGAAGTCAAAGCCAGGCGATGGGAACAGAAAGATAATTACATCGAGACGATTCGCAACATAATGCGAACCATCGCGCTTGGGGACATTCCACCCGGATACTCTCTGGGAAATCTCTCTTCAGGAGTTGGTATCCCGAACTGTAATTTCCGCACGGGTACTGACCAGGATCAGATTCGCTACTCCTTTGCAAATGGCCAGTATCTTCAGGGTAGTCAATTCAGTGTCATCATCGGCGTTGCACAAAACACTGGTTCATCAACAGTAATGGTTGATGAATCACTCTGCACCCATCCTCAGCTTGCAGCAAGAGCACTATGGAGTCGCAACACTCTCCAGCCTGGCCAGCGAACTGAAGCTTACTTCGTTATCCGCAACATCCAGCCAAACGAACAAGCTAACGATTCCATGCGCCCTAAACTCGCGGAGTAAAATCATGCTTATCCCCTTAAAAGAGAAATGGGCCTCAATTTCAGCAAAGCATAAAAAATGGGTTTTATGGGCTGGCGTATTTACTTTCGCCGTTCTTTTTTTGCTCTTGGTTATACCCGACTCAGCTGGCCCCCGAAATCGAGCGCCACAAGAAAAAGTGATTGCCAGCGTCCTTACCGATGGTGATACCAATGGAGTTAGCCAGAATGCTATTGCGGCGCGAATTCGCGCACTCGACAAGACCATTAAAGAGCAAGGTCAACTGATTAAAACGTTAACCGAGAAATATGGTGCTGATCAGACAGCTCAGCGTCTTAGCAATCTGGAGAACAACCAGAAAAAATCAGGCGCTGAGGTTGCAGCTATTAAGAAACGCGTTGATACCGTCTCTAACCCTGTGCCTTACTCACAACAGTCTCGCGGAGCGACACCACTGGCTGGAAACGGCCAACGTAACGTCCCTACTCTGTATAAACCTGAAGAGATATCTGCCCCTTCAGTTGCGCCAAGAAACTCAGGAAGTTTCAATAACGGGAAAACATTACAGCGCGTATACGAAGATGCGGCCCCCCCTGTCGTACCGGAACCCGCAGCAAACCAGCGTCAGCAGAAAGGGAAGGATGGCAAAGCAGTACCAAGCCAGGCAACTCCTGAAATCATCACTGTACAGGAAGATATTGAAGCCGCACCCGTTGCTGACGAAGATGATAACCCCGAGAACCAGACCTACCTTCCTGCAACGTCGATCATAAGTACTGTTTTGATTGCGGGGATGGATGCACCAACATCTCGTGATGCACGAAAAGACCCTTATCCGGCGCTGGCCAGGGTGAAAAAGGATGCAATTCTCCCAAACCGTTTCCGTGCAGATATACGTGAATGCGGAATGCTTGCAGCTGGGTTCGGTGATTTGTCCTCCGAAAGAGCTTATTTCAGATCGGAAGTCATAACGTGCATTCGGGATGACGGTGCAGTTTTTGAAGCCCCACTCGTAGCCTACGCTGTTGGTGAAGATGGTAAATCAGGTGTTCGTGGTCGACTGGTTACCAAACAAGGGCAATACCTGGCACGAGCCCTGACCGCTGGCTTCCTACAGGCTGCATCTCAGCTCTTTAACGTACAGAGTATTCCGACAATCAGTATTAAACGCGATGGAGATAGTAGTGACGCTACTCCTTACCAGCAGGTTATGAGCTCTGACGCACTCCAGGGCGCAGCAGTTTCTGGCGTAGGTGGCGCATTGAATCGTCTTGCCGATTTCTATATGCAAATGGCCGGTGACCTTTTCCCTGTAATTGAAATTGATCCAGGCCGTAGTGTTGATTTTATTGTGCAAAAAGGGGTCATGCTGAAATTCACACGTGTTACTTCAAAAACTCAAACCGTTGGGGGCAAGAAATGATGACGAAGAAAATTGTATCGGCATTGTTTTTAGTTAGTGCCGGTTTTGCGATGTCGGGTTGCTCACTACTGGGCCAGAACGATGAATATGGATGCAAGGGAATGCCCAATTCGGTCACATGTATGAATGTCCGAGATGTGTATGCCCTGACCGATGGAGATGATTACCAGGAGCAGATTGACACCGCATCTGAAAACCAACTTTCGGGAAAGCCTGTGGAGGTTAAGCGGCTGCGCACTACAGCCGGGAACGGTGGACGGAATACTGCCGATGGTGGTCGATACGTCCCTGTGCCTGCTACTGCTGCTGATCCTCAACCCATCCGAACGCAATCTATCGTCATGCGGGTGCTGGTTGACCCCTATGAGACCGCAGATGGAGACCTTAACGTCCCTGGCTACGTCTATACCGAGATTGAGCCGCGTCGTTGGGAAGTCGGTGCAAGAAATAGTGCCACATCAACTGCTGTTATCAGACCAATGTCTGCACCGGTTGCCGCTGCTCCAGCACAATCCCAGGGTGAGACATCACAACCTCCTCAGAAAGGGAGTTACATTAAATAATTGTCCAGTAGTACCGGTATACCGGTACTACTTTTTTCATGTGCTGTATTCCTTGGTCGTCTTTTTAATACCCATCACTGAAAAGGTAAGCACATGAAACAAAAGTCATTATATATTGCTATTGTTCTGGCACTTCATTGTGCTGTAGCCGTGGCAGATAACTCAATCGATAGCACCCAAATTGACGAAGTTACTGTAAATGGTGATGGCAATAACATTTCAGGGCTAACACCCTGTGCAACCCCATCAAACTGTAAATCACCACTCGGCAACTCAAGTGTTTCAGGGAATAACAACACAATTACTTCGTTAACAAACTATATTATTACCGGAAGCAATAATGACTTATCATTTAGTTACGACCCAAGCCAATTCTGGAATGACTACGCCAATAGTTTCAATGTTTACGGGAATAATAATACTGGCACTGGTCTTTTTGATTTGAATCTGGTTGGGAGTGACAATAAAGTTCTAGGACAAAACCTTGCCGTTATGGGTTATAGCAATAACGTTTCAGGAAGTGCATTGCAAGTAATAGGCTCTTATAACGAACTGGATATGGTAGGTATGGGAGCAATTCTTGGTTCCAGAAACACTGCTACTAATTACGCTGGTTCTATAATGGGTACATTCAATACGGTGAGTGGTGGTTCCTACGCTTTGACTATCGGTTCCTTAAACAATATTACAGCTGCACCGATTAATGACCCCTCTGCTGTTTTTAAATTTGGCAACATCACAATCGGCACAATTAATACCATTGATTCCGACGAATCGATCGTGCTTGGCAACTACAATACTGTATCCGATGATAACGCAATTGTTATTGGTAATTATGCTTCTGCTTCAAATGGAGGTATTTCCATTGGGAACGGTTCATTCTCCAATAGTGCTGATACCGTATCGTTTGGTTCAGCTACGGTACAAAGAACACTGACTAATGTTGCTGATGGTTCCAGCCGGTATGATGCGGTGAACTATGGTCAGCTCATGAATTCCGTTAGTTCACTTCAGGCGTACACTGATAGTGCCATCAGTTCGTACCTTTCATCCATTGGCTCTGGCTCTAACACAACGCCACCTACTACAGGCGGAAATAACAATAACGGTACGGACGGCAGCGGGACAGGAAGTGGTACAGGGTCTGGTAGCAGTAACGACAATAGCCAGACTGCCACGGATACTAATACTTATACCGACGAGCGTGAAGTGTCGATCAACGCTCGTACCGACAGTCTAATTGCAACTGAAAGCGCATCCCGAGTTGCTGGCGATGCTCAAACTCTTGTAAGTGCAAACAGTCATACGGATGCCCGTGAATCTGTCATCAACTCAAGGACTGATTTCCTTGTCGATACTGAGCGCCAGTCACGGATTGATGGTGACCGACAGACCTTGGCTTCAGCTAATAGCTACACAAACCAGAAGTTCTCTGACCTTAAAAAGACGGTTGACCGTAATGATAAAAGAGCAAAAGCAGGCTCAGCAAGCGCAATTGCTATCGCTTCAATTCCCTTCCTCAATAACGTGTCGGGTTTTGGCATGGCGATGGGCGCGTACCGAGACCAGGGGGCAATTTCGGGAGGAGCGAATTACGCTATCAATGAAAAAGTAAACGTCCGCTTTAGCATGTCGGCTGATACAGCCGGTGGTGTTGGAGCTGGTGCAGGATTTGCGGTTGGCTTCCAGTAATAATAAAGCATAAATAAAAAGCCACTTTTTTGTGGCTTTTTATTTGGACTAATTGAGTAATTAAAACCGATATTAACATTTCATCACTTCCTTTTTTTGGGGACAGTTTGCAGCCCTTTTCCCTGCGGCAAAATAAATCAATATGTGAAAATGAAACCTCTCTCATTTGGAGCGGTTACTATGAACTTTATCAAACATGTCGCGACTGCGGCACTTTTGGTGGCACTTTCTGCATCAGCTTCTGTATTCGCCGATACAGTAAAAACAAACACCGGGAATATCGATACGATTTTCAATGAAAAAGCGTTCAAGAACATTCCTCAGAATTCGCAGGAAGTAAAACGTTTTGTCGTCCCTACTAACGGCATCATCGCACTAGAGATTGATGGGAAAGTTAATTTGCTGTCTTCTAATGGCCGCTTCGTTATACAGGGAACGCTCTATGACACATGGGCTAAAAAGCCTCTGACCACCATGAGCGAAATAACCAAGAACGCCAGCATCATTCCGATGAAAGAGCTGAACCTAAATATCGCGGACTTGCGCCCAGCCGTATGGGGCGATGGGCCTAAAAAGGTCATGATATTTACCGCACCTGGTTGTGAAGCCTGTGCAGCCCCACTTTCAGCACTTGCTGACCTCGACCCGAAAGAATTCACCGTTAGCGTTCTGTCGCTCGGAGCTCTGGGCCCGGCAAGCCAGCAGCGAAATATTGAATTGTATTGTGCATCCGACCGCTACCGCGCAGACCGCGCAATTATCAGCGGAAATTCCACTCAGAAATTCGACCAGGTAAAGAACTGCGATATGCAGGCTCTGGCTCGACGTGAAGTTACGGCTCAGATACTAGGTGTCAGCATGATCCCTTTCATTGTGCGTGATGACGGCTCCTACGTACTCGGCTCACCAAAACAAGGCCTCAAAAACTTTATCGAGAACAAGTAACACTTTCTTGGGAATCCTGGAGGCATTATGAGTGAATCTTTAATTTTTCAGCGACTCAAAAACCTGAAGCGTTTTTCTGACTTGTGTCCTGTACGTGCATATGACGAATCCAATCATTTGTTTATGTGCGACAACAAATATGTTGGTTTCGGATTTGTTTGTCGTCCCTTAAGCGGGACAACCGGCAAGGAGATGACTAACCTTCAAACGTTGCTGTCTTCCAACTTCCCCGCCAAAACTATCGTTCAGTTTGACCTGGTTGCAAGCCCAAACATCGTACAGAAAATTAACCGGATGGACGTATTGCGTATGGATTGCCGGGACGCAATCCTGCGTAACGCAATTTATAACCGCTCTAAATTCCTTTTGAAAAGCACCGAAACGCCGATGAAGCGAACCGGGACTCGCGTCCGAAATTGTGTGCTTCTCATTACAGTAAAAATTCCGATCAAATATAACTATGAAATGCGTGAAGAAGAATTCAATCACGTTAACGAGCTGCGGAATGTGTTCGAAACGACGCTGAGCATCACTGGTTTGTGTCCCGGTGCATTGACGCGTGAAAGTTACATCGATGTTCTGAGCTCCATTTGCAACCAGGGTGAAAGCGCCTCCTGGAGAGACCGGACGCCGGTACAGCCACAAGAAGACAAGTACATTTCAGAACAGTTAGTCGACCACGATCGCATGTTTTTCATTAAGAAAGACTATTGCGGTTTTGGTGATCCGACAGATTCCGAGCTTCGTGGAGAAGCACCTACACCGACAACGTTTGTGAAAACATTGAGTGCGCGAAAATTCCCGAAAAGATTCTTTCCCGGGCAAGCGCAATACTTTCTCGGCGATATGATGAGTGGTGTTACTGGAATTAAATCATCCTGCATCATCTCAATGAGCCTGATTTTCTTTGATCAGCAAAGTGAAAAAACTAAATTCACCTCGAAACGTAACTGGGTTGTTCAGCAAACCAGTGGCCCATTAATTAAGTGGGTTCCATCACTCATAAACTTGCGTGAGGGCTTCGATCTTCTTAGCGAAAAAGTTGATAACAACGACCCAATTTGCAAAGCCAAATTTACGGTATCAATCTTCTCTAACTCAAAAGATGGCGTGTTACGCGCTGCTCAGGAAGCTGCAAGTTATCTGAACACCTATCAGTTTAAGATGATCCCAGATACCTACTATGTTGCGCCAATTTTCCTGTCAGCTCTGCCAATGTTTAACGAAGCATCAGCAGAAAAGTCCATTGGCCGATATCGAACAATGGCACTCAGTGAAGCGATGGTACTTTCACCTCTCTATGCAGATTGGCAAGGTACAGACAAACCCGCCTTAATGCTGACATCGCGCTCTGGCCAGATCCAATCACTGGACTTGTTTGATTCTGATACTAACTATAACGCCTGTATCGCAGCTGAGTCGGGGTCGGGTAAGTCATTCCTGACAAACTACATTATCACCGCCTACAGAAGCCTCGGGGCTAAAGTCTGGTGTATTGATGTAGGTGACTCGTACAAAAATATCTGTGAGACCTACCAGGGCGATTATCTCGACTTCAATCCCAAAACCAGGCCATGTCTTAACTTCTTCGAACTGATCGAAGACTATTTCGGTGAGTCTGAAGATGATGACTCCAGTGGCGGTGAAGAAGATCTGATCATCGGATTGTTATCGGTGATGGCAGCTCCTAAAGAAGGTCTGAATTCATTCGAAGAGTCTCGACTTAAACAACATGTAGCTGATCTTGTCCGTGTACACAAGAAGCTGACCACCGTTGATATGGTTGCTGATTCACTGCTGAAAGATGAAGATAAAGACATTAAACGTATTGGCCATCAGCTCTATCCGTTCACGAGTGCGGGCCAGTACGGGAAGTACTTTGTTGGTAAGAACAATATCGACTTCAAAAATCCGTTCACTGTACTTGAACTTTCCCGACTGGAAAGTTCAGAACACCTTAAACAGGTTGTCCTCCTTCAGCTGATTTATCAAATCCAGCAGGACATGTTCATGGGCGACCGTAGCCAGATGAAGCTGGTCATTATCGATGAGGCCTGGGCATTGTTATCAGGAAATATCGGGGCGTTCATCGAGAAAGGTTATCGCCGGTTCCGTAAATATAACGGAGCTGCAATTACCATCACCCAGTCTATCAACGATATTTACAAAGATAGTATCGGGAAATCGATCGCAGATAACTCAGCCTTTATGCTCTTGCTGGGGCAAAGTGAATCCGCAGTGAACGAAGCTGAAGCAAATAAACGTCTGGCGCTGGACGAGGCTGGTTACCGGTTCCTTAAAACCGTTCGTTCCACGAAAGGTGTCTACTCAGAAATCTTTGTCATTTCTAAAGCGGGCCAGGGTATTTGCAGACTTGTGGTTGACCCATTCAGCTTACTTCTCTATTCGACTGACCCGAAAGACGTTGCCGCGATCAAAGACAGAAAGTCCCGGGGGATCAATACCGAAGAGGCTATCAACGAAATTCTGGTTGAGCGGGGGTTAGCCGCATGATTAAAACCGCTGCAATTGCGCTGCTTTTTGGTTTCATCGGAGCCGCCCTTTTTGGGCGGTTATTCCCACCAGCCTCGCCCTATGACTATGTTGCAGTCATCAACTTTATGGACGATAAAGGTCAACCGTTAGGTGAAGCCCAGTCAAGGCTGGTATTAGCCCGCGCTGAGAAACTGTCAGAGGCGGGGTATCTTGTGCTCAATGCCTCAGCCCTTTATAGCTACCCTACGGGGCTCAAGATCCCCCAGACCATCAACACTCAGCAATAGCGGTGGGCGAATGAATACACCCAAATCAGTATGGAGCTTAATATTTCGTAAAAAGCGAAGCTGGAGGCAACATATTGTTTTCAGCATCGTTGTTATTTTCTTAACCGCACCGCTGACGCTATACGTGCTTAACCGGTATGAGATTGGTATCGATCCACAAAATAACCAATGTCTTCCTCCGTACCGAATATATCTCGTCGATAAAATGGACAAATCAATCGTCAAAGGGAAAATTTACGCCTTTCATTCTGAGCTAATGCAACCATATGGCAAAGGGCTGAAAATTGTTGATGGCATTGCGGGAGACACAGTCTCCGTTGATCCCGAAGAGACTGCAATTAACGGCTCTATGGTCGGTGAGGGACTGGCATTAGCAGCAGAATCTGGCCATACCGAACAGGAGCTAACGCGTAGTGGTGTCGTACCGAATGGTCGCCTGTGGATGATGGGGCGCACCAGATACAGTTTTGATTCCAGGTACTGGGGATCATTAGACGAGTCACAAATTATAGGCCGAGCGTATCCATTATGGTAAAAAAAACACCTTTTCGACTTTCGATATTGGCATTTGTAACCGCTGTTGTTTTCACTCCAGTCTGGGCCGAAAACACTGGTATCTATTTAAGTGATCTGCCGTCAAGACCGGTATCCAACTTAGATAATATTCCGACAAGACCGGCTAATAACTACTCAGTCACTGACATTCAAAAAGCTAAGCGTCAATTATCTGCAACTGAAATGAAAGATATTGACAGTCTCATAAAAGCGGCTCGTGATAATCAAAATGCCACTGCCGACCGCGCTACTGACACGGTTAAAGATAATCGAAAAATGATGGGTGAAATGCCCGAGTATAAAAATACAGATGAACTAGTCGATGATGCGGTAAGAGGAGCGTTAGCAAAGTCTGATATGACTAACGAGAAACAAAATAAGCCAGCCGGTGATTTTATTTATATTCTCGTCTCCGCGTCTCTCAGCGATGCTGAAATCACCGACATTCTCAAGTTATACGATGGACGCACGGATATCGCTCTGGTTGTCCAGGGGGCAAAAGATAAAAAGAACCTGCTTGATGAACTTACCCACTGGCAGAAACTTTCCTTCGACTCCAAGTCTTCTCTGGCCGTAAACCTCGATCCAACTGTATTCAAAAACTACAACGTTAGTTCTGTACCGACCATTATCCATGAAAAAGATGGTGAGCTGGTGGCCAGGGTGACAGGCATCTATGACATCGCGTACCTGAAAGACAAGACCGGCGACCTTGGTGTGGCCGGGCCCGCTGTTGGGGTCGTAGAGAAGAACCTTATTGATGAACTACAGGAGAGTGTCGCTAAACTCGATTTTGATGGCATGAAGAAAAAGGCCATTGATAACTACTGGCCCCGCCAGGTTTTCCAGGAATTCCCGGAAGCGACAAAGCGAGCTACCAGAACCATCGATCCGACGGTCATTATCCCTCAAAACATTACTTCACCTAACGGCGATATCGTTGCAAAACGGGGGCGATTTAACCCGCTAACTGTGATGCCATTTACCATCAAGCTAATCTTTTTCGATGCACGTGAAGAATGGCAACGCCAGTTCGCCAGGTATCAGTTTGAACATACACCAGCCTCCCTCACGCCAATACTGGTCACGACAAACGTGTATGGTGATGGCTGGCAGACCTTCCGTGACACCAAGAAAGAATACGGTGACTTCGCAAGGCTATACATGATTCAGCCAGGCATGGCCGAACATTATGGTTTGATAAACGTGCCCAGCGTTGTGACAGCCGACAGTAAGCGATTCATTAATGATGAATATTCACGCAAAGATTTTGAGGAGCTGAAATGAAAAAAATTCTCTCAGTTCTGAAATCACCCAAGACCCTGGTGCTCGCATGTCTGGCTTTTACTATGCCGGTTTTTGCGGCTGACGTTTCATCACCCGTACAGAACAAGGTCTGTCATGATAACCAAGTCTTATCAGCGAAACTCATTACGGATGTTTGCTGGAACTGTATTTTCCCGATAAAGCTTGCCGGTATTAATCTGTCGATGACAGGTACTGCACCTGACAATGCAGCATCAGGGACAGTATGTGCCTGTAAGGATGGATTGAACGTCTATCACCCGGGTGTATTGACCGCGATGTGGGAACCGAGAAAGCTCATCGAGTTAACGAGAACACCCGGGTGCATGTCATCCCTAGGAGGGGTAACACTCGACCTTGGTAATGATTTGCAGTTTGGCCCGCAGACCGATGGAGCAGCCGAGGAACAGCGGGAGCGTTTCTCAATAAGTTTCTACAACGCACATATGTATGCTATGCCGTTATTAAGAATGTTGGATATGTATCTACCCGGTCAATGTAATGCCGACCCATACAGCGATTTTGATATCATTAATTTCACGGAGATTGACCCGACCTGGAATAATACGATGCTGGCATTCTTCCAGAACCCGGAATCAGCAGCTGTGGCTAACGTGATAGCAATGCAGGCTTGCGCCGGTGAAGCAGCGGCACAATTTGCAGGTAAACAGCCAATAGACTCACTTTGGTGGTGTGCCGGTTCCTGGGGTGGGCAGTATCCTTTAACTGGATCGGTACGGAGTATGGATGCCCCCAGAACAACCAGCCTGGTCGGGATCCGTATGCTGGCCGCAGAACATCGTCGTGGACTGGCCTACCGTTCGATGGGAAACGATACTGTTTGTCGCTCCAAGATTTACCCAACGTTGCCAAAGCAACAGTACAAATTGAATATGTTCTACCCTACCCCGGAGACAAAAAACAGTCATGAGGTCGGTGAGTCCCCATACCAATGGCAAGGTGGGCCTTTCCGTTATCCAACCGGTAAAGGCCAGGACAGCACCTACATGATTTTCCAGTGGGTAGATTGTTGCCGCACAATGTAATAAAAAAACCCTGCAATGCAGGGTTTTTAATTTCTGTTTTTCGTTGAATTAAGCCTGCCGTTTAATGGCCTCATTCTGATCATCATTCGCTTCATTACTGGCATCCTGCAACACCTTTGTTTCCTGGTCTACCTGGGTAGGTTCTGTCTCAGTGCTTCCAGCCAATTCTTTTTCAGCGGCCCGGCCATTGGCCTGATTAAGCTCATCAGCAGATGCCTGCGCGTGACGTTTGAGTGATGCTGCCAGATCACGAATGAGATTATGAAGACGAGACTTAAACTCCTCGACCTCATCCTGATTAAAACAGTTATTTAACCAGAGGGTATCGATGATCTGGTGCAATTTATCAAAGTTCTGAATAATGCGGATAACCCGCAGCGCTTGCGGCGTTCTGATGCGAACCTCATGTTCTTTTGGATGGGTATACCCGACTTCATTGAGGCTGCTGCGTTCTTCTTCTTTTACCGCACGGTTCAGAATAGCAATGTTATTTTCCAGTTCTTTCTCAGGCATGTCGATTACTTCGTTAACCGCCTTCAGTGTACGTTCAATCGCACCACTGTATTTAGTGCCAAGCCGTTCAAGGGCTCGGCTGTTATTGGTCAGATTGAAGAGAGCCTGGGAGATAATGTTAAAATTACGGGACTGTACCCGAATACCTTCCTGGGTGTGAAGAGTAAATTTCACGACAGCTTCAGGATTGGAATATTCGACACGAGAGTTAGGGGTTCGGTTATCCTGAGCCCCACTCTTTTTAGCTTGTTTTACGGTTTGTACCGGTGCTTTAGCCATAACAGAACCTCGGAGTTAATTTGTATGCCAATTGATTAGGCCAAAACTCAGGATAGTTGTCATTGAAAAATGGCTGCAATATGACCATGAAAAACCGACTTGAAAAATTAAACCAATATGCTTAAATGAATAAGAACCGAGCTGACGGACATCAGCACAACTTCCTAGTTAATTTCGCGCTCAACCAGCGCCCACCGGATGACCTCCTCCCGGGTTAACTACGCCTTCTACAGGCCCGAGCATCTCTGATGTGTTTAGGTTAAACCTGACATGTCTCTTTGCTTACCCAAACGGGTATTTTGGTTCTCAATCCCAAACAAAAAAAATTGTTAATCCTTTTAACTCCAGCGAATCAACAGATGTGCAGTTTTGTGTACATCCGTTTAGTTTACCTTTTAGGTAGCTAAATTTTCGCATTCTAAATTTATAGGTGATCTATGTCTGACCCAATCTCATTAATGGCAGGTATCGTATTTTTTGGTGCTGTGTATTACCGTGCCGAATATATCAGATTCCTTGGCCCAATCTGGCTGGCAATTTTTATAACGGAACGCGGTTTACTGTTCACTGGTCTCGGTTTTGTTACCGCGACTGTATGTGTAGTTGTTGCTTTACTCGTTATTTATAATTCATTCTTTACCAAGTCTGGGAAAAAATCTAATGAAGCAACTAATGGAAACATGGTTGAAGGTGTTTCTCGGGCTGGGTCAAATAATGACAAAGCCAAATATGCAAACCATCGTTTTGAAGGAAAGCTTGTTTACCACGGTCTCGAAAACTGGAAACACGATCCTAATAACGATAAATCGTATTTAGTCACAATACGTAGTGGTGGGAAAGACCATGAAATTTGGGCTGTTGGGCTCAAAAATGCTGTTGAGACTTGTGGAGCACAAGTTGGTGATATTGTTTCAGTCTGGAAAGAGTCTGAAGTAAGAACCGACAAAGCACAAGTGTTTGACGAAAGCGGTAAGGTTACAGGGTATCGTACTCTCCTTAACGAAAAACGTCGCGGCATTTGGGTTATGCAAGTACTCGCCGAAAGCTAAAATATTCTTAATTCAGGCTATAAGCCTTAACTTTTTAATCTTTTAAATATATGAGGTATATTATGACAATTGTCTATGGTAGTAGCATTGAGCCGGGTGGTATGGAACTGGATGATTACACAATGATTGCAGAGTGTGAAAATTGTGGGAAAGACTGCCGACATCGGATTTATGAAGACTGTGTTGCAGGGGCAATAAACCAGAGATTCTCTTATACGTGTAATCACTGCGGTTATCATTCCTGTAACGCTGAAGTATGTGACGTATGCGATAGCATCGAATGCGAAGAACATGCTGGTCGTTATCAGTCTAATATTTTCTTCGAAATGCATGAGCTCATTGAGCTCATGAAAATAGAGGGAGATATACTGGCAATCAGAGCAAAAATCAATGTAGGCGCTCACGACTTTGGAGATCTTTCAAAGTTAGATGATTGCCTGCATAGGCTCACCTTTCCAGGTTACTATGAACGGCGAAATACTGATCTCTATAAAGAGATATCAGATGCTTCAACCGACATGGCAATCCAAACATGGAAGCGTCTGGAACGCTTGTTATGCTAAACCTCCCTATAAAAACCCAGCGAAAGCTGGGTTTTTTTCTTTTCTGGATTGACCAACCAAACGTCGTATCATAATCTTATATCGCGGGCATCCCGCTTAACTTCTTTTAACACTCTTTATTTCGGCAACGCGCCATCCCTGAATGAATAAGTTCATTCGCACGGCTTCCCTACGCCCATAGAATTCGACACACGGTGCATCATGCATCGTGTTTTCTGCGCCGTCGAAAAAGGTGTTTTTCCTCTTGTTGAGGATACAGTGAGTCCAGCACTCTAACTGGATGCTTCACAAATCTTTCTAATTTTTGTGCCTATAGCACTAAATCATTTTAACTTTTTTAATTTAAAAATTTATGAGGTATAAACTATGCAATCCAGAGCAAAGGGTATTGTTGCGATAGAACCTAAATATGTGCCTGCATCTAACAATGCAGATTCATATATTTATTTCCGTTTGCGCTGTGACATGTCCATTAGCGGCAAGTCTCAGACCGAGTTCTATTCGATAAAAGCATTTGGTAAAGTCGCGGATTTTCTACGCGATAATATTCAAATGAATACCGAACTGTATATCGAAGCATTAGCTCGATCATTCCGTTATACAAAACATGGTATTGACCAAATGAGGACTGAGTTTCATGTTTTCATGGCTCGAATCATTCAGACTGGTCAATCAATAGATACCCGTGCAAATGAAACTGTAAAGCCACCATCTACATCAACCGTCACTTCGCTATCCCCTCAAGTAGCGCAAAAACTTAAGGACGATATGAAGTGGCAGAAAATGTCTGATGAAGAGGTAAGAACTGCTTCTGAAAAATGGAGAACAGTATATGCCGAGCAAAAGCAGCTGCACCCTGGAAAAGAGTCTGTATCACCAGACAACAATAAAAATTCAGTAGAGAAGATACCAGAAGCTTCGCCGAAGCTGGATGCTAAGAATAGAGCCGTGCAGACATCACGTCCGCAAGCCGCAACCTCTAAGCACCCTGTCAACATGCAAGCCTGGACAAATCTGCCAGCCGATAATTCGACAGCAGCCGTTATTGTAGCTCGTATGAAACTTAATGAAAAATTAAGCTCCTCCGGGCAAGTAACTTTAACTAACGCATATTCATCAGTTCGCGGTTGATATGACTGGTTGCTGATTCCTCAGCAACCTTCTTCTTTTTTAATCTTATAATTTATTTAATTTAATGAGGTATATATGTACTCAAATAAATCACGTAGTTCTGGTTCATTCTCAAACAACAATAAAGGGAACACCGATATTGTCGTTAAGATAGACAGCATTGCTCGACATATGTTGTCGCTCGAAAAGATGTTTGCATCCGCAGGTTCCAGTTCACCTCACATCTCATTCGAACGTGAATGCGTTTTTGCAAAACATATTGTCAACAATAATAACTACTTGGCTGACATAGCAGTTAATAATCCAAAGTCCTTCGAAACAGCATTCCTTCAGCTTGCAAGTAGCGGCCTTACTCTTGACCCGGCGCAGAAGCAGGCTTACCTGGTTCCACGCGATGGTCGTGTCATTCTTGACGTGTCCTATATTGGGCTCAGCAGGATGGCCACCGATGAAGGTTTATGCGAAGACATTGTGGCTGAATTAGTTTTTGAAAAGGACTCATTTAAAACCAATGGTCGTCGTTCCAGCCCAGACCACGAATTTGACCCCTTTGCTTATAAAGGGGGACTCGTTCTCACAAACACCGATCAGGGTGCTTTAGGAGATCGAGGCATGTTCAGGGGGGCTTATGTCGACTATTTAATGAAGGATGGACGTCATCTGGTATTTTTCATTGACCTTCAGGATTTAGCTCAATCTCGGGCGAAATCCGAATCTTGGGCAAAAGTGGAGAAACGGCAGTATTCACCGTGGACTCAGTTCCCTTGGAAGATGGTGCTCAAGTCAGCTATTAAGCAGACCATACACTTAATTCCTGGTAACCGTACTCGCCTGAGTTCAATGATTGAATATCTGAACACTGCTGGTGGTGAAGGTTTCCGTACAGCAACAATACCCGTCGCAGCTGCTGAAGCTGAAATGGAGGTTAGACAAGAAGCCAGGACGGCTGGTAATACGGATACTACAATCCGAACTGCAAAGTCTGATGATAAAGTTATTGAAGGTGAGTTTAATAAGCTCCCTGAAGAACCTGATTCAACCGAGCAGCAGGACATCAAGAGCAATACACCAACCGATGTTTACGATACGGCTGAGGGAAATACACCTCCAGCTGACGTAAATGGTTCGGCTGATGATATTCTCCCTCCACCCGGAGAAACCAATGGGCAGTCCAATGAAGAAATGTCTGAGCATCCCGGGGTCAGAAAATGGGCTGAACGCAGAATTAAAAAGTTAGTAAGCCGGGCAGAAAAGACGCTTGGATACGAAACTATTTTAAACGATGCAAAAAGCAGTTTCGATCTGAATGAAAGTGAGCTGGCATTCGCTCGCTTATCTTTAGAAAAATCCCGTCGGTCACTTCTCAAAAATCATTTAACTAACGCAGTAGGTAGCTTCGATTTTACTCAAGTACTTAACTTCATCGAAAAAATGGGTAAGGGTGAGTTTAAAACCGACGCGGCCAAATGGGTCGGTGAAGTCCAAGCCGAATCAATGGAAATACACAAGTTATATCTTGAGGCTGTTAATACATCTGATTTTGTGAGGCTCAATGCCGCTCTCAACAATGTGACATTTCCCCCTCTAAAAGAAATGGTAGAAGGTCTTATTGAAGATCTTCTGGCCGCTTAACTTATCCGGCAGGAAACTGCCGGTTTAACTTTCTAAATTTATCTTAAGGTGATCATTATGTCTGACATTTATGAAGTCGTTGATGTTGTGCAGGGCTCAAAGGAATGGCTCGAATGGCGTAAAACTGGTGTGACAGCAACATGCTCCCCTATTCTGTTAGAGGAGGCTGGTGCAACTAAAACGCCCTACGAACTCTATTTGCAATACGCTGGCCTGATTAAGGCAGAAGACCTTTCTGTCATTAAACAGGTTGATGCTGGTAAAAAGCTTGAAGCACTTGCCAGAAGTTACTGCGAAAAAGAGATTGGACAAATCGCCCTGCCTTTCTGTGTAAGGAACAAAAAGTATCCTTACATGATTGCTTCGCTGGATGGGCAGTTCGACGATGGTTCAATCCTTGAGATAAAGAATCTTTGCGAGAGCAAACATCTTTCTATTCTTCAGCTTGAAACCAAATCGCCAGAATTCCGTTATTACTACTGGCAAGTTCAGCACCAGCTGCTGACAACAGGCGCACCCCAGGCGTATCTTGTGTTTTGGTCGGCCACTGACCAGACCAAGGTCTTTAAAATTATGCCTTCGAAGAAAGCGTTTTATCGAGTCCAGGTTGCCTGCGAATACTTCTGGAATAAGGTTCAGACAAAAACAGCTCTACCGTTTGATAAGGAAAAAGATATTTTGCTTATCTCTGACCCTGAAATCATGTCTCAGACACAAGGCTTTAAGCTTCCAGACGACCTCGAAGCTCGTGTGGTAGACATAGCCAGACAAGTTGGAACATTGCAGCAGATGGAGAAAGAGTTGGCTTTAAAGAAAAAGCAGTTCGAAGAATACCAGAACGCGGTCAATTTATTGATCCAGGGTCTAGGTGCTTCTATTGGCTTTTCCTATAACGAGCTGGTTAGAATCGATGGCTTTGGCTTTCGTTTTCTTCAGTCTCGCGTACCGGAAAAACCGAGCTACAAACGAATCTGCGATAAATTATCTATTGACCCCAAACATCATCCAGAATGTTACGGTCAGTCATCGGTACGAAATTCGTTAAGTACCTATGAATATAAATCAACTCTGACTGATACTGTCTACATTCCTTTGGATGACACTTCCGTACTGGTATCTCCTGGTGCAGAAGAGACAGACTCAGCCCAACAATACGTTGTTTTTTAATTATTGAGCCCAGTTTAAAACTGGGCTTTTTTTTTGCTTGACCAATTACACATCCTTTATTATCTTTAAATAGCGGCTTAGTCCGCTTAACTTCAGGCAACTGCCTTTAAACACCTTCTAAATTCGGCGCTCAAGCCACTCCTGAATACCTCCTGGTATTCACAAGGATTTCTTTCGCCTAAACAAATTCGATAGCCTGCGGCTCTCATAAGCGGCAGGCTTTTTTGTCCGTCGAAAAAGGTGTTTTGTTGTCACGTAGACAACAACAAGTGCCTCAGTCACTCCCAAACTGAAACTAGTACCTAACTTCAGCCTTCATGCAAGGCCTAATTCATCTAATTCACTAATCTTTTTAAATGAGGAGTCTGATCATGTTTCTTGTAAATATGACTGCATATCTTGCATCCCCAGAACAACGGGAAATGGGCGTTATTGATGTCGATCAGCAAGTATCACACGCATTACGTGAACTGTTGACCTTTAATACCTGTCCTTCAGAAGATGTTATGACCGATAAAGCTAAAGAATTTGCTGAAATCGCTACATCACTCTGTAATAAATATAAGGCTGATGGTGTACTTGTTTATGCCAAAACCTATTTTATGCCTGTTCTGGTCTCTGCATTGAGAGCCAGAGGCATCGTTTCTTATGTAACGTATGCACCAAAGGTTACCAGTGTTGATAACAGTGGCAGTGTTAGCCGCAATTATAAGCATGTCGATTTAGTACGTGCTGATATTGCTGCATAACATCATTCTTCTTAATTAATTTTTAATTTTTAAATCTATCTAATTTAATGAGGTATATCATGACTACTAATTTCGCAAACCTGTCTGTTGAAATCATGGCGCGCTCTACACCTGTCCACCCTTCTGTATTTGGTATTGTTGTTCCAGATCATCAGATGGATAAAGTTAAACCGTTCCAGGGATTTGACTCAGCCAATCCATTTAGTGCATTCGTGCCTAAACAGAATGACGACTATGTTTTTGAAGCGTATTTGCGTTCATCTGTACTGATGTGGATTAACTATCCACAAAATCAGTCTCTGTGGATCTCTGGCCCAACAGGTTGTGGCAAAACCAGTGTTGTCGAACAAGTAGCAGCAAGACTTAACTGGCCTGTCATGAAAACTACAGCTTCACAAGACCTGGATATTAACAATCTCATTGGCGGTCTCCGGCTTCAGTGTAATGAACTGACCGGTGATACCAAGACTGTTTTTGTTCATGGCCCACTGACGCTGGCGTACAAGTATGGACTGATTTTCCTACTCGATGAGTACGATCAATTAGACCCATCCTGTGCCAATGCCTTTAACGCCATCCTCGAAGGAGGGAATTTAGTTATTCCTGAAACCAACGAGGTAATTAAACAGCACCCGAACTTCAGATTTGTTGCAACGGCTAACTCAATTGGTCAGGGCGATTTTACTGGCGTTTATGGCGGTGTGAAAACATTAAATGTGGCCAACCTTGACCGCTATATGTTTATCACTGCTGACTATATGCCAAAAGAAACCGAGACTAAATTGATTACCAAATATATCCCCGACACCAAAGTCGCGGAGAAATTTGTTGACGTTGCGAATATGATTCGCGGTCTTTTTGTAGGCAAGAATATCACCGGTGAAATTGACACTAGTGTCAATACTAACAGTGCAAAACTCCCGGACGGTGTTCTTCCCGACACTCGTTTATCAGTAACGTGTTCAACTCGTTCGCTGGTGGCCTGGCTTGACCGCTACTCAATGATGAAAGCTGCAAAGATGCCACGTGCATTATTAACAGCTTTCGATTATCAGATTGGTAATCGTGCATCAGCAGATGATAAAAAATCTTTGCATCTCATCGTTGAAGCTGTATTCGGTTCTGAAGCACTTAAATAAAACCCCGCTTGGGGTTTTTTAATTCTTTTTAAATCAATTTTAAATTAATGAGGTATGTCATGACTATCAAATCCAATGCCACTCAGGTTCTGGAACAACTTATTCTCGTTTCTCTTTCTGATATCACCAGTATTAGTGGTCGTCGTAAGCTGAAAAGAGAAGATCTTGGTAACAGTGCTGATTTGCCACCTGATGTACTTGTTTCATTAGGTAGCAAGAAAATCATTGACCCACAACTCATCAATCCATTTACCCGCAAGAAGAATTCAGCTCACGCTTTATGTCTTGAAGCGGGTATTAAATTTATGGGAGGCTATGCAATTCCAGCCGACAAGGTTAATGATTTAATTGGTAAACTGAATGTACTTAAGGGCGAGTTTTACGATTACAAAAAGGAATTTATGAAAGCTGATTTTAATAGCTGGATTAATTCTTTTGAAGAAAAGTATCGCTCTATACTTTTGCGTGATGCTGCGATCGATTTGTCTTATATGGATAGCCAGATACAATTTGGCTTTACTGCGATTCATATCACACCTTATGGTAACAGTGTCATTCAGGATGGTTTAACTGGGCAAGTTAAAAGTTTAGCGGATGAAGTTTATGAGGATGTGGCTGATGTTGTTGAAGGTTTCCTTAAAAACAGGAACCCCGATGCGTTTTCTCAGCACACACTAAATCCTTTACGCCGCTGCGGCGATAAACTCGCTTCCCTAGCTTTCATCGCACCAAGCGTCCAGTCTCTTAGCGACTATGTTAATCAGGTAATGAAAGACATTCCGCTAACCGGCAAAGTGACGGGCAAACCTTATAACGACATTCTCTCTCTCCTCAATAACCTACGCGACCCAATTCATGCAAAACAGTTTGTAGAACTGCTGTCATCAGCCAGTACTACAGATGGTAACGATGCGATTGACCCATCACTTTCAATGAACCTTATTGGAGATGATGATGCCATGACTTTAGCGGCCATTTCGGCAACTCAGGTTCAGGTAGAAACGCTTCCTCCTCCGCATACAGATGCGTTTGCATCTGCTGTGGTAGTAGAAGATCCGATCGGATTGCAAAGCGTTGATTCACTCGCTGAAGCCCCATCTGTTCTGGTAGAAATCAATGGTTCAGCTGATACGTCTTTGGCAATCGAACCGGTTAATACGTCGGCTGATACTGACGTTAACGACTTGTCCGATACCCAGGAGCATGGAATTGTTAATGACGCTGTAATACCGGCGTTTAGTGCGGTTATAGTCGATGATGATTCATTTTTGGGCGGTGATTCGATTGTACCCCGCTCTCTGCCAGACTCAGCTCTTATTTCGGGTTTGGATTCTGAAAAAGTCATTGATGGAAAAGAGCCTGAAATTGTAATTTCGTCTTCACTCGATGATGACGAAACAATAATGGTGTTTTAAAAATAAAAGGCCCACTCCGGGCCTTTTTTCTAATTAATCTATTTAAATTTATTGTGAGGTATATATGGGTATTTATAATTCCCTTCCTATTGTCGCACGTGCATTAAGCTCTCAGATTGGTCTTAATGTTTCTGTTGGCGGCAATGAAGCATATGCTACGGAGACTGGTGCTGGTTTTCTTATTAACCTTCCATTCTTCAAGGACGCTGAAATGTTGGCAAATCCGTTATTAGGGTATGCCGTACATGAAGCAGCACATATCCGTTTCACTGATTTTGGTGATCTTAAGATATTCATTCAAGAGCATATGGAGTCGGATAAATACAACGTTGAGGTACTTAGACACCTGGTCAATCTTTGCGAAGATTTGCGCATTGAACGTGCGATGAGTTGTCGCTATCCAGGTACATTGAAGTATCTCAATTCACTGAATCATTTTTTGTTCAGTGAAGAAGCGGAATCCTGTGATAAAGCTTCATCGGTATTTCTGGATACCCTGCTTACTTGTGGTTTGAACCGCTTCAACGGTTTAACTATCCCAACAAAGCAAGTGCGTGAAGACTTTGAACGCATCTTCGGGCTGGAGCTGTACGACAAAGCTATGACGGTTATGGCTGAAGCAGTACAAGCAACCTCGATTAAAAAGGTGTTTGAAGTTGCATGTCGGTTATATGACCTCGCAGTAGATGCATTTAACGAAACTAATGAGCAAGAAGAACCTCCGCAGGATGATAATCAGGGCGCTGATTATGGTGACAGCAAAGGCGATGACAGTTCGTCAGAGCCGGGCCAGTCATCCGACAGTTCTGACAAAAATGGGGATGTCCAGACTGTAAGTTCAGGCGGTAATGGCGGCTCGCCGTCATCGTCAGCCGGTCAGAATGGGCCTTCTTCAGATCCTGATGGTAATACCGGTGGCGCACCAGATAAAGAACATGGGCAAAACGATAGCGATGATGAAAACGATAACTCATCGTCAACGTCAGCTAATCGTAATACTCCTGCTTCCGACTCTGGTGACAACAAAGCCGGAGCTTCCCAACCGGGCTCAAATGCTTCGGGTGAAGCTTCTGTCGTTAACATGTCCCAGGGCGGTAAAGACCCTTTCGAAGGAACCACATCGAATGACCTTGGCCGTACTGGACAGAACACTTCAGATAAGCTCAATCAGTTAATCAAAGACAAAGTACCCCCGCATCAACGTATCGTTTCACCTACTCCATATTCAGTAGCACCTGCGAAGCGGCACGATACCGGTAATGCATCCGTAAGTTTAGGGGTGCAGATGGCTACCGGGTTACGCCAATCACTTCATGGGTTGTTACAGGGTGTAAGAGCGGTGAGAAGAACACATCGTGAAACTGGTCGTAAGCTTGATTCTCGACTGGTTACCAGTGCCATGCTGGGCAATACGCGTCTTTTTAAACATAAGTCCAAGGCAGTAGATGTCAGTTCTGCTTTTACTATCCTGCTGGACTCTAGCGGGTCAATGAGCCGGTCGGTTAAAGAGGCTGAAGCCGCTGTTGTATCAATGTTGTATGCGCTCGATGGTATTCAGGGGGTAACTACCTCGGCATACCATTTCCCACACGCCGCACATAATAGCGTAGGTCTGTTAAAAGGACGGGAGCAAACTTTACGGACAGCTATAGGAACTCATCAGTTTGGTATTGGTACGCAAGGCTGTACTCCTCTTTGCGAATCGTTATGGCCTGCACTTGCAGACCTGACGTCAGCTAAAGCGGATCGCCATGTATTGGTTATAGCAACTGATGGCCAGCCTGATGATATGGCTTCTGCGCGAGCGATGATACAAAGCGCTAAAGATGATGACATCATCGTTATTGGCATCGGTTTCGGTGATGCCAGTGACCGCATGATGAAAAGTCTTTTTGGTGATACCGGTGTTTCTGTCGGTTCTGTTTCTGCCTTACGTAGCAAACTCTTTGAAGTAACCCGTAAAGCTCTCATGTCTTAATCTGTATTTTAATTTCCGTTTTAGCTTTCTAAATTAATTTAATTTATTTTAAAGGTGATCATTATGTCTGCAACCGCAAAATCTAAAGTGGTTCACGAAAATCAACTCTCATTCATGAGTATTTTCGATGCCACTGAAAGTGAATATGATCTGATATCAGCCGATTCAGAACATAATTATGAACTTCGTTTTTCATCAAAGATGGCTTACGAAATAATTCGGGATAGTATATATATCATGACTGCATACCGTAGTACTGGTGAGCAGCGTGTGGATGAAATCCTCTGGATTTGTTCGGAAGAAAATCAGGAAGACTTATGTTCATTTACGAGTTGCTGCAAAATAGCGGGTCTTGATCCATTCGAAACCCGGATGGAAATCCTGCACGAGTGGTCAAGTGAATTGGCAAAACAAGCAAGACTGATTGCGTGTCATCACTTTACTGCTCCCACTAATATGGAACATGTTGCATCCCAACGTATTGGATACGAAAAATACAGAAAAGCGTTTTATCACACTTATCCTAAAGAGGCTGCGAAGCCGCTTAAGAATAAACCTCTGTAATAATACAAACGCTGACTTCGGTCAGCGTTTTTTTCGTGCCACGCTGGAGACTAACATGAATATTTTAAAACATGACTTCGATAGTTCCTCTGAACTGCTACAAGCGGGTTTATTGCTTAATCAATTGGAGGATCTAATAGGGTTTATTTCCACGAATGAGTTCAGGAAAACCTCAATCAATCAGTTCATTGAGGTTGAGGCATCTGAACTTATGGTTTTTAACCTATGGCATCCGATGTGTCCCGATATCACTGAGGTTCATTTCTTCCGTGATATGGATTCAAATTGGTGGCCATACAAGATTTATGAACTCATGTCTGATATAACCACCCAAACCCAATTCATTCCTCGGGTAAATCAATAAAGGTGACATCATGATTCATTATTGGGTTAAAGTGAGACCCGGTGAAACAGATATCCTCGCACCTCTTCGTCATGGGGTTCTCGCCATAAAATATTTGGATGGAGCGCCATTGCTTTTCCAATGGCCTCCTGAAGAAGGATGGACGTTCGAAACCCTGGATAAAGTACAGCCTTGTGGTGTTGAGTTTGGGGCCGATGCATATATTAATGATGTATGGATTGGTACTACAGAATTTTAATCTTTAAAGACTGAATGTCTGGAGTCTCATTTAATGGATATCCCATGCATTTTGTTTATATCAAATAGTCGGCATTATGTAATTACTGAAGACTCTGTTATCGCTTCATGGCCATCACGTTCTGATAAAGAAAGTGAGATCATTCAGCTTAATGACGGTCGGATTATTACTGCAAACAATGTACGACGATTTAACTTCATCGACATTTCAAAGATCGAAAGCCTGACGGCGATTGATGATGGAATTGTCTTTTAACTATATAGATTAATAACTGGAGTCTGTATGAGTGGCTGCGCGTTGATAGAGTATAACAACCGCACCGCCAGAATACGCGGTGAAGTTGCACAAGGCGATAAGCATTATATTCAGTATGCTCTCGCTCACTGGGCTGTCATTGCAATCAGGATTCGCAATACAGACCATCATTTTACCCGATTGCCGGTTGATGAGTGGATTGAAGGAATTGCAAAACAAGTAAATCCTTCTGAGGCTCGTGAGCAGATATTTAATGCTCTATTGCGGTGTAAGCCGGGTATCTTCTAATTCATTTAATTTATCGAGGTATATATGTTTCATTCTGAAACCGAGGATATCTATGGTTTTGTGTCTGGCGATATGTCATTGCGACCTCATTCAATCGATAGAGATTTGCAGGACTTAAGGTTACTACTCGCCGATATGGATACCATTAATATTCTGAACGAACGAGGGATAGGAACTCAGAAAACCATCTTTCATGTAACACAAAATGAGTCGAAGGCATTAATGCTGGTTACTCGTTTAACTTACTGCCAAGGTGGTGGACGATTTACTCACCCTGAATGTGCTCTTCTTGTTGAACAGATAACTGATCTAGGACGTAAGTTGGGTAATAAACATTTCGATGCGGCGATGAATGAAGCAAAACGCTTTATAGCGAATGAGGCTGACTTCATGAAAGAACAAACTGTCTGGTAGAAAATTTCTAAGGAGTCACTCATGTATACTTCAACTACTGCTAAATCAGATCATATTGATAGCTTTAATAACGCACAAAACCGTATGTTGATGAATTACGAACGTGATGAGTTTGAACAAGCTCCCGCTGCCGTACTTTATGATGCTGTCGGTGCTGTCGTAAACGATGAATCTGATATTGATATAATTTTTCGCCTTATGGATATGGAAGGAGAAATGTTGTTTCTCCGCGCAATGAAAAACCTCGGTTGCCAAGAGAATGTTTTTTATTACGCATCTGAATCTGGTGCGGTGCTGACTGCTAACGATGCAACGTTGCTTGAATTTGCTTATAACCTGGGCAAACATATCAGCAATGAGTTCTTTACGCGTTTCTTGCGTAATTCTCAGTTAGCCCGTGAACTCATCGGTAACATCATTCGTATAGGCAACGATGCCCTTAAATTTCCAGATGACGGCCTGAATACAGTATTTGAATGCTGTGTGATGGAGAATTCATCCTGGAAGAACCAAGGCCATTTTAAAGATAACTTTGGTCTTTAAAGCATCTAATTCTTTTAATTAGCTAACACAGAAAAACCCAGTCTTCGGACTGGGTTTTTTTGTATTTGCTGATTTCAAATCATGTAAACAAAACGGATGCACATGAAAATTACTTTTGATTTTTACAGTCAAAACGTTGCCATTTTTGAACTTGTTATTTTAACCCATATGGCAAACTAATCGTAATGCCGTCCGTATTTCTGATAAGGGAGTTTTATGAAGACACTTAAATGTTCTCATAACAGGGCAATGCTTATGCCAGCACACAAAATCCCTGCGGTATTAGTTAACGACGACCCTAAGAACATAGTTACTGATGAGCTGTTGCGTAAATATGGAACACGCATGACTCTCGATGAGGCTTGCTCCGAAATTGGTGTTAAGTCGGATAGTGTAGCCAAACGTATAGGACAGGTCAGATATAGGCATTATGCATTAACTCGCCAACTTGAAAGTGCAAGGGTCTTTAGTGGAAAAAATAGCTTTTTCTGGACGGAGTCTATCGCAAGAATAATTTCCGAGGGTAATTCCGATGAAATATCAATTTTTAACTAAAATCATTATTCCCCTGCTAGTGGGATTTGCTTTTTCTACCTCAGTTCTTGCGGATGAGGGTAACACCCCAACGTCTCAATCCCCTCAGACCACCAGTGACGACCTCGCTGGTGGTCAGGCATTTCTGAATGGAAAAGAGGAAGGTTGGTTCTGGCGTAAATCGCCACCTGAGCCAGTGAAGAAAAAGCCAGTGAAGTTACCTCCTCCGCCGACTTTACCGCCTCAAGAAACGCCTAAACAGGTTGCTCAAACACCTATGGAGTCGACTCCAGAACCTGCCGCAACTGAAAAGCCCGGCCCGGCTCCGTTCACCGTAGCCTGGTTTAATGAAAACATTCAGAAACTACGCAACCAGGCCATCGACAATCCTACCCAAGAAAACGTTAGGGCATATTTTCTGGCCCAACGCATTATGCTGGATAAAGCCAGCCGCTTTACTGATATGGCTAGGTTGGTTACTTCTACCGACCCCCTCATAGATGAGAATAGCCGCCGCTCAACCTCAACATTTGGGGCAATGGATCAATCGAATGAAGCTGAAAACAATTCGAGAACGGTCATAAAAGACGTAGCGACAAAAGCAGGATTGTTTTTCTTCTTCCGTGGGGAAAACTGCTCCATATGCGTAAAGCAAGCTTCTGTTATGAATACGTTTAGTTTCATGACAGACATGAAGGTCATCCCAATTTCACTTGATGGTAAACCTCTTCCAGGGAATATTTACCCGGACTGGAGGCCTGATTCTGGCCAGGCATCAAAGCTCCAAATATCAAACGCACCTGCGATAGCTCTGGCAATCCCGCCATCTACAACACGCATTGTCTCATTTGGGCCTATCAGTGCAGACCAGTTAATTTCAAGAACAGTCCTTATTGCCCACGATGCAGGGATCATTTCTGACCAGCAATATAAGAGCACCTTGCCATATAACGATACCGGCTATATCGACTCAAACATTCTGAATGACATGCCTAAAGACCTAACTCAACAACCTGATGAGTTTATCAAATATATACAAGCTAAAGCTGGCTACGGTTCGACACCTAACCCAAATGCTAATAACCCGGGGGAAAAATGAAGATTTCGCGCAACTATAATATAAAGAATGTATTCCGTAGAAACATTCTTGCAATTTCTATCTGCCTCTCCGGGTTGACAGCTTTTCAATGCGAGGCCACCAGCATTAGTACTCAGCTAGACAGTATGTTCGGCTCTATGTCGAATGTTACAGCTCCCGGTGATTATCAGAGCGTTACACGTGATGGATATACCGGTGGCGGATTTGTTCTACGTAATAAGCTCCGTACATTGACACCTATTAGTATTAGTCTCCCTTCTGCGTCGGGAGGATGTGGAGGGATAGACCTTTTCGGCGGGTCATTCTCGTTCATCAACGCTGATCAGTTCGTCCAGATGCTACGTAATATTGCTTCTAATGCTGCCGGTCTAGCTTTCCAGTTGGCCCTGAACGCTATGGATGCCGTTCTGGATAATGCTATTTCGAAAATGCAGGCAATCATCCAGCAGATGAACGATCTGACCGCAAATTCGTGTCAGTTAGCGAAGGGGTTGTTAGTCGACACTGCCTCTGCATTTGGTGACAGTGCAAAGGCTGCTGTATCTTCTCAGCTGTCCTCTGATGGCCTCTCAGACCAATTTAAAGCCATGTGGGGCAATATGGGTGGTGGTAAAGCACCCGACGTACAAAAACAAGAGGCAGGGAAAAGAAAGGCATGTGACGATTACGGTAACATTGTGTGGTGTTTGCTCCAGAATGGTAGCTTTAGTAATCAATTCATCGGCTCCGAAGATGAGCAAAAAGAACTTATTATGTCTATGACCGGCACCATCATCGTCGGTAGCCAGTTGGGTACAGATAAAGATGGGTCAGCTAAAAAGAGTGTGGTTAGGATTGCTCCACTCGCAACTTCAAATGTCCTGGATTCTTTTATAAATGGTGATGATAGTTTCGATTTCTGGTCTTGTTCAGGTCAGACTAGTACTTGTGAGAATCCCAAAAAACAGACCAAAATAATTAAAGGTCTCGCTGCCAATATCACACTCTTCTTTATCGATAACGGATATTTGAGCTCGGCCAGAACTGGTTCAAACCCTGGGGATGCTAAATTACGGCAAGCAAACTACTACAACGTAGCTGGTGCTACCAGTAAAGCGACTCAAATTGCACGTCATGATTTAGCCGCATCTTATTCCTATATACGTGAACTATCTCCTGTCATAGCCTATTCAGCTGCTTATAACTACCTCAGCGAAATGCTTACGGCTGCTGCGACCGGCGCACGGCTCCAGCAGGAAAATGATAAATCGGCGTCAGTTTATTATAAGGATGCTGGAGAGCTAATCGAAAAGGCAAGGCAAAATCTGTATGTCTCCTATAACGCCATGATATCCCGTTATGGTGGCGAGGCCCGTATACCTGAATCATTCAGCAACTATATGACAACGCTTCCGCAGGTTCATTATGAATCTGAAGGTTCTCTTGATGGCTCGCTCTAACAAGGTAACTTAATATGAGTGAATGGAACGTATATACTGTTGGCAACATTGAATTTATTTATAATATATTCAATTCCGTTGCCATGTTATTGAATGATGGCACTTACGGATCCTTGTTTAGGATTTCAGCACTCATTGGTGTAATTTGTGTCGTGCTTGCTGCTGCTATATCAGCCGGGAAATCATTATCCCTTTCTCATATGTGTGTGGCCGTCGTGATGTATTACCTGTTTTTCAGTGTATCGATGCGCACCAACATTGAAGATGTTACAACGGGTAAGTTTCGTGCTGTTGATAATGTACCAGCGGGATTAGCCGTTGCCGCATCTGTACTGTCTACTGTTGGGTATGCAACTACCGAGAAGATGGAGCAGGCATTTTCTGTCCCAAGCATGACTGAGTATGGGTCTCTGGATCCCCTTTTCACTCTGGCCACTTTATACGACACATTGAAAACGCCAATGCGCTGGACGGGTCAAACTGGTGCTTACGGTGATCTGGACGCAAGCGTTTCAAACTATGTGAAGAACTGCGTAGGCAACGATATTATTCGTGGGTCTAAAACCTTTGCTTCAATGTATCGCTCTAATCAAGGTGTATCAGGGCTAGCCTCGAACGATTCCTTCCAGCGGGTTGTTATTTACGACAATGTACGTAGCGGCTGGTCTACCAGTACTGAAGAATCTTCAAATGGGGGCTCACTTTATACCTGTTCTGACGCGTACACGAAACTTAAAGGACTCGCTACCCAGAACGCTTCTAGCCTGGACTCAGCTTTTGCCAGCTCTTATACCGCATCCGGGCGCACTTGCGGTGGTGCGCCATGCTCAGGTTCAGGAAAAGCCCAGGAAGTACTGAATTTCTTCAACATAAGTGGCACTGATATTCGTGATTTCCAATTGATGTTGGTCATGTACCCTCATTTCAGGGAACTGCCAATGTACGGACTCGAAAGCTCATTTCGTGGTACTGCTGCTGTAACTCGCGCCCAAACCATGACTCAACAGGCATTCCAATGGTCTTCTTCTGGTTCATCATTCTTGAGCTGGATGGGTTCATTTATGCCGATTTTCCAGGGAATAATATACGCACTCGCACCATTTATGGCCTTCCTTTTCGGTCTGGGTATTATGGGTTTGCGACTGGTGATGAAGTACTTCCTCGTTATCATCTGGACATGGACTTGGCTTCCCCTCGCAGCGGTCGTCAACATGTATGTGTTAAACAGTATCCGTGATACGTCAAGCCAAATTCTTGTCAGTTCGGGTTCTGGCGGACTTAGCTTTGCTCAGCTTTATCAGCTCCTGTTTGAGACTCAAAAAAGTATAGGTCTTGCTGGTAATTTATACGCGATGATCCCGGCCCTGGGTGGATTCATTGTCTGGGGCAGTTCTGTTGCCTTTAACTCTCTTGCAAGCTCAGCAGCAGCACCTTCAGCTGCCGATACTAAAACTCTCGCACCTGATGTCACCAACGCTCCTGCGATAAACAGTCGTGGTTCCGATGTTGAATTTAACCCAACACAAGGAACTATCATGGGTGGGTCTTCTGGCACTCTCCCTGCCATTGACATGAAAAAGGTCGCTACTCACAACCTGTCCAGCGCTAAGCAAGAACTAGATTCAGCATCCAGTTCCTTGACTGCCCAATCTGGAGCAATGATTAGCCAGGTGGCCAGTAACATGAATTCTGGTGGACATTCGCAAGTTTATAGTGACGCTTCCAATGCAGCATTTGCCAGCCTGAGCAGCTCAGATCGTGCCCTTGTCAGTTCTGTGGCTAAAGAACAAGGTATTTCTGATATGCAGGCGCTTGTCTCTATCGCCAAAGGTGATGTGAGTGTCGGTGGCGGTGCGGGAAGTTCAAGTGCTGGTGTTGGTGTTAAAGGTGGAATGTCACGTTCAGAGGCAGAAAGCAGTGGCCTGAGTAATGACAACAGTGCTAAGTACGGTTCTACAGACAGCGCCTCGTCGCACAAAATAGACAGTGCGACCCAGTCACGCATCGTCAATACCGCAGCAAGTGCGATGTACCAGTCCTTATCGCAAGAAGGTGAGAGTTCTCAATCGACTCGTTCTTTTGCTGAGGCAAATCAAAGAATGCAGTCCGCACAAAAGAACTTCCAGGAAGCAAACTCCTTCGTTTCAAGTACCTCAATGGGCCAGACAATGAATGCTGCGCAACTTGCTACAGCCATTGGTCGTAATCATGATGCACAAGCAACATTGACTCAAACCCTCGCGGCGCACCCGGAACTGTCCAGCAAAATCGCCGGTGATGCAGCGAGCCTGACCTCTTTAGGTATGACTCACGAAGACGCGCATACCTTTGCTCAATTCAAAGCAGCCAGTGAACTTGGTGTTGCCGGTGCAGTAGCTGCCAAAGCCGGGTTCATTAACGCTGATTCCAGCCCAGTACTGACGACAACTGCATCTGAGCAATACCGTGGCGTGAGTGGTGGAGCTGAAAGCGCTGGTGGCCGCGCAGTTGCTGGTGCAGCGGACGTTGGCAACTCCGTTAATGCAGTAACAGGCCGATCTTACGGAGCGCTTGGTGAAGCACATGCGTCATCGTCTGATGGTTATGGGCAAGGCCAGGTTAATACTGTCGGGGGACAGAATAGCGGTGCAGTTGAGCAAATTCACAAGGGAAATGAGGGTGAAGTCATGACGAAAGCGGGTAACACCGCCGCAAATGATTTCGAAAACAACCACTATAATCTTGGCGGTATTACTGGCGATTTTAATAAACTCGTTTCTCATGTCAGTAATGCGTTCAAAGAAAGCCCGGTATATGAACAGGTACATGATCAGGCCAGAACCATCGCTGGGGAAATTCCGCTTGGTGGAGATGCAAACCGCGAAGCGGCGCGAGATTCTATTGTGAACTACTACGCCATGACTAAAGCTGGAGCGTCTGAGCAACAACTTTCCCAGGCCCGCAGTGACATGATGGCACGTATTCAACTCGCGACGGGTGGTGAAAATGACAATGGAACGGTTATGGGCGGAAATACTGCTCTTGCCCGTGGTATTGCAGCCCGTATTGATAATGCCGGTTTAGACCGTTCAGCCAATGATGGCTCCATTATTCAACAGGCTACTACTGCACTGAATACCGATCGCCAAACCCACGAATACAACACCGGTGGCATGGCCAACAACCTTGGAGGGATGCATCAGGCATCAAATGGAGGTTCTGCTGTGGGTGATGGCGTCCCTTACGCGATGGGAACCCACAACCAGGGATACGGCGAGGCTGAGACAATGACCGTTAATGCCCAAGGTGCTGAAGGTCATAATGGTTTAAACCAGAACTCAAACTATGGTGGGTCTGAGACAACAAACATTAATACCCAAGGCGCTGGTGGTCATAGTGATTCAAATAACGGAGGTACAATGTTCAGTGATCCGCCACCTGCACGTGCAACCCAGTCGCATCAGGAGTATGTACCTGTGCATCCACGTAATAAAGAGAACAATGGAGGTCATAGTGGTGGAAATGACGACATGATAATTTCATCGAGTAAGTGATTCGCAATAAAGCCCTGCAATCTTGCAGGGCTCTTATGTGGTCACGAACATGTATACGACAGGAAGGCTCAGTAAAGAATAGAGCAGAATATAAAACTCCCACATACGCTCACATTTGCTCTTGAACGTTCTGCCATTTTTTCCACGTCCCCTCTTACCATTTCCACCACCATAATCTGAATCGCTTGGCCCCGATAATGGGATAAGGCCAGTAATACCAAACATGTCCATAAGTACCTCCAGTCGGTAATATTCAAGACGCTGAAAACACCCTCGTTTTGCCGTCCTTCTTTATTGTCTGAAACCAGTCTGTTTAATACGCTGCCTGCTTAATCCTTCATTTTAGTAGCTTCGCATAGAAATGCTGGCTGACGAAATTTAGTTACCGAGATCTCTGATTTCATAATCAGTAACCACGACAAAGGTGATCATAGAATGAAAAACCTTTTCCGCAAAAAATGGTTTTACAGACCACTCTGCACAATAACGATGTTATGTCACCTTGGTGTTGTATCCTACGTGCCGTATGCCTTTTCAGCAACGACCCAGGAAAACGTTACATCTGCCACTAATTTCTATAAAACACTGCCGCAAGTTTCAGCTACGTCAAATGGTACGGTTCAGTATGGAAAAGGCCAGGCCGTTGATTTGAACTCTGCTTATCCAAATCAAGGTTCATCAACTTCACTGGATAGCCTGAAAGGAACCTACGGAGATGACAGCAACACGCTAAAACTGGGCAATACAACCAACGCCAATCTGAAAACCGAAAATTCACTGCGCGGCGAAGCTTACCGAACGCTGGTGGGCTCAACGAAAACTACAGCAAACATTAAACCTGATGATTCCATCTTTGATGGCCATAAAGACTTCCTGGAGAATCAGGATAAGTACATGCAAGATCTTGGTGATTGTTCTATGACCAAGACCATGACGAATAAGGACACCGTCAACCATATCCCTGATTATCGCGAATGTACCCGTACCACAAGTGTCAGCGGCACATTCACCCTCTACCATCCTTACGTTGCCGGTATGCTCTCGCATTATAGTGGCGCGGCGAACATCGGTTCTTGCGGCACTAACTGCATCGAACTCTGGCTCGGGACTGTCGGTGATAACTACTGGGACGGCAACTGCACAATATTTGAACAGGCAATGGCCGTCACTGTCTACAATCCCCAGGCAGTTACCAGCGCCAAGATCATCAGGGCTAAATGGGATGATTACATGCAGATTTATGTCGGTGGTACAGATAGGGGTAGTTTGGTTTGGGCAGGGCCAAAAGGTTTAAACGTCTTCCCGCCAGAGACATCAGGAGCCTGTGAATTAAAAACAAGCTGGGATCAGTCGATTAATGTAGATGTAACAGCACAAATCCGAAATACCCCCCAAAATGGCGTTCTTAATTTCAAAAACCGTGTGTCAGTGACTGGCAGCGGCGAAGGTTATGCTCTCATTTATATTTACTTTGACCCAAACAAAATTATCTCGGATAACGCCTGGACTGTTGATAAACCTGAACAATTCGATACGTTGCTGAAGGCCATCAACGCCGGGTATTGCCAGAATTACACGGTAACCTGCCGCGAGACAGTCATTCCTGATGCAAATGGGTGCGCAACCATAAATGGCGCACGTATCTGCGAAAACCAGCTTGCTAAGCCGCCGATCGGAGGTCTCTCACCTTTCTGTAAGTCTGCAACGGTAGTTTCCAACTGCGGAACCGACGGTGGCGTTAACAATACTTGCAAGCAGTACGATGCAAACACTGCATGTAAATTCATTAAGTCCACTTGCATAACAGGTGCGGAGGGTGACAAAAATGGGTGCTGGCAGGCAACCGAGGTATGGGATTGCGGAACGGATGTCGTTGTACCCAATACCTCCTCCACCGATACCTATACTTGTCCTGGCGCTGTGCAATGCCTTAATGGGTCTTGCCTACAGCCTTCTGCTGAACCAAGCGGCGATTTCAACAAAGCAGTTGCAACTCTTCAGGCCGCAACTTACGCATTGAATGAAATGAAGTGTGGCGATGATACTGACGAAACCAACCGTTCCTGCACTCTTTTTAAAGGTGAGTCTGCACAATGTAAATCGGCGATGGGGGGATGGGTGGATTGTTGTGATCAGCCCGTAGATGTCAGCTGGATTCAGTATTTGCAGTTGTCCTACTACACTCTAAAAATTGCTGATGCTGTCTCTGTAAAAGCCGGTATGTTCGAACAGGGAAAAGGTATTTTTGACATGGGTTCCGAACTTATGACTAATGCCATCGATACAATAACTCGACCAGCTATTTCCGCTTTCAACAGTCTGGTTGGGTCGGCAGGTACTGAAGCGGCTCAGCAAGCTACAGAAGCAGGTTTGTCCGGTTTGATGAATCAGGCTATAGGAGCGCTGACGAAACAAGTTGCTCAATGGACTCTTGATACCTTCGGCCCTGCTGCGACGAATCTGATATTTGAAAGTGCGGCCTCTGGCGGTGGCGCAGCCGTAACATCGTCTGGCCTGGCTACATCTGTTCAATTGTCGTCAACTATTGTTTCGGCAATATCCGTGGTTGGATATGCTTACATGGCGTACCAGATTGCTAATATACTGGTCAACATCATCTGGGCTTGTACTCCTGATGAATTTAAGCTTGCCGTTAAGAAAGAAACAAAATTGGCCGTGCATATATCCAGCTGGTGTGAAACAAAGTTTCTGGGTGTCTGTATCGAGAAACGGTCAAGTTATTGCACGTTTGATTCTCAGATTGGTCGCATCATTCAGGAACAAGGGAGACCAATGTTAGGTATCGGCTGGGGGGATAAAAAGAACCCGGATTGTCGACCACTGACGTTAGAAGAATTTGGACGGATTGATTTTAACAAACTCGATTTGTCAGAGTGGATTGGTTCACTTTACGAGGCGAAACTTTTACCTAAAGCGTCGGAAATAAATCTGGATAAGATAACCGGTAAAGGAAACGTATTGAATATAGATGGATCTCGCCAGAACTCCCTGGAGCGATTCCAGAGCGGTGTTGACAGTATCGATGTTGATGCGGCGAAATCTAGCACAGAGGCTGTTTTGAAAACTCAATAGCTTTGCAGGATAAGAAGCCCCGACTTTATGTCGGGGCTTTTTTTTTACTTTCTGAACAGGTATTGCTTACCGTCACTGAATACCATTGGTTCATGTTCAGGAGAGCCTGGTAAGAACAGAGCCCGCTGAGCACCCAGTTCTTTACTCATTTCTTTAACCAGACCTACGTTAGAGGCTCGTGTTGCATAGAGGTTGAAGCAGTCATTACCGATAATGAATGTCACCTGACCGCTGGTGCTGATAGGTGGTTTCGGCAACGTTGGAGCTATATCAGCATACGATACCCAATCACCGTTCGTCGCTTTCCGACGAACTGCATTTTCAACAGCACCGCCTTTCCCCTCACACATCCCACCAACTTTGTATCCATCCATCCGGGTTAGTGTTTTCCAGAAAATCGCATTGACCTCACGCTCATTATCTTCCTGAGATTTACCGTTCCATGACGCGACACGCACCACGCCATCAACAATAGCAGTAGGCTGTTGGGCCGTTAAAACAGACAGCACAGGGATGAAAGATGTGTGTGTCGCGAAGCCCGCAGCCACATCGGCCACTCCATTACCTCCCAGGTTGGTTACACCTTTTTCACCAGCCTTAACCGGGGTTTTGAGAGGGACAAGCTGCCCATTGGACGCGAAACCGTTATAGATAAGGTATTGATCGCCAGCATCGGTGATCTGACGTAAATCCATCGCTCGGGCAAATTTCAAAGCATCAGATGGATTGCTGTCAACCGGCATAGCTGGTGGTTGAGAAGCCGCGCAACCAACTAACATCAGCGATACCAAAGCAAGACCAGAGATTTTCTTCATTTTATTTTCCTTGGGACACCAGTAGGTTTGTTATTCAATACTAACCCGACTCATTCACGTGACGAAGTATCCAGGCAATAAAAAAGCCCGTTAAAACGGGCTTTTTTATGAAATTTAACTTAGTCACTTACGAGCTTTCATTTTCAGCTTCTGTATCAGAGCAGAACGGACAAATATGTTTTTTCCGTGGACGGTCACAACTCTGCGGTGAAATAAATGAAAGATCGCAACGGTAACACCTTACCATACGTATTTCTTCAGCTCGAAAATCACGAGCAAGAGTCCAGGCCTCGTTGGCATCAATCATCATTTTCGAGGCTTCTTCCGGGCGGAATTTAAGGTTTAGTTCCCGGTAGATTTCGAACGCACTCACCACATCAACGATGTTGTCACTGTTGTTTGGGTCTTTCGAACGACGCAGATAGATGCTCATAAAATTGGTTGCCTCAACCTTTTTATGTGTCGTATTGAGCAGCGTCTCTGAATGTTTAAGTCGTCCGATTGATACATCACTCAGATGGAACTCTTTTCGCAAAAAATCAATAACACGGTCACTTGCATTAAGCGAATGCACAATGATCTTTCTACGAAATCCTAATTTTACCATTTTCTGTGTTAAAGCAAATTTATCTTCATCCCGGACAAGAGCAGCCTTCATAATCAATTACTCCAATGAGAATAGCGCGACTGTAAGTAACCTGTTAATTCTAAGGTTGGGTTGGGGGCTCCAATAACTGTACTGAAGTCACAATCTACTAAATCGGCAAATGGACGAATAGGTTTAAAATATATTTTGCCGGTTATGATTGCATCGATTGTTTGTGCATCATCCATACGTTCGACAAGCTGTACGGTTTTTTCATTATCAAACCAGTAGAACGTTTGGGCAACAGTCCCCGTATTAATGAAAACACGAACACTGAATACCAGCAGGGCAAGCCGTAGGATGTATGAGTCATGACGAACGAATTTTTCTACCTCAGTAGATATCTTGCGCTCGGGATCATGACAGATATTAAAGATGGGCAAGTCATACTTCTCCATCGATAAAGCGAGCTTGGCCTGATTAGATTTCTCTATCAAAAATTCCCGGTCTCCTTCTGCTAACTCAAAAGGGCTTTTATACAACGATTGCGCACGGGTAATAATTGAGATGGCAGTCTGTAGAAAATACAAATTTTGATTAATCATTTTCGATAAGCCTCTTCCATACGCGTAATACGCGCTGACCATATTCACGAGCCTTGCCTTCCAACTTAGGGTTTTGAGTGTTGTATCCACCTATCGCCAGTTCTATATCGCCAGGGTTAGCTTTGATGGCTGCACACAAAGTCTTTGCCCCGATTCGGATGTTTGTATCGACATCCAGGAGTTCTTCAGGATGGTTAACATACTGTCCGTTCCAACGAAAATTAATTTGAACGATTCCAATATCTGTTACCGGAGTGGCTGAGAGATAGCGGGCTAGCGCTCTCTTTGCATCTTCATAACTTGTCGGGTAATACGACCCATAAACATAGTTGTTCAATGCCCAGGGGCTGGGAACAACATACCCCTTGGTTCCTGCATTATTTTTACTCTCGGTGAGTGCCACCGCGTAGAGAAGGTACGGATCGAGGCCACACTCTTTCTGGGAATGCTTTTCCCAAGAAGTGCCACGAAGATCTACAAGCCTGGCGTTCGTACTCGTGCAGTAAGCAGCACATAGTAAAGCGAGCACCAAACTCTTCGTTGCTATCTGCATTTCCCCTCCCCACAAACCCTACAACGGCATCAACTTATGCGAACACGCCTTGGTGTAACCTTTTCATTAACGCCGCTATCTTGATTGTCGCCTGTCTCCCCAACGCCCGATTTATCTCCAGGATTGGGATCCGGTATTTTTCCAGCAATCTCAGGCTTACTGGTAAGGTTCGCCGTCGATAACTGGTCATCTTTAACTTCGAACTCTTGAATATCACTGCCCACACAAAATGGCGGGCCTGTATTGACTATATCGTTGCTAACCACGTGACGAAATTTTGGTTCAGTGTCCTCATTTACTTTGGGTAAGTGGCCGTCTCTCTGACTAGTCATCAGACCAGTCTCATTTTCTGTATTCGGCCCACGGACTGATTTCTTCTGTTCTGATTTACGTTTTTTTGAAGTCTCACGGACGATACCGGGTATAAAACTGTCACCTGCTAGCAATGCTCGGTTTGCCAGCGCCAATAGTGAACTGCTGCGCTGGCCAGACTGTTTTGATTCCAGATAATTAATCAGCTCTGGAAACAGTATTGGATTAATCGTCACTCGAACTTGCATGAAACCCCCTTTGCTCAATCATCGCCGTAAAGCATCAAGTCAACGCCATAGTTCCAGAAACCAATGGCATTACTGGCAACAGGCAACGGGCTCGATACGATCCTGGCTCGGGGGAATTCTTCTCGTATGGTCTGTTCGTAGAACCTTGTCCCACCACCGGCAGCTGCAATGATATGGACTGGCCCGAGAACCCTTGTCGATTTTCGCAACTCTTTGACTACATCACTGGCGATGGAGGGAATAGCTTCTTCAAGCAGAGGACGTAGGGAAATGTGGCGGAACCCATTAAAGAAAGACTGCTCATTGTTACGGAGAGCGATTTCAATAATTTCTGGTAGATCATCAATTCGCTCTTCCGGGTTATCGGCATTAAGGCGGTTCACAATGCTTTCGATAATTGCACTGGTTGCTTTTAATGATGAACCTGAAGAGCCTGATACCCTGCTTCCGCTCTTAAAGGCGATGTAGTCCATCGAGAAGAAGCCAGGGTCAACCACGAGAATGGTCGACTTCTCTAATTCTTCCTGACTGATAAGGCCCGGTCTGTTAACGATGTCATTGATGACACCAACGCCCTGCTGAAGAACGAGGCATTTTTTAACAGTCACTGTTTTTCCTGGCGCAATAGTAAACGTACCGGTGAGCCTCGCAGTCAGTTTCGCGCGTTCACTTTCATTAGCAAGACGGACAGGTAAACCAGTTACTACCAGGTCGATTTCATTGCCTGCTTTAGCAGTGATTTTATCCAGTGAGGCCAGATATAGTGCCAGGTACATTTCTGTCATGTGGTAACGGTCATGCAGCTCACGCGCATCGGGGCGTTCGGTAAAAGCCCGCCATTCTTTACCTCCTGGGTACACCAACACTTCATGTTCGCAGCTACGCTTTACCAGCCGCACATCATCTACTGGCTCATTCGTAGCGTAGGCCGGATAAATACTGACTGTGGGTTTGTCATCCGCTGAATCCCCTACAGCAATTTTTACATTGCTGTATCCAATATCAATTCCGCAGACAACCAATTTGTCATTGCTCATTCGTTAACCCTGCAAGTTAAAAATGAATTACTGCCACTCCGATAACATTTGAGCGCCAAAAAGGGGTTCGCACTAACGTAAAGAAAGGTGGCCTCCCTCTGTCAACGTCGGGAATTAACCGTTAACAAGTTGTAACATGGTATTCAAACGATCATCGATTACCATTTTTTTTATCGGCAAAACGTCCCCATTTTTGACATTAATAATGGCTAGATACGGACGTTTAAAATGTCAGATATGTACATAAATGCTGCATGAAACTGGACGTCATATATGGCTAAATCCGGCCCTAAAAACCTTAACCCCTAACCTAAATCAGACTGAGGAAATTAGGTGGTAATGTATGAGGGCAACACATTTAGATTGGCTTTCCGCCTGGGGATTTCGCGGAGTATATATACTAAAAACACATGCTTCGGTGAGGTGAATTAAGGTATGTTGTGGCGATTACTCAAGGGTACACTTCGTGAAAATTTTACTTAAGCACAAGTTATAATTTCACTTAAATATGCATATCTCCCCTTCACTTCCCCCCCAAAAAAACTCTCTCAAACTAGTATATATACCTACAAAATGTGACATAAATCACTATGAAGTTACTGTGATTTAGGATTGATCCTGAAGACGGAGGGAGGTGATGGAAGTTTCAGCTGCGTTTGCCATTGTATTCTCCAGAAAGGTAACAAAAAGTGGAAAAGCCAGAAACATAAGTTTCTGCCATATCATATAGCGACTCTACATAATCGTTTACTAAGAGGTTTGTGCAGCGGTGGGCGTCATCCCGTTAATCGCCTCTACATTAGGGGAAGTAAGTTTCCATTATATTCCCCAGAAACCTATTAAAAATCAGAAATGCCCAGAAACGTAGTTTTCTGCCATATCATATAGAGATTGGCAAACTGCTTGATTAAAATAAAATGGCTTGATAAAAGTACCCGTACAGATAGATATTAATAGCTCAATCACCAGATTGCCATTGTATTCTCCAGAAACATGCAAAAAATGAGAACACCCAGAAAGATACTTAACTGGAGAATCAATCTTTCCTGTTTTGGAACTGAAAACTAAAAATCGAACCTGAAAAGGAGTTTTCTCTTTCTCCAGAAACATAGAGTTCTGGCGTAATAATAGAGATTCTCTTTTTTGGGGTTAAGTCCTAATCAAAAAACATCGAGGTGGTTTTATGCAACTCGTCGGGTACATCAATGATCTGGAAAAGGCTCGTGATGCGGTTGATTCAGCCGCAGAACTTCTGTTTAACGAGGCCAATAGTCTTCGGGAGGAATACTGGGACAAAGCTATTGCTGATGACGAGAAGGCACGGTACAGCTTTAACGTAACCAGGCAAGGAACAACTATCAGGATCCGCTGGGCCAGATTGACACCTTTGCGCAAAGCTGGTGGAGGCATTGATCGTGTCGTTCCCAAATACCTACCTCTCAACAAAGGCGAATCATATCCACCAGCGAAATTTAAGGATGCAAGCCAGCGAGAACTTGCGCTTATCGAACTGTATGAAGGTCAGCTTATTTGGTTGCGTGATGAGTTACGAAAAAACCGTGCAATTCGGCAGGCACTTTCACTTCGAATAACTCACCTAAGAAAACAGCTTTAGAAATACAAACCGCTCTGGAGTAAACATAACGGATATACATGAATACCAGGCGATGACCTGGTATTTTTGTTAGTGAGCCTTCAGGCGATCTGTTAGTGAGCCTTCAGGCGATAGCGGACTTATCGCGGCGGAAATGAATCAGGATGATCGCAATATGATCGCGAGTGTTTTCGCCCGGGTATGATCGGGTGGGAATGCAGCGGACTATTTCGCGGGCGCGAATATGGAAGGTAAACAAAGCGGAAGCGATAGCGTCGGTTTTCTCTATTTTTACATCGGGAGGTTGAGCATGGTAATAATCAAACCGCACGATGTCGGAGGAAAGATGAATTTCCTCCGGGGGTTTTTATGGGCAACCGGAGGTTGCCCTGGTTTTAATCGCCGGGGAAAACCAAAAGTGAATAACCAACATGGTTTTCCTCCGGGGGTTTTTGTCGCGGCGAGTACCGCTTAGAAATTGTGATCGGCTATCGAAACGGACAATATGAAGTCGATACCCTCGTTCGGAATAACTTCCCTCCCGATACACGCGTAAACAAAACGAAACCATTAACAAATTATCGCTCAGATTATCAAAGTGGATCATCTCCGTCTCATACCAGCCAAATTCCCTTGTAAACCGATCTGTATTCGCAAAAGGATCCGTTATTGGGATAAAACCACGCCAGAATCGCCTCAGAACGATTCTGAGCTTATCCCCCTGGTATTTTCACGATCGGATTGATTAAAACGCGCCTGAGCGTTTTGAGCGCGTTTTGTAGATCGACATATCTGTAAATTTCCTGAGTATGGTTTGGCTATGCCCTGATTTTGTTCCGAACGGGGAAGCCGTTATGATTAGGTCTGAATGTAAAGCACTTGTAGAGGTGATGCGGTATGAGTCACGAGCGCATTGAGGTTTTTGGTGATGGAGGCAGCTGGATAGCCGAAAGGCTTAAGTCATTCAGGTTAACGATCTTGGGTCAAAGTGAGTCGTTGTCTATCGTCAGGAACCCGACTGACAATTCTGCCTGGGTGACTCACGATGATACCGGCCTTGTTTTATGTCCCCTCCATGTTGATGGTTCGTTGGCCCCGGATATCGCTGAAGCTACTGAGACGGTGGAGAAATACATCTCCCGAGTGAGCCCTGCGGGAATATCAGCACGGATAAAGCAAGCCCGTAACCACCTGGATAGAATTGCCGCACCGGTAGACTCACGTTCTGCGGCAGCACTGTTAAGACGTGGCGGAATCCCGATTCTCTCACTGCGAACCACGGAATATCTGAAGTGGTACGAGTTGTTAGCGAGACTGGCGAAAGGTCAGGCTCTGTCACCATCCATCTGGGTGGATAACTACCTTGCCGGTGATACACCAGAAAGTGCATGGGCTAATGGACGCGGACTCTATGAGTTAATCAACAATGGGAATATGACATCAGCCAATACGATTTTCCCGGTCTGGTATTCTGTAGCTCTCGCACTGGGAAGATTCACAACAGAAGAACTACCTGTGATGAACGCCTGGCCGAGCTATTGTGATGGAACCCGTGTGGAGAGTTTTATCCAGTTGTATCGTGATTAATTCTTATTCATATGTCATATGATTAACGCTAAAGAAGATCTGCGGTAAGTCTGGCCGTTACCCGGAACCCCGGGACAGACCGAAACTTGCTTTCGGGTTGTCTCGGGGTTGGCCGAGCGAAGCGCTGGCAAGCACCACACCTATTTTGAGGAGAAGCCAATGTTAATTTCGTATAAGAGCAAATTGAAATTAGGATCTATCGCACTATGTTCATTTGGTGTAGGTATGGGCGTTATGCTATCAAAAACCGTTCCACTATCTTTAAGCGCTGTAGTAGTACTCGCCTTTTTCTGGTTACTCTCAATCATTTGTTTAGGGGTTGCTGCTTTCTTTTGTTCCGATTGAAATTGTGTAGTTCATACAGTACCCCGAATAATCCCCGCCTTTGTCAGTAGATAACCGTGAGGCAGACCGAAACTTGTTTTCGGGCTGTCGAGGGGTTGGCCGAGCGAAGCGCTGGCAAGTACAGACCATATTGTTCCCCCTGCATTTCTCATCGCTAAATTCTTTCTTGAAATATCGTCAGATTCCCTGTTTGTCACCCACCAGCCTCATGTTGTTATTGACCTAACTGCCATTCAATGGGAAGCAACAATGTTTAATTTAATCGCGAAGGCTAAAGAAGCAGGTTATCAATTCTGGATCAGTGCCTCCAAGGTACTGACAGTTACTACCGGAACCGAGATGGGGCTGACGATTATTAAAACTGTAACTGATATTAACCCTTGCTTGCTGGTGGCGGAGTTAATGAACCTTGGGATCACGTTATCCCCAGATAATAATTATTTCTGCTGGTTGGATAGCGAAGGTGTCCTTTGGGCCGTTGACCGCCACCATCTCTATCGAGGAAATACAGGGGAGCATGGGGTAAACTGGGATGTCGTCTATCATCACGGCATGGTAATTAATACCCCTGAGCAGGCATCCATCCTTTTCAAAATTCCCCACATTGGGCGCTTTACTGCCACTGTAATGTATAGCGCTGGCTATACACCCGACTGGGCTCTTCCAGCCTTTGTTGATTTTTCTGGTGAACCGGATCATGAAACAATACTGTCGTGGTTATCCGAGGTAGGCATTCGTAATGCAGGAATGCATCTCGAAGATATTGAGTTTCTTTCTGTTGAAGAAAATCCCGACGCTTATATCTCTCTTTAATGAGGTCTCTGTATGTCAAACGTTAAACCTTATTCCTGGGTAGTTCGCTTCGATGTTGCTCCTCAGTGGGTAGCTGACGGCTTTATCATGACAGATACCACAGCTCTCGAAATGCTATCTGATGTTATCAACTATGCAAACGATCACGAACTTGCCGCATTGGTTATTTCAGCACCCGATGCAGAAAGAATTTCCGAGGAGCAAGGCTATTTGGCTTCTAACAATGCGGAGCTAATGCGTCAGGTGCTAATCGGCTCACCGCAGGCATATGCTAAAGCATCTGTGGCAAATACCCTGCTAAAGGCTATAACCGCACTTGAGCAAACGCAGGATAATAAGCAGGTCGTTAAAGAACTGCATTCCAGCCTCGCTTTACTGACGGGCAATAAGCCTATTTCGGACATTATCTGGTTTCCAACCCCAGAATAATTCTTTCATAAAGAGCTTAAATCTTTAGCTCATTTATTTATGGATTTTCTATTCGTCAGCCACCCAGCGTGTGTTTAACTGAAGTTAGTAAACAAAACGAAAAACATACGCGGGGTGATTTATGAATACTGCAATTCATCAAGTACGAAATAACGTTCGTCGCACTACATCTGCACGTCCTGTTTGTTATCCAGTTCGCCCGCAGACAGAGAAAGAACTTTTTTCTGTAGGCCGCAGCCTCTGGTATCGCTACACCACTTCATTTGGCCCGTGCCGTGAAGTTCACCATCATCATGTGCAGCAGCTTGCACACCTGGTGGGTAAATCTGTTGGCTATGTTGAACATGCCATTAATCATTACCTCACGCATTGAACGAGGCGGCTTAATATGTCTACTCAAATCTATTGTGCGGTGCTTCGCCATTTCATGATGATGGCTGCATCCTCCCAGCACTCATTGATTGTGCTGAAGCAATTATATAACGCAGAGATTTCATCGAAAGCTCACCTGGCCGGTCTCTCCGTGTCCGAAGCTGAAGCGCTCCTGGCTCTACCATCCACCAGCTGGCGCAAACGCGATGATGTAATTCATGAGCTGAACATTCGCCTTAAGCAACTCACTAGCGTAGCCACACCGCCAGCTCAACAAGTCGCAAACTGAAGGAGTCTATAACATGCTGCCATTTCTCATTTTGCTGTTCTGCTCATCGCCTGAGACGGCGCGAATGATCCTAATCTACGCTACCGATGAATCTGCGGCCCGCCTCCAGGCGCTTGAAGATTTCGCACGTCTGAATGATTCGGGTTTTGCTGCTTCCGCCCAAACCCCATATGAGTGGGAGAATCCTCACGGTGACCAGCTCTTTATTGAGTCGGTATACCCGGTTCCATCCGGCGATTTATCTGCTATCCGCCGTATGCTCGGGGATGACGATGCCCCATATACCGACAAGCACCTTATTGCCGGTTTACTGGAGGACAGCCGACGTATCCAGATGATTGAACCGAATGCCGGTACTCTTTCTCGTATTGCTCAGGCAGAGCAGTACCTTCAGTAGACTTGTGTTCCGACCGCCCACCAGCAGGTGGGCTTCGGGCTAATTTCCTGTACGAGGTATGTATGCAAGGTACACCACGCTGGTGGCAGAACGGTCGTCGGGTGCAGGCCGTTCTCGCAGAGAATCAGACCGCAGATGTAAGGCTCAATATCGGCCCAGAAAATGACTTCTGGTTTACTGATGATGGTAATAATCCTGTTGCTGTGCTTAGGGTTATCGGCCCGGTCTGTCCACTGGATCCGCTAAAATTCACCTCCAGTATCACTGATGTCCTTCCTGAAGATGTCCATAGCTATAAAAAAGCCCTTCAGGAACACCAGATGATAAACCGGCCTGTCTCGTTCTATCTTGCACTTGCCGATGCCTGGTTGCTTGTTAACGAACAGCAGCCGGTTTACCAGTTCCGCATCCGAAACCAGTACAACGGCATGACTACTGAATGGAATTCCGTTGCCCGGGACAAAGTCATTGAAGTGATTAAGATGCAGCCGGAAACCGCTGAATTCCGGGTTCTCGTCCCATCGGCTCCTGAGCCTGCTGCGAATGCCCGGCAGTTGATCTCAGAAATTGAAGGTCTGCGTGAAGCTATTGGGAAACTCTACCCGGCAAATACTGATGTACGTCGTATTGCCAGAAACAGCGGCTGGATGCATGTATACGACGACACCAATGCCAAAATGAACTTTGCAGACAATGCCAGAAATACCCCTTATCTCGATGCCTTTGTGACTCAACTGCATCTCTTCCTCACAGATGATCGAGAGTAGATGTAAAACCTCCCTGAATCTTTCTGCTCTAACCAGCGCTGTCATATAGCATTTTTTTGACGGCGCTGCCGGTTGCGCTTTTATCAAACATGGTAAATACATTGTTTCATGCTGTCTGGCTCCCGGGCGCGGAGTTATCGTTGATGGAACCAAGTTGAGATATTCGAAATGAAAAGACCAACGGCACATAAAAATGACCGTCTGCCGGTGCGAAGATCTAACCCTACAACGCCTCAAGCAAGAGAGCGCGTTATTGCCGGGCTGGTGGCCTCAGCTACATCTGACTTCGTCTACCTCGTTCAGTGGCTGAAATCAGGAAAGCAGAACGGTGACCCTCTACAGCTATCCAGATGGGATAGCCTGAGAAATGCAATAAGCCACCTTGAGACGCTTGATGCTGGTGTACAACCTGACTGGCGCAAAGTCCTCACCCTGGTGTCGCGGGAAATTCATACCAGCCATAATGTCCAGGCGGTTGTTACTCCTCCGTCTAAAATCGCCGGTGGTATACTCAGCAACCTTAACGACATCAGCCAGAAGATAGCGACCGGGCTTGCTTCCCCTGACATGCTCGGCAGGCTCGATTATATGCTTCAGTTGACCGCAGGCCTGGCAGGTGGTGATGATCTGACGCAAAGCATCCGTAAGGTTTCAGACAGTGCAGAAAAAGCCCTACGTGGTTATGACAAGCCGCAGGCAAAGGCCAAAACGCCTAAACCGGCCCCACCAGCTCCTGCATTCCGGGATGATCAGACGTTCAGGCAAGAGTGTGCGCCACTGATTGGGGTTGATGACCTCTTTGTTCTGGCTAATTGCCTTATTGCGATGTCCGCCCGCCTGGGCCGTTCTCCTGTCAGCCTAGCGAAACGCGCAGCGGGTTTAAAAGGTGTGATTAAACCCGATATGCTGGCTGACCTGCTGGAGCTCTTACAGCAGGACGTGGATCTGACCGCCCTGGCCCCGCCACCCAGGGTTAAAGACGATAATAGCCGCAGTGATGGAGGTAAGCTCGTCGGTTTAACCGGGGTCGTCGAAGGTGGCGCGTCAATCGGTGCTGAAGCGCAGCGTATCATCACCGCAGAACTGAAGAAGCACTCGCCGCTCACTTCGGCGCAGCGCGTATCTTTCGATACCGCCCGTGCGGGTCTGGCGCTGGAGAGCGATACATTCCGGGTTATTGAAGAGATCAGACGTATTGCAGCATCACTCAACTGGAGACCGCTGGCTGTCGCGGCCCATGCCGCGCATAAATCGCCTGGTATCCGCCCGGAGATTGCCGGGGATGTGATCACGTTGCTGGCGCAGGATGAGGCCTTAACCACCAGCAAGCCTAGCCGTTAAGTACCTGCCGCGCTGACTACAGCTTACCTCGCGATATTGCACCAGCAGCTCAGAAATAATACCGGTATAAACGTCCGCGTTTTGCCGGTATTTTAATTCGCCCTATTTTTAGAATTAGCGATAATAGCGTTGCTTATTACGTATTTTTACACTCAGAAACCTTCGTCACATGAATAGGGTATGGTTCACTGAATAGACAAAGACGTTAAATCTGGTCAGCTACAGAAAGGAGGATTTATGTAAATGCTCTCGTTACGTTCAAACTCTTAAAAAACTGCCGCGCCTGCCTATATAAGCCAGGCTGTAGACCTGAAGTCTACAAATTTAGCGTTACTGACAATTCACAATCCAGTGAACCGGCCCACACTAAGGAGGTTATATGCGAACGCGTAACTTTAAATCTGAGTCTATGTAATCTGATCAGCTGGCGCTGCCGAGAATGGCGGACTCCGCTACCCCGGTGATAGACCGGGGTAGCAGGAAGAAAGAGTAACGATTTACCGGTTTTAAAACCAAATTTTCGTCAAATGGGATACAAGCGCCCAAGGCCGGTTCCCGTCTGACAGACCGAAGTTGTGATGTGTGCATCGCCCCCCTGGAAGTTGTTTTATTGAATTGCTGTGTGTAGTTTTGCGGGGATAATACCCCGCTTTTTTTTTGCTTATTCTTCTTCGTCACCCCACCTTCCTGTGCCATCATACGTATAGAAAATAACTTTTCACTTCTGACCCTTTTTCAGTTGAAGTCTTATGATTTGATATTCCGCTAATACACACACATTAAGGAATGAAAATGAGCAACGATATTCATAACAAAATTGCTGATGCTTTAGCTTCTGTTGGTTTAAAACTTTCCGATGGATATACCCGGGCCGCACTCTTACTGAAGATGAAAGGTTCAGTTAGTCTCAATTTTGCTGTTGATGGCAAACCTGTCACTGTCACTCTCCATATGACTGAATCGGGTGATGTTACTGCTACCACTGATTATGACGATTCAACCGCTACTGCCGCAGCAGCAGCCGCAGCCACTACAACGCCAACACAAGAGTCGGTGGAAAAACCAGCAGAAGAGTCGGTGGAAGAGCCAGAAAAAAGTAATACACGAAAAGGCCCAAGGCCTAAGTAATAACTGCGCTGGAACTACATGTTGGCATAATTATAAATATCAAAACTGGCGGGGTTAAATCCCCGCTTTTTTATGCCCGATTTCCTTCGTCACCTGAATACCCCGTGAGACTATAAGTAAACAAAACGAACAACACGGGGCAACGCCATGACCACCAGCAAAGAGAAAAATGTATTCTACGTTCACTACTATGAATCCGACTCCAGTGGTGGCGAACTGCCACTGATGCGCATTGAAGCGGAGAACGAAGATGAAGCCAACCTGATCTGTCTTCGCAACCTCGCGGATGTTTATGACGTTGATCATGACGACATCAGTCTTGAAGACGGCTTCGAAGTGAACGGCAATAGCGTTTATCTGCAAGGTATCTACCCGGCGACCTCAGAGCAGGCACTGGTAGTTGATGCGGTATTTAATATGACTTCTGTAGAACCAGTCGCTGAGGCTGTGACCGGCACGGCGGAATCCGCCTGCGGTATCAGCCTGGTCTCTGATAAGGTCTGGCTGGAAAGCTGGTTCGACCTCGAAGACAAATTTGCTGATCAGATGGCCCACGTCGCTGAAGATGACAAGTCTGATACACGCTTCTTGCTCTACCGTGACCAGGTCATCGATGTGCGTGAATGCGAGACATCTTCTGTCCCAGGCTGGGATCTCCAGTTCGGCTTGAGCGGCGGTACGCAGATGCTATTCATTCGCCTTTCTGATGATGGCGATCACGTTGCACTGGGTCTCGAATAACTGCTGCCTGCGCCCGGGCTTGTTTGCCCGGGTTGCTCCCCTCCCCTGAATCAAACCGAGTATCATGACATCATTCTGAGGAGTACCAGACGATGAGCGAAGTAAAGCACTTCAGCATCACGAAAACCGTTGATTTTTACATCAATGAAGCATCCCCGGAAATTATTGCGGGCCGCAGGATCTATCTGGAAACCGTATTGATTCCTCGCCTTCGTACCGGCCTTGCCGTGCTCAATAAGATGGGCCTGACCGAGCGTGAAGATATGGAGCTGCGCGATGTGTACCAGCGTGGCGTGGAATTTTTTGACAAATTGTTCGATGGCCCTGTCCCGCAGGCCAATACCACCACCAGCCACTAATCCGCAAATTTTGTCCTTTTTTTACCCGGCTCTGACTTCGTCACCCGGGTAACCAGTGATTTAATAAGTAAACAAAACGAACATACCAATAATCACTGGGGATGCACCATGTTTAAAAGTCTGTCTGAATTGATGACCAGCGTTGGCAAGACTGATGCGCATAAAGTCTCGATAGTCCAGGTTAAAACCGGTGTCACCTCGTGGGGCCGCAAAAACCAGTCATCCCGGCCTACGGCTGAATACCAGATCTGGATGGATACTCCTGACAACGACAGTCGTATCGTCCTGAAGCTGAATTTCGTGCTGAGTTCCCGCCGTAACCAGCCTGAGAAGAATGCGCCCCTGAATATTGAAATCAGCCAGTACGCTAACTGGGATACGGTGAAACGCGCCTGGGCGGAATGCGCTCCTGAACGCTATATGCGGCTGGAGAATGAAACGACAGATGAGTTTATGTCCACCAGCGGGGTCTGGGAAGAAGCATCCGTCATCACCAATGACATGCAGCCGGATTACCGCTACTTCTATCCAGGCACGTCCTATTACGTGGCAAACGACAGCTACTGAAGCCAGAAAACACACCATATAACCGAGGATCTACCATGACCGACGCTATCCAGACTGCCCCTGAAAGCTTCAGCCTTTCTTCCCTGACCGACCTGTATCGCACAGTGCAGGCAACCGAGTCCCACGCTCTTTCAATGATGCGTGTCCAGAGGGGGATCACCTCCTGGGGGAGCCGTCGTATAACTGACCGCCGAACTGAGGGGTTCACCGTCTTTCTGGATGCGCCGGATAACGCCAGCCGTATTACTGTTAAAACGGAGTTCGTGCTGAATGCAGCAAAGACCGGCCCTGATACGTCTAATGATCTGGTGGTGGAAGCGCGTGAACATTCAGGCTGGGATGAGAGCCGGAATTGTTTCACTGTTACCCGCGAGATCGGCGAACTGCGGGTTAATGCTGGTGGTGAAAATCATGCTGCTACACTTCGTCAGCTGTGGAAGCTGCTTCACGCGCAGGCAAAAGCCTACCAGTCCAGAAATACTGCCGGTAACGCCACCTGGCTTATGTTCTGATAAGCCCCGGGCATGGTAATGTGCGTCACGACATTACGCCGTGGCGCACTACGTTCGTTTAGAAGGAAATGAAGATGAAAATAAGCCAGCTGGAAGTCGGGATGAGTGTCTGGTCGGTTAGCCGGGTAAATATGGGCAACACCACACTTAAAACAGTTGTCGTCCACCCGGTCGTGATTGTCGAAGTCCATGATAACCACGTCATAGCCACCTGGAATGGTAACGCCCCGCGTCGTTTCGGTGAGTCCGTCGTTAAGGGCTGGAAGAAAGAAAAGCCGTTGCTGATCCGTGAAGGTTTCGGGCAAATGCGCCTGGCTACCAGGGAAGAGAAAGCGCTGGCTGGTAAGTAACCCCCTTCGTGACCTGTATGACCCGTGGTGTAATGGCTCCGACAACCTGGCAGTTTTCGCAACGCAACACTCTGCCGCAAATCACCCTCCACGGGGCCAGACAGGGAATACACGATGACCGATGCCATTCTCTCTGAAGAGCTGTACTTCAAATACCTCAACACCTACGAACGCGAAAGCAGGTTTCGCATTGACTCTTTTCGCTTTGATGGCGAGCCTCAGTGGACAACCAAATTCGGTCAAGCTCGCATCCGCCCTTCTCAGGTACGTGTACTGCTCTGCCGCTGCGGGGCAAACAACTGGAAAGACGATGGCAGGTTCGCCAATGAGTACTGCTGCGACAGCTGCGGACAGTTCGTGGAGGTGCTACAGCATAACGACCGTTGATTCGCGTCCCGGGGCCGGAGCTGATGGCTCACTGATAAACCATTTCAGACCGACATATTCATTCTGATAATACCCGACGTATCGCCTTCGTCACCTGCCGGGCCCGTGTTGTACTGGTATCAGTACAACATAAAACGAGATCACGGGGCGCATCATGCAGACACTGACCGACGTATTCAGCGATAAGGCGAATAAAGCCTTTCATTCGATTTTCGCCGATTTCCTGCCCACCAGCGCGGATGGGGTAATCACCTTTACGGTTCGCGGCTATGGCGGAAAAACTGCCTGCATGACCGTCCCCTCTGGAACCCCGGTTTTCGTCTTTGGCACTGAAGAGCTCGCCGACTTCCATCGCTCCGCCGTGGCGGGTGAATTCTACATCGTTGATCACGGTGGTTTCCGCACCCTGAATCAACAGGTAGAACGTGGCCGCGTCCCAGTCATCTACGACATCCTCTGAAGGGATCCGATTATGGCAATCGACACAGTTTACCGCCTGCGGCTCGATTTCGACGTGTATAACGGCGATGTCATCGACACCAAAGAGCAGGAAGACAAAGACCAGATCTCCATTGCGAAAATCACCCAATTTATCTTCGATGCCTCCGTTCGGCTCAAGCTTGATGCCTGCGAAACCAGCGATGGCGGGCCAGCACATGGGCCTTACTGTGTTCTTGAGCACTGCAACCGAGCTGTACTGGAACAGGCCGAAACTGAAATTAAACGCTATGTGAGACGCTTTAAAGGCCATTCACTGGAAGACTGATGAACCCGGTACATCCACCAGCATGAGGATGTACCTGACTTCGATAGCCGCTGCCGGGCTGTGCCTCCTGAGCAGCAGAGGACAAGGTACGGATATGCCAGACAATAAACCCCGGATGACTGCCGCTGAAATGACTGAGCGAGCCTATCACTTCTTCCTGGACGCAAAGGGTCTGTCCCCTCGTGCCGGGCAGGTAGACATGATGGCGTTTTGCAGCGCAGTCGTTAACGCTACCCCCGCTGAGGAGCAGTATCGCGTCGGGGTTATTGAGGCCGGTACGGGGACAGGGAAAACACTCGGGTATTGTCTGCCGCTGATCCCCCTGGCGATGGAAAAGCATAAGACGCTGATCATCTCCACGGCAACCGTTGCGCTTCAGGAACAAATCATCTCCAAGGATCTGCCAGAAATACAGGCGAGAGCGGGCCTGAGCTTCTCCTATGCGATGGCGAAGGGCCGTAGCCGTTACTTCTGCCAGATGCGCTGTGACGTTCATATGGAAAGCGAGATGAATGCCTATGGCTACATCCGCGATGATGTGGAGGATATCAGCAAGGCCTTTGCTGGTGGTCACTGGACAGGAGAGCGTGATTCCTATCCTGATGAGATCAATGAGGCGGTATGGGGTCGGGTCAATGCTATTGGCAGTCAGTGCCCTAAAAAGCGTTGCCCACATTATCACCGTTGTCCGTTCTTCCTCGCCCGCGCCCTGCTGGAGTCGGTGGATGTGGTTATCGCCAACCATGACATCGTATTGTCTGACCTGTCACTGGGAGGCGGTATTATCCTTCCCCCGCAGGAAGAGTCCATTTATGTGTTCGACGAAGGTCACCACGTTCCGCAGAAAGCAATTAACCACTTTGCGACCTCCGCCTCTCTCGATGCCAGCAGGCATTTCATGAGCGAAATCTTCGACATGGTAATGACCATGCCAGAGTCCTACGGCGGGACTATGGAAAAGCACGTGCAGCAGCTGGTGGAGCTTGCGGGCCATGCCGGTGATGAGCTCGGTGAGCTGCGGGGGACACTTTTACGCTCCCTGAACTGGCGAAACGATCACGAAATGCCAAATGGCACGGAATCGGACATCTATCGCTTCCCGGAAGGTTTCGTTCCTGAAGATATTGCGGCCCTGTTTAAGCCTGGGTTAAAGACAGTAAACGAGATGCAGAATATCGTTGTGAAAATGACGGCGATTGTAGATGAGGCCGGGCGGGATATCAGCGAGGAAGAACTGGCCCTTCAAAAGATGGCTGTCGGCGAGCTGGCAAATCGCCTGGCGGGTATGCATCAGGCTCTGGCCTCATACTGCGGGAATAAAACCGTCTCTGGTATGCCTATGGCCCGGTGGATTAACGTCCGTCGTACTAAACGCAGCACCGAAGTGGTGATTAATTGCAGTCCGGTCTATGCGGGCGAACACCTGAAATCCGAGCTCTGGTCGAAGGCTTATGCCACCATTGTGACCTCGGCAACAATCCGCTCCCTTAGCAAGTTTGACGCATTCCTGGAGCAGGCCGGTCTTCCAGTCGATACACCTACCCTGCTGGCCCGCAGCCCGTTTGATTACCAGAACAACGGCGTGTTGTTCATCCCCCGTATGCGCTCGGTTCCGACCAATCATGAAGAACATACGGCGGAGATCATCGAACTCCTTCCCAAACTGGTGCTTCGGCTTCAGGGTTGCCTCGTGCTGTTCGCCTCCCGCAGGCAGATGGAAGAAGTCAGCAAGGCGATGCCTCAACACATTTCACCGCTTCTGCTGATACAGGGGGCACTTCCAAAACGGGAAATACTGCTGCGCCATAAGCTCAGAATCGACCGTGGTGAGCCGAGCATTATCTTTGGTATGGCTTCTTTCAGTGAAGGGGTGGATCTGCCTGGCGTGTACTGCAACAACGTCATCATTGCCAAGCTGCCTTTTAGCGTTCCGACCGACCCGGTGGGCCAGACCCTGACGGAGTGGCTGGAGAAAAACGGGCGTGATGCTTTCCGGGAAATCTCGATACCGGAGGCCTGCCTCAAACTGACCCAGTCCGTTGGTCGGCTTATCCGCACAGAGAGCGATACCGGCGCGGTGACTATCCTGGATAAACGCCTGAAGACAAAAGCCTACGGGAAAGACATCCTCGCATCCCTGCCCCCTTTCAGGCGCGAAATTCGTTAATCAACAGTCGAGAGGTTGCTATGCATAAAATTGAATGCCCACGCTGTCTGGGTGGTAAGGGTGAGATCCGAGCGTTCCGGCACGTTCAAGGCGGTGTGTGTTTTCGCTGCAAGGGCCGGGGGTATGTCGAGGTGAAAACCATCCCGAAGCCTTCTATCCGGTTTGTTGCTATGCAGAAATGGGCAAATCCAGAGGACGTTAACTACAACAATGGGGATTTTATCAGGACGTTCTATTTCAAGGCCCGAAGTCAGGCTGAAGCAACAAAGAAGCTTCAGAAAAAACTCGGCGCGTCAGGTCGTGAGTTTTATGCCACTCCTGCGGATGATGTCCAGCAATAAATGGGGGCGTTTTGTAGTGGTTTATTCACTCTGAAATCTATCACTCTGGTTATGATTGGTTTCGAAACAAATGACAGGTGGTAACACATGAAAAACCAGGCTAAAACACAACATTCTGTTTTTAAGTTCATTCGAGCTGCGATTCCGGTAACAGTTCTATCGGCTATACAGTACGCTGTCATTTCTACATTGCTGGTGGTTGGAAAAATTGACCTTCAATGGTCGGAACTCGCTACATCACTTCCGTTATGTATTATTGCAATATTCTCAACAGCATTTGTATTTTACGACCCAAATGAATATGAGTACTTTCTTTCAGTGCTGGGAATGCTTACCGTTTGGGTTTTAGTGTTTATTGCATCAATACTCCTACTTGTAATCGCGCGAGGTTTTTCCTTCATCACAAGCAATTATGTAACATATGCTGAATTGGCTTCCTATTCCATACAGATAGGAATGATGATTGTATTTTACTTCAAGAGGGATAGTCTTAATCAACAGACCCTATAGATACAGTATTTCGCGATTAATATTATCATTGAACATTAACGCACAAAATTTACCCCCACGTCATACAAGGTTACCGATGCAATGAAAAATAAAATTATCGATGCAAAACTTGCATTTTTTAAAGTAGAGGGAACTCCAAGTACTGGTCACGTTGTGGTTATCGGGAAACCATCATCTGGGAAAAGTTTCTGCCTTACTGATGAAATAACGCGTTTGTTAAAAGCAGGTAAAAACCACGAAAATTAATTTGAATATTGCAAGCGGGGTTTGCTATGACATCAATTATTACCACTTTATATGAAAAACTTTCATTTCGTGTGCTCGCAGTTCCGCTGATTATTTTCAGCATTGAATTTTTGATATGGGCAGTGCTTATTCGAGAAAATGTTATATCCGGGGACTGGCCTTTGTATAGAACTTGTTTGTTCGCTTGTTTTTCCTCGCTGATTATAACTGGATTCACATTCCAGAATCCTGAAGGCAGTGATTTCCTAAAGGCAGCAGCAGGTCTCCTTGGATGTCTGGCCTTGGGGGGATTGATAATTATTATTTATTATATTGGCACTCTCGAATTTCCGATTATCACTGCCAAGATGGTTTGGATTTTCATGATGGCAAGCTTTACGTCTCAGCTTTTCACTTGCCTGATGAAATCGATGACTGATTAATTTGAAGTTCAGCAAAAACAATTGCAGAGCAAAGTTATTTATTCACTCATTTTGCGATCTAAGTATGCTTACGCTGAAGTAACCGAAAAGTACCTTTCTTGAAAAGTTTTTTCGGGATTTTAGGAGAAATGGATAATGGCATTCTCACTTACTTTCCATCAATACATTCTGGAGTAATAACATGTTTACTTTAGTTCTCGTGATTGGGCTTTATTCAAGTGGTCTTAATCCAAGTGGTGTCACCTCTCAGAAAATACCTGACTACAAAACCTATGATGAATGCCAGAGTGCCGCGCCTAAAGCAAAGCGTGGGGAAACTATCACCATCTTAAGTTATTGCATTCCCCAGCCTGCGGATAAGACAAAGGCGTAAAGGCTTCGCTATATGTGAATTATCGAAGGGGTGTCCATTTCATACCCGATTACTTCGTCAATTGTCGACCGGTGGGATAATAGGATTAAAACAGTTTTTAGCTTCACGATATTATGGAGAAACCGCCGTCATGCACCCATTCGATTCGGTCAGAGTAAAACTGAGTTTTGCCGGAAAGCCACCAGCGGCTTTACTGCAAAGCGCCCTATTTCTTGAAAATCAGCGTCCCGAATCCTCCAGTTGGAGCGACCCGGGCACGGCGGGTAATACACTGCTTCGCGACATCCTCCGGTCACAACCGGTTGAACTGAGCACTCTACAAGGCGTGGTTAATCTGACTACTGGCAACCTCGGTAAAGCCGAATGTAGTGAGTTGCTTGCACTGATGGGCCTTCGTAGCTTCGGTGAAGAAGCTGCTGAGTTAATGGTTCGCAATGCGTCAATGGTTTTTGCGAGTGGACAGGCTAATGCAAAGAACCTGATTCGCATGGAAGTCACTAAATCACACCTTACTTCTGATAAGCAGGTCATTGTCAGTACTGAAACCCTTGAGCGGCGTATGTACGTCATGAACAGCAACGGTATCTGCTTCGTCGTTGAGCCTGAGATCTGCCTTGATGCCGAGAAACTGCCGGGCGCGGATTTCTTTATCACTGAAGACGAAATGGATGCTGCGGGCGTGAGCCGCTGGGGTGAAAACGGCAGTCAGCACTGGCGATGCATGGTTACCTGGTTCAATGGCAGTAGCACCATCATGAACGAAATGGGACACATGTACGAGCTCGGTGATGAACCTGAAATTCGGCTCAATAGCTTCGGTGGATAAAGCCCACCAGCGAGGAAATACGATGAGACACGATAACGTCAAGCCCTGCCCTTTCTGCGGTTGTTCATCTATCCGGGTTCGGGAGATTTCGAATAATTTTCGCGCCTGCTGCAATTCCTGTGAGGCCACGGTGGCGTTTCAGGACTCCGAACAAGCCGCTGTGACGCGCTGGAATACCCGCGCTGAAGAGAAACAATCTGGCGGACTCCAGTCAGCATAAATTAAGCCCCGGGCTGCTCTGGGCCTGAATACCGATAAGAGGAAACACCGACATGAAATTTTACATCAGCGACGTTTTATGGAAATCCGGGCAGGCATTCATTTTCTCGTTTGTCACTGCTCCGGCAGTTGCGTTACTGCTCATTCTGTTCTGCACAGTTCTTACCAGTTCACCATCCAAGGTCTTCCTCGATCAGGCCCGTAGTCTGGTTGGAAATGCCACCAGCACCTCGGTCATGGTTTGCCCTGAAGAGAAAGCAGTGTTTGCCGCGTTCCGCTCCTCAGAATGCCAGCGACACGTGGTGAATGCCGATGATGCCATTAAACAATGGGACTCGCTGTTGCTCAAAGGCTACCTGATAGTGGCGGGTATCGCTCTTATCTGCTGGATGGTAAGCGAGGCAGTTAACTACCGCAGAAAGCCGTGGCGCTATGGGATCCGTCCCTCTGATATGACATTTAGCTATACAAAACTCGTGCCGAAAGAATCCGATGATGACGCGGATAAATAACCACTCATTTAGCACGGCAGACAGCCGGTCAATGCCAGCAGCACAGGGGGCAGTATGGGTAGACCTACAGGCAATATCGTCAGACTCACAAAATCAACAGGCCGCAGCAGCGACTTTTTCGGGCCATGTGAGTTGTGTGGAAAACATATGTCAGAAGCATTCCGTACCCGAAAAGCGCGTGAGTGGCAGCGTGAAAATGGCGAACTCTATTACGGCCATGATTCCGCCGTCATGTATGCACATGAAAAATGCATTCTGAATCTGGAAAGCAAATTTACCTCAAATTAACGACTGGTGAGATTTATGAAAATACCTCTGGGTAAGACGTTCCCAATTTTTTTTATCTTATTGGTGGTGGTGCTGGGGGGCGCTATCGCCGAGAAACTGCTATGGGAGGGACACCTCTATCCCGATTTTCTTATCAGTGATGCCTATGTGGCGAAAGATACTCAATTGCAGGCCAGTAACGACACAACACTGTTGAAGCAGTGCTACGCTCAGCACTTAACTGGATGTGAAAAGTATTATAGAAGCTTCAGCCAACTGGAGGTCAGGGGTAACGATCTCAAGTCGCTGTGTAAAGTCCTGACAAATAACACTGATCTGGACGTCTTTCAGAGTGATGCTCAATTGCTGGTTCGTTGCTCACGATGGAATGTTTTCCGTGTAATTCCATTTAAACCTACAGATAACGCAACTGATAAATTTAAGCCAATGGTCGATATGGTTGGGAGCTGGATGGCCTACAACCGGCTCTCAAAAGAGCTACTTCATGAAGATCCGGTCGATATCTTTTTTGTTGGACTGGATGAGGGAAAAAAGCAACTATCCCTGAAATATTGCTTTACCGGGGTTGATCAAATTCCTCCTCAAGTAGCTTTCCAGCGATGTGACACCGAGTCGGATACGACTAAAACCCAGAGTGACAAATCATGATGACATTTCTCGCTAATTTGCATCGCCATACTACGGCCTGCCGCAGCTTCGCATTCTTCACTCTGGTCTCCGGCCCGGCGATTGCTTTATTTATCACGTTCATCTGCATGAACTATTCAGGTTCACCTTCAGCGCATCTGGTTAGTGCAGCCAGGGCTGTCATTGATGGTGCTCCGGTCGGCAAACTAATGGTATGTACCGAAGAGCCACAATCCACGACTCCCCCGACACTTATCGAATCTCCCTGCGTTCGCGAGGCGGTCGATGAATCAATAGTAACCGCGAAGTGGGATTCAAACTTCCGAATGGTTTACGCAATGCTTGCTCTGCTTTCTTCTGTTATCTGGTGTCTAGTGAGCGCCACACGAGCGAACATATTCAAGGACGCTAAACCCCCTACTCGATAAGCCTGTCAATTCTCAAATAAAATGATGAAAAGTTGTGAAATTAAGGAGTGATGATGAACATAAATTACAGTATTAATAACAGTGTGCTCATGATGATGAGTGAGTTTATGATTACAGCTTTTGTAATCGTAATACTTTTTGTGATTGTATTAGTATATAACAAAGCGTTTAAGTCTGAATTAAGCATAAAAATATTTTGTTTTAGTCAGTTAACAGCCATTTTCATTTCCGTATTAGAAATAACAACAAAAAGAACAAATGCTGGAAGTATCAGTATTACATGGAGTGACGGCATCCATCAGTTTTATACTCACGTTTTTCTGGGGTTTGCTTTTTCTTTCTTACTTTTTTTGCTTGGTCTTTATGACTACAAAATGAAAGGCAACAAAGATGGTTTAAAGGATTGCAAAAAACATGTTTTACCGTGTTTCATAGGGAGTTGGTTCGTATTAATAATATTCTTTTTCTCCGCTTCGCCTTTGCGCTATGAGGAGAATTTGATTACGGATGCTCGCGTCGTAGCTTCGGATCCCAATCGAACCACAATTATCTATGCTGATGGGTTCTACTGGCTATTTGATATGGATAGAAATGAATTTGATAAGTCTATATCCAGAGAGATAGTCAGAGGCAACTACAAGATGTTATGTACTTCAGATACACCAGCTACCTGCTGGGCGGGCAGAAAATTCCCCAAAAACACATCACTGGATAAAGTTTTATGAAAGATTGTAACGCTGAGAAATATAGCTATTCATGTCTTTTCGCAGCGGTATTTAGACCAGGTGAAATGCCTGTCATTTCCGCGTTCCGGGCGCGGTATTGGGCTCTAATCATTCGATGGGCATTGCGTTTCGGTTACACCGTTTGCCTGATTGGCAGCACTGGAACCGGAAAAAGTTACCTCATCGAAAGAACGCTACCAGGACGGATCATTGATGCCCGACTGTTACTGGTAAAGAATGATTGGCATGGCCCTGTGCCATTCAGTTTGCGCGGTGCAAAGCCCGGCCCAGTTGGCATTGATGAGTCGTCCAGCTTTTCAGAGGAAACGCTGCGTCAGAACGCGGAGAACCTGAAAGAAAGAGGGGTAGTGTATACAGCACAAAGCATTGATAAAGCAGCTAAAGTTGCAGCCAACCTGCCAAACAGGCGTGTGTTGCTTATCATGATTGGAAAAACGTAGCCTCTGCGGTCTAGGCCATCTGACCTGCTGAACTGACGCAGTAGACTCTCTCGGAGGCAAACAAATTTGCTGGTGGGATAAAATGGGCGCATACTTAAAGCACGTGTAATCGACACGTGCTTTTTTATTGGAGGACACATGCAGGCTACAGCTGCTCGCCAGAAAAAAACCGTCAGTGTCACCCTTGAGCCAATGCTCGTACAGCAGGCAAAAGACGCTGGGATTAACTTGTCCGCCACGCTGGCAGAAGCGCTTCAGAGCAAACTGAAGGCCAGTGCAGCGGAAGAATGGAAACGACAGAATCGTGCTGGTATTCAGGAGTTGAACCGCATCACTGAAGAGCATGGGTTACTGTCTGACGAATACAGGACGTTCTGATAATGCAATATACCGTTTACCGCAATCCCGGCAACAGCCAGGCATACCCTTACCTGCTGGATATACAGAGCGACATCATTGGCGAGTTAAATACCCGCCTGGTGATCCCCCTTCATCGGCTTAAAAAAGGAGCCTCGGCCCCGGTTGCGCGATTAACTCCGGTCATACAGGTGGAAGGGAATGACGTTATCCTGATGACGCATGAAATGGCTTCAGTCCGCGTGAAGCAGCTCGGTCAGGCGGTCATGGACGCATCTCCGTTCCGGCACACTATCAAAAGTGCGGTGGACTTCCTGCTGGATGGTTTCTGACAGAGATAATGAGCGAGAAAATGATGAAGCAAAATGAACTGCTGGAAGTGGCAAAAGCCATGCGCGATTATATTGATGCCCTCCCTACCGATGTCGTTGCAGCATTACCGGTGATGCCGGGATTTGATCGAGACTGGGCCGACGAAGTCATTTACGAAGCCGAATCCGCCAGCAAATAACCCCCCGTCTGCGCCCGTTTCATCTGAATTCGGGCCGTCACAATCTTTCTGATTTTATTGAGAAAACAGCCTCTTTTTGTCCCCTTTTTTCCTTCGTCAGCAGACTCAGTCGTTCGATAATAAAAACAGACCAACACAACCACTGAGGTGTTTCATGTTAGCGATTATCCCGGCAGCAGGCACTGACAAGGTTTTTAAAACCTCCCTCAAACACGTGCTCGATGAGGACTTCCTGTTTGCAATGGCTTCAAAAGCAAGCGCGACGTACATTTCATCCCATATCAGCGATGACGGTGAGGGCACAGTGTTTTTCAGTCTGAGCGACTGGGATAACCTCAAGCCTTCCTTATCGGCTGATGGCTGGGATGGCGATACGATGCCCGGCTTCATTGATTTGCTGGATGCAATCGCAGCGCAGGGCTATAACACCGTCGAATTCCACATTTCTCACCCACTGGTGGTTGGCGCGGTCTGGTTCACCGATGAGTATTACTTCACGGTTACCCCGCTGGCGTATGACCTTGCCACGCTGGATGGTCAGTTTGTTCTGCCGGATGGCTCTTCCTACCGGCTGGATGACCTTGATGAAGTCAGCTATGACGAAATGACCGACTACTTTGACGGCATTATCGAAGTCGATGGCGATACCATGCTGGGTGTAAAGCGTAACGACGATGACACCGTAAACGTCAGCAAAATCGAAAGCTAACCCCTCCTCCCCGGTGTCGGTATCCGCCGCGCCGGGCTATTTTCCTGCCATCATCCTCTGGAGTGTTTCATGAAAGACCGTTTTTATCTGGTCAGCTTGCGTGACACCGTTGGTAGCAATACCGCTTTTCATAGCCATCACGGCAGAGGTTACAGCACCGATCAGCGTAATGCCCGGGTTTACACCCGCGAGGAAGCACAACGCGCATGGAATACGGGACGGGAGTTTGACCTGCCGGTTGATGCCGATGCAGTCGACCGCCATCTCGTGTTTCATGTTGATCATCAGTTTGTACCGGGAAAAACCATTCTCTCCGAAAGCGCCACCAAATATGTCGGCTTCGTTAATGGCCAATGGGACGGAAACGATCTGTTCTGGCTGGCTGATGCGGGTACTACCACGGATTTTTCCCTTGCCAGAGTTTTTGACTCACCACAGGCAGATAGACCTGATGTCGTCTGGTTACCCCATCACATCCCTGACGCTGCAAAGCGCCCTACCTTCAGTGTTGAGCGGATAGACCGCCGTAAAATGACGCAGGGGGCCGGTCTGCTGATGCCTGCCTGGCTGAAACGCCAAAATCGCCGACAGTCAAAGGGGCTGACTCGCTGGAATTGCCCCGGGTGTGGCCGTATTTCATGGCAACAGAATCCGTATGATTTTGATGGTTGCCGGTTCTGCATATAGTCAACTACCGCGAGAGGCCTCTATGTTCCGATTATTACAGAAGTGGTTAGTCAGGTTTACCTGTCAGGACGATATAGATTGTATGTCGACCCGGCGCTCTGCGGGCGAGTTCTGGCTGGAAATAGATGCCCGTCGTCACTGGATTTTCCTGGACATCGACGGTGTACTCCACCGGGCGGAAAACGGGTCACTGGAGTTTATGCCTGTGCTGGATCACGTGCTGACGCAATGCCCGCAGACGGGAATTATCCTTTCCACAAACTGGCGTACCGGCGTACCCCGGGAGATGGTGCTGAGTCATTTCCCTGCGGGTATACGCGATCGGATTGCTGGACTCAATCCCGATCTGGATGGGCTGGTGAATAACCACGTGCGTTATCACGAATGCATGGCGGTCGTTAAACGGTTCGGCCTACAGCATTACACCTTCGTGGACGATACCGCTCGACTCTTTCCAACTGACTGCCCTGCCCTGTTCCTGACTCACCGGCACGAGGGGCTGAATGCAACGCAGGGTAGCGCTTTGATAGACCGGATTCGGTTAATGAAATGACCGGTTTAAGGCTGAATACAAATTATTAATGAGGATGCGTTATGAATGAAATCCCACAATACGTCTATGACCTGATCGGTATTTGCCTCTTTGTTGGAATGTGGGTCGGAGGCGTTCTGCTTATTTGGTTTATTTTCTCTAATGGAGAGAGCGACGAATAGCCAGGCAACTGGCGCAACTGATGTTGCAGGATGGCCCCAACAATATCTTACCTGCTTACGCTCTGATTACCCGCGCAACGCTTCGTCAGAAGCGGAAAGCTGGGATAATGAATATATCCCGTATACACCAGGCTATCCCAATGAAAATTACTGTGTTTACTGCCCCTGATTGTCCGAAATGTCGCATGACGCTTACCCGCTTTTCTCTGGCTGGGGTGGACGTGAATGAGATCCCGCTGGTGGACAACGCAGATCTCGTTCGCCTGACACAAAATACCGGTGCGCCGCTGGTGGTGGTGGTCAACGATTCGGGCCGTGTGACGGGTTGGGGTGGGTTCCGGCCAGATCTTATTGCGACAACTGCCAATGGCTGGAGTGTCGGGTCACTCGATATCCCCCCGTCGCTGGTTAATCACGTCCTTCACTGAGGTAAACGCCATGCACAATATCTCTGTCGAAATCCCTGCGGCCCTCGGCGTACATCCTCCTTCAGGAGCGGATGTCGTGCTTATAGACGATCTGAATAACGCCCTCGCCGGTGCTGGCTTACCGCAACTGAAGATAGAGCCGATAACGTGGACACCGCCATCAGGCCGACCGGTGATCTACCGGTCTGAGGTTCCCGATATCCTGCGCATTGCAGGTATAAACCCTGACACCTCTGACATGGTGAAAACCTTCTGTTCCGGGCCACTGCCGATTGACGATAACGAGCTGGATGCCCTTCTGGAGATGCGCGAACGGGACGGTCATAGCGAAAGCTTCAGGATCGCGCTCTGTGGGGCGCTGGACGCGATTCTCATTCGACTCTACTCAGCAGAGCGTCAGCTTCGTTGAAACGCCAGTAAAGACGCTGGTGGCCTCATATGAGGTATCAATCGGCTCGGTTCCGTCTCAATAATTTAAAGAGAGCACGGTATATGAGTCCTGAAGAAGAAAAAGTGCTGCATCAGCGGCTGATACAGCTTGGCGATATGATGGGGGATGGCCTGCACTATGAGCGCGACGGTCAATGGATCACCCGGGAGTACAAAGCCACGTTGCGGGCGCTGGGGCTTTTGAAGGCTCCCAAGCGTAAGCATAACCCGACCAAAACACTCGCTGTGGATGAGCGAATGGCACAACGTGTGAAGGACGTAGCCTGTACCCAGTGCGCCGGGAAACTGAAACAGGTGCGCTCCGGGTCTCTGAAAGCGCAATGCACCCGGTGCAAAACCAAGTTCACCCTCCTGAAAACCATTAAGTAACTATACCCGCAGCTGGTGGTCACCCCACCAGCATAAAATATACCCGAAACTGTGACACCTGCGCTTGCCTGCCTCAATGTCGTGATAGCTGACAACCCCCACGAAGAAAACAAACCTCACACCTGCGATCGTCGTGATGCAACGATTTTGTCGAGCCAATTATATGAAGAGACTGTTATGAAAGACTTCCATTTCCTGTATGTCGAACTCCTGGTCGAATTGCTTCGACTGGTCAATTTTCTTCTGCCGTTGTGGTTTGGTAGTTGAAAATAGCAGGTAATACCCGGGCAAGACCTTCCCGTTTTTTTAAAATAAAAGGGCGCACATAGCGCCCTGTCAGAAAGGTATTTTGAAGCAGCAGACTACTTACGAAACTCCCATTGTTTAATCAGCTTTTTGACAAACGTCTCGCCATAGATCTCATGTGACTCCATGTATGCACAAAGCTGTATCAGGGTCATCATGCCATCGCGAAGGGTATCGCATGACTCGTTACGGCAATAGGCCGTGAGTTTGTACATATTCGCCCCGCAAACGTCCGGGTTGTAGAGATTAACAATCAGGCTTGCCGCGAATTTCTTTCTCTCTGCGATAGCGCCCAGATAAGCCAGCTCCCTTTTCAGGTCTTCCGGGATAGGTGTGACAGCACACGCTCGCGGGTTCAGGTTTATCTGGATATGGTCAAAGTCGAGTTCCTGCATTGTCCTGGTTCCTTCTGCTGATATTCGGTATCCGTCTGCCGGGCCACACGATTCTGCATGTAATGCCCTTCATATCACCATTGTACCGGATACCTGCAATTTGCCCCGTAACTACCGGTGCTGATGATAAAAAATATCTTTATTTTGCGAACGATATACACCAGTCCGTCCTGATTTCGTCAGCTGAATTGTGCCGGGTAAGCTGGTTGCCATGTGAGTGACCTAATGGAGAACACCATGCAGCACACTGCAACCACACACCCGCAACCGGCTAACACCGTGAGTATCGTCAGTACGACCTACGGTCAGACGCTGGTGGTACTGAACGGGAAATGTCTCTACTGCGCACCACCAGAGCGAGGAGACGAAGCCCGGCAGCTGGCATCAACCACTGCCGGGGCACTCAACGTGCCGGTCGATGTCGTCCACCTCGATACATTTGCTACCGATACAACCGAAAGCCAGCTGATGGCCCGCTTTGAAAACCAGAATGCCGGGCCGTGGTATAGCCATGCGTTTACCATCGCGTTCAGTGTTGAATACCCGGCGAAGAGTAGCGATGACATTCCACCAGCGGAATTACACCGTGCATTGATGAAGCGGGCCAGAGAGTTTACCGGTGATCTGGATGCGCTGGTGGAAGCCTGCGGGGCATCTTATGACAGTTATCAGATGGGGTAACTCCTGCTGGAAATGACCGCATTCTGCTGGCGTTTTCAATGAGATATCGCCAGCCGCTTTGGTAGAGTTTTCCAGATAGCAAGCGAACATCATAGCCAGTGGCAAGAGGTAAACCTATATGAATTCTGTCTGTCTTGATTACGAGAAAGTGGATTTTCTGGCGAATCTCCTGATCCCCACCCTCGCCAGACACCCCATCAGTAACAGTTTCCCGGAGCGCGGCCTCGCACTTAAGGAAAAGCACCCTGAGCTGGTGGGCTGGCCCGAGCGCAAACTGGGTGAAGTGGAAAATTACCAGAATGCACTGTCCAGACAGCTACCGAGCCTGAACAGCATGTCCTTGCCGGAGTTTATCGACTTCATTCTCACCCCGCATGTCGCGGAGTATGTTCTTGAGCAGGTTGGCACTCCGCTTGCTGAAGAAACCATGCAGCTGTTTATGGCGAAAGTGAAGGCATAACGCGGTTTTCAGCCCCATATACTCCAGATCATAACCGGCCTTAATGGTCGGTTTTTTTTGTGAATTTTCTGCCCCGAAAGCCTTCGTCACCTGCGGGGAGCGTGGTTAACTGGTTATGTAAACAAAACGAACAACACACATAACTACAGGGGTCTACCATGTTAAATCCAGCTATCTGCGCCATGTTCATGTTTCAGGGCTTCCAGCATGAAGTCTCCCGTCTGACCGCATTATCAGTGGCTAATCCTATCCCCCTCACCTTCAACTGTGACAGCGTACAGACAATGATCTGTGAAACGCTGGCTGGTGGCGAAATTGAATGTGCTCACTGGATGTTGGATGCCGCAGAGCAGATCTGTAAAGCCTGCGAACCTGCGTATCAGGCATCTGAAGAACCGGGAGTCTGGTACTACGACATTGCTGAACGTCTGGGCGCTGAAGTGGCCTGCCGTTGCGTAAAAGGTGATATCAGCACTGACCAATTGGTCGCTGTTGCAGTTAACCTCACTGAGTCATGGAACACGCTGAGCGAAGACAGCAATCAGGAGCCTGATTGCGGATCATATGAAAATACCGTCAGGACGTTGGTAGAACGTGCTGATACAGCAGAAGCGGCTTGCGTAGAAGCAGTCAGAATCCTTGATGGTGGTGAGCGGCAGGCGTTATCAAAGGCGATAGCAATTCTTCGCCCTGTGGCCGCAACGTTGCAGTAGATAGTGGCAGAACACCAATACACACAACACTCACTACAGGAAAATGACCATGAAACTCACCGTATCGACTCGCCCGGTAAGAATTGAAGGGAATTATGTCTCTGTCGTCTTTAATCGTTCCCATAACTCCATGCCGGAAACAGCAGAGGTTAAAAATGCCGATCAGGCGCGGGCATTCATCAACGATTACATCGCCCGTAATATCAACGAAACGCCGATGCATCTGGTGCTGACAAAAGAGGGCCGGGCATTTGGCGGGTTCGACGCGCTGAATAGTAGCCTTCCGCCCGCGATTGAATCATCAACCCGTTTGTAATGACTGACTGGTGGCGCTCAGTGAGGAGCGTCACCCGGCATCACGGAGGGAGTTGCAAGAGTTCTGATTAGCCTTTCCTGACCCACGCCCAAAGCATCGCACCCGCCAACACCGTCAGCATCAGAGCAAACACGGAACCAACCAGACTCGCATCGCCATTCTTGCCGGAGTAACCGCAGGTTTGAGATGCGTCACCAACTGCCTGACAAATTGAATCGGGATCAAGTCCCCAGTAGACAAAGGCGAACAAGGCAATTACAGAGATAAACGCTTTAGCGACTTTCGCTTTCTGAATCATCAGAGACACCTCAGTTCGTCAATGCCGGGGAGTTGCCTGTGTGTTATTTCAGGCGGGAATCAAACCGGAACGGAATTTTCTTAACCGTAGCCATCAGGTCAAAGAGTTCAGGGTGTGCCGGATTCAGCAAGTAGTTAAATTCAACCGGAGACAACGCACTTGGAATACGCAGCGCGATAGAAGAACCGCTTTCAGCCCAGTTATCACCGTAGAGCGCCAGCTCAGCAGGAGCATCCTCACTCGCCCAGTTATCAGGGAGACGGCTCATGTCGAAGGTCTGGATCTGATCATCCGGTACATCAAGACTCAGCAGTGTAAAGTCGTCCAGTAACTGCGGCGCGTGAATGTGTACCAGCGTTTCAAGCATGGTAAGGCTGGCCGTTTCAGACAGGTAGACCATTGCAGTGCCTACGCTGTTCCAGCGGCCCCCCGTTTCTTTCGCACCCAGACCAGACCACGCAGTCATCAGATAACGGGTCTTGGTCAGTCGGTAAAGGATCACGAGTATACCCCGTGCTCAATACGCGTAATCAGGCGCATCACTTCAAGCGCACCTGTCTCAGAAGAAACAAGCTCTGCCGGTGATTTCCAGCTCAGACCACGGTTCGCTTCGTTCAGCCATTTGTGCGCCGCTTCTTTGTCACCTTCAAACAGCTCTACAGCGCGTTCAATTACGCGGATAATGCGCACCAGACGTTCGCTCTGATCGGCAGTGAAACGGTCTTTGATGCTACGATTAAACGTCGTATTAGGTATACCCGACATTTTGCGCAGCTCAGACGGCGTGATGTTAGCCCATTCAGAAATGTGCTTAGCTACTGTGCCATCGAGACCGTGATTGATTTTATCCATCAGCGCGATACCGTCATTATCCAGCCCAGCAACCTGCCATAAGCAGTGCTGATTCGTTTTGGTAACGTCTGGAGAAAAAACTTTCATCGTCATAACTAGCCCTCCCATTTGGTAATTCAATTATACCATATGGAACACTAACGGCAATCTTTTAACCATCAGACAACCTCAGCGCCCTTCGTCACCAGCCCCACCTGCCAGATAATAGGTCAATAACGACAAAACTATGACAGGGGGCATCATGCCGAATCTCTTACGTTATGACCAACTGGACTCCTCACGTCAGCCAGCAGCGCGGGCATCAGCCGCTAGTGGCGAATTATGGTGTGCCCGCAACAACGTAAAAAAGCAGGCGGCAGCGTCAAAGGCCGCAATTCACCAGGCAATCAATGATCAGCACCGCATTACCCGGCTGCGAAACACCTTTTCGCTCGCGAAGGATATGCGTGAAAAGCCGGTCGTCTGGATTGAAAAGCGCATCCTCGAAAATCTGTGCATGTTCAATGAGCAGGACGATATGTACCTGTTCACGCAGCAGAACTTTGTCAGCAAACTCTGAACCTCCGGCCCGGCTCGTCGGGCCATTAAAAGGAAACCGATATGACAGACTTCATTGATAAACTGGCAGCGAATGGTGTGGCCTTTACCCTTCAGGACGGACGAATCATCGTTGAAGGCGATCTTCGTGTCGGGTTTACGCTTGAGCCAGAAGATCCGGCAATTCCCTGCGACTATATTCCCGCGAATCTGACCGTGACGAACACCCTGACCATTCTGTCGGGCATTCATAGCATCCCTGCCGGGCTGGTGGCCCGCAATCTGTTTATCAGCTACTCTGAGCTGGAATCTCTCCCTGACAACCTGACCATTACCGGTACGCTCATGGCGAATTCTTCACGTCTTAAGTATCTGCCGGAAAATCTGACGGTGGGCCGCGTTCTGGACATCATGTGTACTGATATCGCCTATCTGCCGGATACGCTGAAAGTAGCTGGCAGTATGATGCTGTCAAACACCCGTATTACCACTTTGCCGGATAACCTGCATCTTGAAGAAAATCTGGCCCTCGAAGCCATGCCGTTGCAAGCGTTGCCAAAAAACCTGAAAGTGGGCCACAGCCTGTATCTGGATGCTGTGGCTCTGAAGCGGATCCCTGAGTGTATATCGTGCCCCGTGATTAACCTGGTTAACCCTGGTAATTTTGAAAATGTCGCGTCAGTCACCGGTATCGGCGGAAAGCCTAACCGCCATGTCTATGCGCTACGTACAGCGCTTGGCGTTCGCGTATGCATGTACGATTTGTCTGTAGACCCGGAAATATTTGGTCTGCTGGTACGTGGCATCTATGATGAACCCACGGCTGAACTACTTGATAAGGCCGCACAACAATGTATTCAGCGTCTGGAGGATATGTATGCTTCTGAAAACGCAGTTCGGCACTGACTCGGGTATGATTTATACCCGGAAGGTGTATCTGCATTACACCGACACTGACGGGCATTCACGCAGCAAGCTGATAAAAGGTTACTACTACCCGGGCGAAGTCCCGGTTGAGTCGTTTTCAGAGCGGGCACTTGCTCCTGGTATGCGCCAGCTGTTGAGTTGCCGCTGCGGCGCAATAAACTGGGTCGCAACTGGTGGTATCAACGAATACCAATGCGACTGCTGCGCAAAGGAAATAACCGTTTACTGACGGTCTGCACGGGGATACCGTTCGACCGGCATACCCATGACAATAAGAGCAGGTGCTAAATGACAAAAGAAGAATCACAATTTTATGCTGGTGCAATCTGGGCCGCATCGACCATTTACCGGATGCATTCTGACTCGGTGGTAGCGAAAGATTTTCTCCGTGAAATTAACGATCTGGATGTGGCAGCAAAATGTGGTGCTGAGTACGACGTTCTCCCATTACGCCTGTTTGTTTTGCGCGATTTACCATTGGGCCACGATGCGGATTATGAAGCCATCAGCTTCGGGCCGGTAGACCGTCACGGCAATATCATCTGCGATCACTCTCAGACTTCGGTCACCGATATCTCCGGCCAGCGAGCGTATGGGGTTTATGCCCGCCGTGCGGGTGAGTCGAATCTGACGCTCATCGACAATCTTGATGATGAAGAAGAAGCCGAACCACTGGCGAAGGTGCTGGCTGAACAGCTCCAGCAAATCAAAGAAGGTCGCTACGATATTTAAGCGTTAGACCACGTACTGCTGGTGGCAATACACTGGCGATTAAGGGGGTTAAGTGACTTAAATGATCCACTGACCTGTCTGTGTAAAGCCTGTTTATCCCAAAGCCGTCTGGTTCACCAGGCGGTTTTTTTATGCCCGGAATAGCAAGCACAACACAAAACGAAACCGATATTATCTTTCTGAAAATACAGGGCTTTTTATGCCCTGGTTTTCTTCGTCACCTGAGTCACTCACCAGATACTGGATACAGAAGCCACAACATGTAACCCGTTATCAGGAGCGACCCATGAAAGCACAAGCTGTTCGTAATCACTCTTTTGGCTCACTGAAGCTCAGCGCAAGCAATGCGGCAGCAGCCGCGCTGGCGCACCCGGTAACCCATTTCTTCATGCTGTTCGCCATCGTGATGTACCTGGTCTATGGCGGTGTAGTACTCGGCATTAAGCCGTAGCATTCCCTGTGGCCGGTCGCCCAACCGGCTTTGCCTCCAACCCTTCTGGAGGTAGTTGTTAACTTCCCCGGTAAACCGGGGATTTTTTTACCCGTAGTTCCAGCGTTCGCCACTGGAGCTAAAACCCACCAGAGCGAATTCCGTAACATAAGCGCTTCTTCTACGTCCGATCAGTACCTTACCCTATGAGCAACCCGTCACACTCTGCTAGCCTTCCTCCCGGAATGAACGACACTCTGATGTCCCTATATATCGAACCGGATATGCCTGGTATCGATGATCTCGTTATAACAATTATTCGGCTTCGGCGTGAGGGCTGGACAGCATCTGAACTGACTTTCCGTATACTTTCGTCAGTTGCATATCAGGTGATTCCTCCAGAGGCGTTTACCGACCCTAAGCATCACCTCCTGAAAGAGTATGTCAGTTTGTCCCGTGAGTTCGGCCTAGTAAGCGGGGCAAGACATAATGCTCACCTCCGTGGTGTCATTCGCAGAGGGATAATGTCGGGAATAGATAGAGCAGAGGTAATACGCCGCGTTCTTTTCTCCCCGCACTATTCAGAACATGAGGAAGATAACCAATCTGATTCGTTCCCTCGTTCGTCGTAACAACCGGGTGGCATTAACGCTTTTTCCCCGAATGTTCCGGTACAAAGCCTTTGGCGTGGTTGAAACAGGATCTGGTTATCCGCGACGGCCTGAACATCAGGAATCCAAAGTTTGTCTACTGGCAGGATATCTCAGAGTCCAGGAAGAAATTCGTGCTTCTCAGGCCCGTCTGGCTTTACTAAATACTGAAATCGAAAAGGAGAATGCTCAGGAGTACGCACGTAACAAAATTCCGGCATCACGGTTGGCTCACTTCAGGCTCTGGTTCACTCGCCGATTTGGTAATGACACATCCCGTTTGATTGAGTCCGTGGACACCTACTGCGAGGAGCAGAATCCAGTAATGGATGAGCAACCGGCTGTATTGCCATTACCACGCGGTCACCTCCCCCATGCAGATATCCGTATGCGCTCCCCGAGCTTCCGCCGAGAGGTTAGCGTTCGCGATGTGCATGTCCAGTCTCAGTTCCGTGAGTTGGTGGATAAGAATTTCGGAAGCCTGTGCGCGGTATCGGGCAAACACCTCAACGGTGTGCTGGAGGCAGCACATATTGAACCAACATCCGTAGCAGGCTGCTATAACGCCAGTAACGGCATTTTGCTATCACCAACATTCCACAGGCTGTTTGACACAAACATGATGGGTATTGATCCTGATACACTACAGATTCACTTCGCCAGCGGTATAGAGTTCCCTGAGTATGAAGGGGTCTGTATAAAACCGTTGTTCTACAATCTGGATAAAAACAGGCTCGGGGCAAGATGGCTTGAATTTAAAGTGAAATCACCTGCGGAGTAAGCCCTCTCCCCTCTTCCATCTCCCTGCCCTATCCAATCTATTTATTGGAAAGGCATAGCAGCATGGAGATAAGTAGCACACAAGTAACTCACCGATAATTCACATAAAAACCATATCAAAACAAATCAATCAGTTTATCGCATTTCCTAGCGCACTTTTAATTCACATTTTATGGACTTTTAATCCAATCCTCTCCTGTTCACTTTGAATTTAAGTGATATCAGTGAATGATAAGGTACGAATAATTCACTAAATAACAACTATGTAAATTCAACAGCATAAAAACCAGAGCGCTATCTTCGGACTGGTTCCAGTAATTGATGGTTTGAGTCCGGCCCGCATGTCATACTGATTTATATCTTTCGTGTAGCCCTGCGGTAGGCACGATTTCATCCCAATACATCCAGTGGCATGTGACTATATGATCGACCAAGCAGAGTTAATGAAGAGTGTTTTAGCGGTTCTGCAAGCCAGAAACGTGTCATTATCAGAGAGCCCTACGCGAATTCTGATGATGCTTCCAACACGGTTACGCGTGAATGTCACTGTAATCGATGCTCAAAATGAACCGTTAACCGCGACACTGATGCTGGATCAGGAAGGTCAAGTGACCTGTAAGCTGGCAACAGACCCCGCTGATACCGTCGTTGATATCAGTCGATATAGAGTATGATTTAAATCTTCGCGTTCCAGCCAGCCGTTCCCAGCTTCGTTGTAGAATATTGCAATAAGCCAATCCCCAGCCAGCCCTGTAATGTAACCGAAGAAAATCGTGCGCAATGCGCACGTAAAAATGTCTGCCCGCCACGCGGGCAATCGCCGTCCAAAAGCTTCGCTCTCAAGCGAAGCAGGCACGGCATGTAAATTCGAATAGAGCCCTCACGGGGCGATTAGGCGAATTCGCGGCCCGCTAGGGCAAAGTCTCAAAGCGTATGGGGGTTAACACCCCCAAAACGCTGTGGAGACTGTTGTGGCTTTTCGGAACTACGATCCCGAAGTACTGACTAAGGGTTGCGGCTGCCACCAGCCCGGCTATCAGGCGACCCAACAATTATTTCTCCGTATCACTTCGTCACCTGCTCAAGGTGATTGAAAATAGAATCACAATTAGAAAGCGGGGAACACACAATGAACACTCAGACAAGAATCAAATTGAAAGGCCTCAAAATCTATACTGGCATGAGCCAGGAAACAGTCTGCTTTAACGCTACTGTCCTCTTCGACGGGCTGAGCATAGGTACAGCTGATAATGATGGGCATGGTGGCGAAACTCGCGTACTGTTCGAACCAGGAAAAAAAGAGCTGTTCCGCCAGGCCGAATCATATGCGAAGGGTCTTCTGCCAATCTGCCTTGGCGAACACAATGGCAAGCCATTTCTCATAGACTCAAACCTGATTGAAGTAATCGACCAGCTTGTCAGTGACGAGGAGCGTAACCGGAAAACTAAATCAAGTTTCAAGAAGGTTTACCGCAAGAAAATCTGCGTCTTACGCGAAGGTAGACTTTGGACAGTGGGCTACAAAAGCCAGGCTCAATACGCTTCATACATCGCACAAATCAAAAAAGAACATGGCCCTGATATCGTTATCCTGGACGATTTGGAACATGATGAAGCTTTCGAGCTGTACAGTAAGCACTTATACGCCTGACCATCAAGCGTGGTAGAATTGGATAATTCTAGCGCAGAGGATCACTATGAAAGTTAAAGAGCTTATCGCCCAGCTTCAGCTACACGACCCTGATGCTGTTGTCGTAATTGCCGGATTTGAAACCCAGAGTACTGGACTGGTTGCCGAGGCCGATACTATTAAAGAATGCGTGACAGTTCCTGTCCAAGCGGACAGCATGACGGGTGACCGTTCGTTGGCAAAGGAGGGTTCACCTTCTGTCTGGTTGGGATGGGGGAATGATTACCGCACGGAGTTCTTCGTTAGTGCCATCAACGACCCGGACGAATTAGCCTAACTATATCGAATACCCAAGAGCCTCTACTTCAGAGGCTTTTTTATTTGATGGGTCTTACGGGAAACCTTGTCATTCATTTACCAATAGTTGCAGGGCGTATCCTCCAGCGCTAAGTCACTTAACCCCCTTAATCGCCAGCCAGCATCTCCGGGTTCTGCCCGACCCGTGGATTACTTAACACCCTTAATCGCCAGTCAGCCTCTCCGGGTTCTGCCCGTACCGTGGGTCACTTAACCCCCTTAATCGCCAGCCAGCCTCTCCGGTTTCTGCCCGTACAGTGGGTCACTTAACCCCCTTAATCGCCAGCCAGCCTCTCCGGTTTCTGCCCGTACCGTGGGTCACTTAACCCCCTTAATCGCCAGCCAGCATCTCCGGGTTCTGCCCGACCCGTGGGTTACTTAACCCCCTTAATCGCCAGTCAGTCTCTCCGGGTTCTGCCCGCCCCGTGGATTACTTAACCCCCTTAATCGCCAGAAGAGAAAGATGATGTGTCATTGAACTGCATTTCGAGATCGCAAAATGAAGAAAAAACAAAATAGAATGTTAGCGTCTCAATCTGATTGCCGTTACAATTATACGCATAGAGCGTCATTTTACGCATTATACGTAAAGTATACGCATATGCGTTTAAATTCATAATTCAGGTTTGAGGGTATGACGAGAATGAATCTAATAGATAAAATTGCCCTTGTCGGGCAACGCATGAAGTCCGAACAAATTTCATTGAAAGAATCGTTACTGGCTTCTTCCCGGGTATCTGTATCAGATGACAGTGTGGAGGGGGTAGATCGCCTTATCTATAACCACTGCCTGAATAAAAAAAATCTCTCCGACTTCTTTGGAAAATCTCGAGTTACCTTCAATAAAATTCTCGCTGATCTCGAAGAAAAAAGGCTGGTGGGTCAACCTATTTATCAGAACAAAAACCACCTTTATACCCGCTGGGATGTCCAGAATATTATGGATGCCCTGGGTTATCCGCGCTATAGAGATTACTACCAGAGCCGAACAATCATTGTTCAGAATCATAAAGGTGGGACAGGAAAAAGCACGACCTCAGTGGCTCTGGCTGTAGCAGCAGCACTTGATCTCCAGTTGAATGCCAGAGTTTTAGTAATTGAATGGGATCCGCAAGGCTCTATTGGTAGCGGTATGATTCAAAGCGTATCTGAAGACGACGTATTCCTGACTGCAATCGACGCAATCCTGGGCGTGTATGAAGAAGGTTCTGAATATAAAAAATACCTCGACATGGGTTACTCTGAGGCTGAAATCATTGAGAATATGCCGTTCTCAACCCATCTGCCAAATCTTGATGTAATTACTGCGTTCCCAACCGATGCGAGATTCAAAGATAAATACTGGCAGTGCAGTAAAGAAGAGCGCACTCAGTTGTTGCTACGATTCAAAGAAGTGATAATGCCAGTCCTGAAAGCTAAGTATGACCTTATTATCTTCGATACCCCTCCAGAAGACTCGCCAATTATCTGGGCCGCTGATGAGGCCGCTGACGGTATTCTTGTCGCAGTTTCTCCGCGAGAATACGACTATGCATCCACAACTGATTTTATGCTGACGATCAGTGAGCGATTCCGTCAGTCTCCCAATAAAGGTGAAAATATTAAATGGTTTAAAGTACTGGCCGTTAACGTCGATGATAAAAGCCCATACGAAAAAATAGTCCTCGATAAGTTAATTCGAACCGTTCAAGACCTGTTTATGGCAACCAATATCAAAAACTCTGAAGCATTCAAAGCAGCTGCGTCACGGGGTAGGTCGGTTCTCGATATTAAGAAATCTGAAGAGTTATGTTCACCAAAGCAGCTGGATATTGCCGAAGAATCCGTAATGTCCGTATATCAACAGTTTATTAATGAGATAAAGAGTTTTTCAGCGAAGGAAGGAGTTAACGCATGAGTGATGAACAGCATATCGGAAACGATAAATCGCGTTATCTAAATACGCCAAAGCGAACCGATGTAGGCCACCGTTCCGGGTTAGCTAACCTTAAGAGTCCCCCTCGCATTAAGAAACTCTTTACCCTTCATAACGGGCGAAAACTTGAAGCTGAGCACGTCACTGTAGCAGCTGAAAATGTCGCTACTGAGACCGCCGTTCACCCAATGAACCCGCGAAATCAGGAAGCGCTTACCACAAACGCAGTACGAGATATCCTGCAACAAATTGAGTCAAGGGGTGTTGATACTGAAGGTGTTGCCGTTAAACGTGATGGCGTGTACCTGCTTATTGAAGGTAGCCGCAGACGTTTTTGCTGTATTGCGGCTCAAAAAGATCTGCCTTTATGGGTGCTACCAGATGATCTATCAGCTGAGGACATCAAGGCGATTATTACCGCTGCACAAACATCACGCCGATTCTCATACCGAGAGGTTGGGCTTCAGTATCTGGAACTAATGCAGGAAAAAGGATTCACCAAAAATGAAGAGCTTGCCCTCTTTCTTGGCATAAGCCATGTGTCAGTCTTTAAACGTATTCAGGCGGCGCGTATTGACGGTTCGTTGATAGCTCTGTTCCCGGATTATGAAGGTATACCAAACTCCTTCTACAGCCGGTTGTCCAAACTTCAGAAATACGTAGAGAGCAACCTTTTCATTCTTGCAGATGTAGTTGATAGGGTGAAAGAAGAAATTGCTAATCTGGACATCAGTGACATCCCGGAAGCGCAGAAAATTGTCATGGCGCAGATCACAAAGGCGGTTGAATTACTCGATCAAAAGCCACCTGCAAAAAGTTGGGAAACCCGTGATCTGGCTAATTTTGCTAATAAGGACAAATACGCCCGTATCAGCAAAAATGCATCGGGCCGTAAAGTTCGCTTTGAATTTAACCGAATGAGTACCGAGCTCATGGCAGAAATTGAAGCATTTATTACGGATAAACTGAGTAGCGAAAAATAACAATTCGCCATTGCTTGATTATCGAAACTGCACCTCCTGGTGCAGTTTTTTTTTGGCCGCAAACCTATTCGTCAGGAGGAGACACCGGTTGATAATAGGAAAAAAACAGCTCATGAGGTGGCTATGCTTTCGGAAAAAATTGTAACCCTGTTTTCAAATGACGCATTAAAGCGTTTCACGATTCTTGAGGCTTACGCCGAGCTAAAACGTCAGGGTACTTTTAGCGTTTTCCTTTCGTTCATCGATCCTCGTACTGATTGTCTCGTAGAGGGTAACTTTCAATTCTACCCGAACCCCGTTAAGACCTACTCAAACATGGGAGTATGCTATCTCACTGAACATCTTGGGCTAACGTTAAAAATCCCAAGCTCTATGGAATGGTGGGCTACACATGAAAAGTCAACATTTCATAACCAAGACATCACCTATCTGAAGGAGGGTGAATACGTAAAGGCAACCATTAAACTGGAAATAGGCTCGCGGATCAGAGTTCCTAATGCGTTCGAAGTTGCCCCTTCCATGTGAACTTAAGGCATATCAAAGTAAATTACTGACGAGGACGGCTATGGCACTCACGATAAAAACAGAAACACTAAAAGCTACCACAAGCCCAACATTTGAGGCTTTACGTAATCGTTATAGCCACCGTAGTTCTGACGATGAGATTGCCGTCGATCCGCTATGTTTATCTCGGGATGATCTGAATGAACTTTTACAGGCATGTCGTGGTGATGGAGAGTCAAAAAATCGACGAGCTCTTGAATCGATCATCACTGCACTGGAAGGTGATTTCGATAAGCCTGTGAGCAGTTTTCCGGCATTCGGTCGTGTGTTACTACAGTATCTGAAGTCAAATCGAATTGATGGCTGGATATACCGACGCGGTCATGACGGCAACCTGTACCCCGGTCTTGTTACAGCAATAAAAGAAGTAAAATCAGAAAAAAACTCTGACCGTCCCCCATCACTATTGTTACAAATCAGCTGGTATGGGTTCGGCGAATATTCGCACTCCAAAAAGGTTTACGGAACCCAGCTTACCGCCCTGAATTTCGAGCCTAATGAGGTGGCGCGGCGCAGTGTCGCTAAGACACTGGCCGACCGTGATATCTACCATGAAACGCATGAGCTGAAACAAGAGTACCTGGAACAACTAACGCGGTTTAAGGAAGTGGTCGACGGGCAATTTGGCAATCAGTTTAAAGCAACCGGCAGGGCTGTCAGAATGGAATCGTATAGCTACAGCGACCGGAATCTGGAAATAGCAGGGCATAAACTGATACACGATTTGCCTGATAGTGAGTGCGATGCCTACGGTGCAGAAGTGGAGTCGCCTCTTTTTGAAGATGACCAGTTTGGCCTTTTACCCGAAATTCCTGTGCAGCGTTATTTTGATCTCTCGCTGCAAGACTTTATCTGGATACATGCCAATAACGTAGAACCATACAAGTATGATAAAGAACTGCCAAAAAAGATGGTTTTGCCGGAAGACCACCGTGATTTACTCGATATACTGACCACGGATATCAGCGCTTTCACCAGCGATATTGTTGAAGGGAAAAGCGCGGGTAACATCATCATGTGCGTGGGCTCACCCGGACTTGGGAAGACATTAACTGCTGAAGTGTATGCAGAGGTCATTGAACGGCCCCTGTACTCAATTCATGCTGGCGCACTGGGAACCAACGCCGATGACATTGAGAAAAATCTGCGGACGATTCTGACCCGGGCTAAACGCTGGAACTGTGTCCTGCTTCTGGACGAAGCCGATGTGTTTGTCATGCAGCGTGGAGCATCACTGACTCAAAATGCCATCGTTGCGGAGTTCCTCCGTACACTGGAGTATTTCGATGGGTTGATGTTCATGACAAGCAACCGGGGTAGTGACATCGATGAGGCTATCATACCAAGATGCGCTGCAATCATTCACTATGATGTGCCGGAGAAATCAGATGCCCAAAAGATCTGGAAGATTATGGGTGAGAACTTTGGCGTGAACATTCCTGATGAACTGGTCAGATCACTTGTAAACACTTACCCAGAACTTCCACCACGTGACATCAAGATGTTGCTACGGCTCACGTTGCGAATGAGCGTGAAAGAGCAGGGGAGTGGTAGCATCCCGACACTGGATATTGTGCGGAAATGCGCGATGTTTCGTGGGATAGAACGAAAGAGAAAAGAAAAAGCCCTGTGATAACGATGCCGGGTTCGCCCGGCATACAACCTGCTGGCCCAGCCCAAAGCAATCCGAGTTCTTCAGCAAAAGCAGCAGCGTGTCGGAAATAACTGTGTTATAACAATTCAGGTGATCATGATGAGAAGTTGATAACAATGTTTAAGCTAAGTCCCATAAGAAAAAAAACAAACAAGCTGCATAAACTCCTTAATAACGGCTATCGTTTCGTAATCATGCATGAAGATGAAATTATTGAACCCTTCCGCTACGAAATAGAAGCCAGACGAAAACTATTCTTTGGCAGAAAACTCCTTTCTATTTCCGACCTCATCGACTCAATAAACGATAGTGTAAAAACCCAAGCAAAACGCGCCCCTTAACTATTCGTCACCTGAATAACTCCAGCTATGATAAACATTATTATCAAGCTTAAAGGTGATACTTATGAAACCGTTTGGGATTTTCTATTCAGTAGAAGGCTGCACTTGTTCACTGTGCCGCTCGCGTGGCTATCGTAAAAACAATGCATACGATAGATCTCTTCGTGTAAGCAAACACCGCGCCCGTCAGCAGGCCAAGCGTGAAATCCGCTCCGCCGTATTCAGCATCGACAATTAAGAAAGGTTGATGATAAATAAGAAGAATAACGAGGATAACAAATGACTGATGAAAACCAAATAAAGGTGCTGTTTTGCATTCTGCGTCGTCGATTCGTGGATTATGTCCCTGAGTTTGAAAACTGTGTAGAAGAACGGGAAGTCATCAATGAAACGCCGAAGGGTTACCGTATGTCCGTCTCCTACGGCACATCAGTTTACCTGCACGCGGATTATGAGTTTTTCGAATCACGTCAGGCAGCGTATCAATGGTGCGCCCGCCGTGTGACCGCTAGCATTGAGAAGATGAAACAAAAAATGCAGGCGGCAGAAGCAACAAAAATAAAACTGATAGAAGCATCCGGGAACTGTGGCGAATAAGATGACACCACGTCAAATTATCCTCTCACATATTACAGCTGAGAAAGCACTCCCACGAGGAACGCTGATCTGGTTATTCTACGAGAATGCCGATGATTTAATCAGCCTGAATGAAGTGGACGATAATCTTGAAAGGTGGCATCAACGAGTTGGGTCGCCTGAAGAAATTCAGGTGATACTGGATATGCCTGATGACGATTCAGAAGTCTGGCTATTCAGCCCAACAAAATTATTCTCCCCACGGGTAAAAACCCCCGTTCTGACAGCCAGAGATAGGGCAGTTGCTCGCTATGGCGTTTCTCGCGTTATGACGGCGGAGAAAGTTGTTTTTCTGTATTCAGGGTATCTTCTGCACCTCTATAGACAGGCATATGGTTTCACCGGCCCTGCGCCTGAAGTTCGGGTCAACTGGAGTGCCAAACATTCATGGGGCGGCAGGAGCTCAATCACTATTTCACCATCGTCCATTTATCCTGACAGTGATACACCGCGCTATCGCTACCATGAGTACGCACATATAGAGCAGCGTAAGGACATCGGAGCATTTTATTCAATCAATCAACTGGATCATATCAAAGGCGTAGTGGCACATGAGCTTGCGCACTTTTGCCAGCGCCACACTGGAAAAGATAATTTTAAATTTGGTTTTCCGGTACTCCCTGAAAAAGATTTCAGAACGGCTCATGGTGATGGGTGGCAGTTCTTGTATGCATTTTTCAGAACAGAATTAAATAAAAGAATTCAGCGATAACCCAAAAAAAGGCATAACCAATGTACCTTCTTTCCATTTTATTATTTACATTTGTTTATCTGTTATCCTTTAATTCTGTTATAGAGGAAAATAGAGACCGCTATTCCATACAGACTTTTGCAATAGTGATGATCACGATATTCCTGATATCAATGCCAGTAACAACAACTTTTGTGTCGTTGATGCTTGAAGAAAACCAGAGAGAGCATCGTGATTTGATTTCCTTCCTGCAAATCAATTCCGTTTGGTTCGCAGGAGCCGGGGGGCTGGTGGCTATCTTCTTGTCAGCCCTGACAATGGTTCGCCTGAAGCAAAAACGTATCCGTCACAAAACATCGAACCTTAACCTCATCGTTGTGGGCCTTTTCGCGGGCGTAGTCTCTTTTGCCAGCGCGTATAAGCATCTAGCTTTCTTCAGTGGGGATGATGCGGGAGTGTTTTTATATGAGGCTATACCAGCCATCGATGACATCGACTGTAACGCGCCAATACTCCTGGTGAAATGGGAACCTGACTCAAAGAAGCCAACTGCATGGCGATGCCCTACGGGCGTTGCATTCAATATCAATAGTCCTACTCCATTCCTACCTTGGGGTTCATATGAGGAAGGGGAGAGTTCAAAACTAAATGAAGTGATGACAATTTTGATGAAAAATGCGGTCAAAATCGAAAAACGTCGCCATCTTGATGTCATCATTACGAGCTAAGGCCTTGTAATCACTGGATTACAGGGCTTTTTTATGTACCCGAAAAAAAAGAGACATTTTGTCCCCAAATACGCTTCGTCACCTGTTTGGTGTGTGTTTAACTGGATTTACAGCAAGCAACGAACCTCGCGACACAATAACTAAAGCGGAGAAACACCATGAACACCGACGTTAAAGCTATCTTCGAACAAAGCCGTACCCTGGAAAATCTGGAAGGCGCTGCGGTACTGATGCGCAGCTTAGACAAAGCGCCATCATCACTCCGAGCACTGAGCGATTTCGTAACCAAAGCGCGTAAAAGCGGCAATACGGAACAGTTCGAAGAAGCCGATATCGGGCGTAACAACGTCTTTGCGGTGAGCCCGTACTGGTTGTTTGTGGAAGAGGGACTGAACCTCCGCGACGTAAATTATGACCGTGCGGTAATGTTCAAACACGCTTATCTGGAACGTCCTCAGTCAGTGCCTGTCATCCGCGTTAAACCAGTAGTAGTGGAAGGCGTAACCCGCCTGAAAATCATTGATGGCCACCACCGTTTTGCTGGCCTGATGATGGCGATTGCTGAGGGCGCGAGCTTCCAGAAAATCACCGTCGAGGAATTTGAAGGCGGCAAGGACGAAGAAGTCTACAACATGATCGAGAGCGCCAACTCCCTTCAGTTGAAGATGGTGGAACGCGCTGAAGGCTTCAAGCGCCTGATTGGCTGGGGTCACACCATTGAGTCGATTGCTCAGCGTCTGGGTGTCTCTCTGGTCACCGTTCGCCGCAGTATCGTGCTGGCAAACGCTGACTTCAGCATCAAGATGCTGGTGAAAGAAGATAAGGTATCTGGTGACGTTGCCGTTGACGTTATTAACGAATGTCAGGGTACTGACCGCGACCCGTATGAAGTCCTGATGGAATCCCTGAAAAAGGCAGAAGGAGCTGGGAAAACCCGCGTCACTGCCAAATTCGTGAGTTCCAAGAAAAAGACTGGCCTGAAACCGAAAGTTATCCGTAAAACCTTCGACAGCCTGTTGCCAACCCTGAGCCAGCTGCGCGACCAGATCCCGCCGCAGCCGGAAGGTGAGCATGAAAATCAGATCGAAATTACGGAAACCGTGCCGGAAGAAGTCGTCTTACGCCTGACTCCTGAAATGGCCCGTACTCTGATGGCTACCCTGGCTGAACTGGAATCAGCAAAACAGGCAGAAGATGCTGAAGCTAATGGTGACAACGACGGTGATAGTGCTGAAAACAACGGCGGTGCTGACGATGCGACTGATGCCGATACCGATGGCGCTAACCAGCAGAATGGTGAAACTGAAGAGACTCAGCTGCACCCGGTGTACTAACCTCCCAGCAGGTCTTTAACAGACCTGCATAAAATTCCTTTTCATTCTGATGGGCCGGATAAACCGGCTCATATTTTTGCACATATAAATGGCCGCATTTTGCTGCCTTAAATTTTTCGATGATAGACAGGAGCGCATTAAAATATCAGGGTTATAGACTTTTTTGGATAGCAATGGGGGTCGCGTTGAATATTCAGACTAATTATATCGAGCTGCAAAATTGGCTCGAAAAGGCAAAAAGTATTTATTCCTCCGCAGGATGCCCGCACGAAAGAGTTGATGATGGCATTTTAAAAATTGCAATGCAGGTAGCGGCTATTAGAAAAACAAAACCAGATATGCTGCATGTATTCCTTCAGGAGTTAATTACTGAGTTCAAGGGTTATAAACTCATTCAGTGCCGATTCAATAAATCCAATTATGAGCATTTTGTTATGACCCCGGAAATTCAGATTCTGATCGGTGGTCTTATGGATAAAGCGTCAGAGGGAATAATGCTGGCTTCTATCTGCCACATGCTACAGGTAGATACGTTATCCGAACTTCTAAGCCTAATCCCAACGGGAATGCCAGACACCGATGTACTGGATGCGCTATGGCGTGATCAGAAGACGCCCGCAGGACTGAACCTGCTTGATGACTTCGTACTTCTGGATACCGTTGCGCTGGCTAATAAGCGGGGGATTGCTGCATGAATGTATCGGCGTTGATTAGTAGCCTCTATGTGACCGTTATCGCCGGGCAGGAGCTGGAAGCAAAAGCTCTGGAGCATCACGAACGCCGTACAGCTGGTCGATTTTGCCGAAAAACACTTTCTGTCCACGCGGTGAAGCGCAAGCCCGGGGTGGAATTTCTGGCGCGGCTGAAAGTCAATTACGCCCGCGCCAACCTGACAAACTGCGACCCCGGTACAGTAGCCGAGCTGAGGCTGGTGGGCCGCTCTGATGAAGCGAATGAGCTCTCTGAAGCAATTCTAAAGGCAATAGCATCCAGTTACCCGGAGTTGGTATCGGAATGCGCACGACAATTACAAAAACAAAAGCTATTCCAGAACCTCTGAGGCCACTTATGACTATGGCGGACATCTCGTTTACCGAAACAGGTGAGACAAAGCAAACAGCTGAATACAGCTTAAAAACCCCTCCGCAATCGATAGAAGCGGAACAGTCCGTGCTGGGCGGGTTAATGCTTGAAAACCAGAGATGGGATGATGTGGCAGAAATCGTTAGTGAGCAGGATTTTAGTTCTCGACCGCATCGCTCAATTTTCTCTGCAATGAGATCGCTCGTTGCGAATCAATTCCCGATTGATTTGATAACCCTCGCTGAGCACATCGAAAACGAGGGAGAAGGTAAGCTGGATAGTCTCGGCGGTTTCGCCTATCTGGCAGAACTGTCAAAAAATACGCCCAGTGCGGCAAATATAATTGCCTACGCGCAGATCGTCAGGGAACGTGCCGTAATCAGGGAAATGATAAAAGTTGCCAACGAAATAACCGAGGCCGGTTACAACCCGGAAGGTAGGACAAGTGACGAATTGCTTGATCTTGCAGAAAGCCGGATTTTCCAGATTGCAGAGCAAAGGGGAAATAAAAGCGGTGGGCCGGAAAATATCAGCAGCATTCTGGACAGAACCGTTACCAAGATTGAAGCCTTGTTCCAGCGTCCCCATGACGGGGTCACTGGAGTTGATACCGGCTACGTGGACGTGAACAAGAAGACAGCCGGTCTACAGCCCTCGGATTTGATTATTATCGCTGCCAGACCCTCAATGGGGAAAACTACGTTTGCAATGAACATCTGCGAGAATGTATCGCTGACAAACGATAAGCCCGTCATGATTTTCAGCCTGGAAATGCCTACGGAACAGCTCATGATGCGCTCACTGGCATCGCTATCACGCGTCAACCAGACCAGCATCCGAACCGGACAGCTCGATGACGAGGACTGGGCCCGGTTATCCGGCACAATGGGACTGCTGCTGGAAAAAAAGAACATTTACATTGATGACAGCTCTGGCCTAACACCTATGGACGTTCGCTCCCGGGCGCGTCGATTGTCCCGCGAACACGGTGGGCTTAGCCTCATTATGATCGACTACCTTCAGTTGATGCGTGTACCGTCGTTATCTGACAACAGAACTCTGGAAATTGCTGAAATCTCCCGATCTCTGAAAGCACTGGCAAAAGAGCTGAATGTACCGGTAATCGCTTTATCGCAACTAAACCGCTCGCTTGAACAACGTGCCGATAAACGTCCGGTAAACTCAGATTTGCGAGAGTCAGGCTCCATTGAGCAGGATGCTGACCTGATCATGTTTATTTACCGTGATGAGGTCTATCACGAAAATAGCGATATGAAAGGTATAGCCGAAATTATCATAGGTAAACAGCGCAACGGGCCTATAGGGACAGTACGTCTCACATTTAATGGTCAATGGTCTCGATTTGATAATTATGGTGGCCCTGAGTATCATGATGACGACTGACCATAAAAGCTACTGACCTTATCCTGATATTTAATTAAAGGTTTTCGACTGTTTAATTTCGCCAGCTGATTGGCCCGATAGATAATGGTTCTACGGACAGCAATCTTTTATATAGGTGTAAAATGAAAACGATACTCTCAGCTTTATTATTCGTTGTTTCATGGAATGCACTGGCACAGGATGAGGGAAATAGTGGTGATAAAAAGCAACAGGCAACGGCAACTATTCAAATTTCGATTACAATTTTACCCGAACCGGTAAAACCAAAGATCACCAAAGAACAGGTGAGTGATACGCTAACCGTCATTTCTTATGAATGGTAGCATCCAGACAACCAACGGTTAAGCCTGCTCCAGCAAAGAAAAGTATCTTTCTGAACATCACTTCGTCACCCGAATGCCTCGTGATTTAATAAGTAAACAAACCGGACAATATTCACGAGGTGTTTTATGACAAATGAAACTCAGAACAACGCATCCGCACCTGAAGAGTTAATCACGCGTATATCGCAGGTCATTAAACGCAAGGATGGATCTGAAGTGAAAATTACTGCTCAGGCTGCGTTCGGTGCAGGGTTAACTCGCTCTATCGATGTATATGTTCTTCGTCGGGATAATGCTGATTCAAACTGGCAAGGTTGCAGTAATCGACCAAAAGCAGGATGGCGGAATATGTCTGTAGATGAATATATCCGTGAAGGGCGCTCTGAAATGCTTAAGGCAGTTACGCCGGGAGAAATTCTAAAGCTCACAAATGCCATTGGCAAACCAATGAGTTGTCTTGATCAATTATTTCCATCCCCGATTACTAAATAAATCATTAAATAATACCGCTGGCCTTATTCGTCAGCTGGTACGCCCGTGTTTAAATAAATATACAAAACGAATAAATAAACAGGTGAACCATGCAACAGGTAATCGACTTTGGCACATCAGAACCGACCCTTGCCCCAATCCTTACCGGGGATAAATGGGATACGGTTTGGCAAACACTGGCTAATGACGAAGACCTGAATTATGTCGATGCCAGCACTGGCACGAGCATGGCCAATCTTATCACCACCGGCACAAACGCCATTTATAAAGCGCTTACTGACGGCTGGACTATGAGCCTGGCGTATTCATCAGGAAAGGACTCTGAGTGCGTTCTGCACCTCTTCCTGATGGCGCTGGTAAGGGCTACCCGCAATGGCACAAACATCAGCCAGCATCACTATGTGATCCACACCGACACGGGCATCGAGAATCCAGCCGTCCGCTGGCTGGCAGACACAAAACTCGCCGAACTTGAGGCATTCGTTGAAAAGCACCAGTTACCGCTGAGCATTGTAATTGGTAAGCCTGGACTGACATCTGGGTGGACTGGCCGCATCCTTTCAGGGCGAGGATTGCCAACATTTTCAAATAGTTCCGCCAGACAGTGCTCGATCGACTTGAAGGTCGATCCTGCACGTCGGGCCCGTGCCGAGTACATGCGAGGACTGCCTAAAGCCGTTCGTCAGCGCGTTTGTCTGCTGCTGGGTTCCCGTGATGCAGAGAGCACAACCCGTGCCATGAACATCGAAAAAAAAGGCGGGAGCGCTGAAGACGTTAAACAGACAAAAGAGGGCGGTGAGCTCTATCCGATCCGTCACTGGCATCAGGGGAACGTATGGGAATTCCTGCTATCGTCCGGGGATGAGGCTCGTTTTGCGTTACCCAGTTACCTGCCTAACAATAATGAAACTGCTGAGCTCTACAAAGAGGCTACGGGCGAATGTGTCTGGACGGGTTCTGAAAAAGCAAAAAGCGCCTGTGGTTCACGATTTGGCTGTTACCTTTGCCAGGCTGTAGGGCTCGACCGCTCTATGGAAAACCTGCTGAATGCCGACCCGGAGAAATATGGCTATATGGCTATCCTGAACCGGCTTCAGCGTTTCATTGCCAAACGCCGTTATGCCTGGGAAGACCGCCATCCAGTGGGCCGCACGGTATACGAAGGTGGGTATATTAAGATCCAGCCAGATGTATACTCGCCGAAATTCCTGGAACGTCTGTTACACATCTGCTGTAGCGCCGACTACGTAGAGCAGCAACGCGCCGATGACGTTGCCGAGAAACTCGCTTACGGCTTGCTGGAAGACAATGCGCATAACCGTCGCATGTCCCGGCCTCAGTTCCGCATCGTCAGCGAAGAAGCCGTTGTGCATGTCGATTTCATGTGGGCTTTCCATCATTTCAATGACAAGCCTTTTAGGGCACTGGAGATCTACCACCGCGTCTGGGCCCACGGCGAGCTGGATCTGTTGACTGATGAACCGACGATGCCTGTAGTCCCTCAGTCCCCAATCCCTAAAGCAGTCTGGCTGAAGGTGGGGAAATTTGGCGATGACTCACTATTTGATGGGCTGGCTGATCCTGTTGCGGAAATGACCTATTTCGACGGCGGAGATGACGAACGCGCCGCACGTGTCATCAAGACAAGAGACGGCCACCGTCGTGTTGTCAGTTTCAGCGAAGATAACGAAGTTACCGTAGATGAAGAGTCTGCAAGCTTTGTGTTATGGGTGGAATACCCACGCCTTAAATCTGCTATTGAGAGCGGGGCGTACACCGCTGGGAGCGCGGCGCAGTTCTACCTGCGTTTCGGCACGGTATCTCTGTGCAAAGGTAAGTCAGCCTTGTATCACAAAATGATGCAGCGTGGTCAAACCTACCATCGACTCGGCCTGACCGGATTCCAGTCGATGGAAGGGATCACAGCTCGAAAAGACCTTCGCATCCTCTCGACCGAGAAATACCAGCATGTTCTGAAAAGAACGCTGGAGGCCCGGATCATTCGTTTTAAATGGTGGGCTAACCTCGCTTTCACCATCCAGTACCACATGACCCGCATGACAGAATTTGGGTTCTGGCTGCATCGCGTCTTACGCCAGGAAAGCCATAACGAGCTTATGGACGAGAAAACGCTGTGCAAAAACAGCCTGGAAACTGTCCTGATCAACCAGACCAATGCCTGGTGTCTTGTGATGAGTGACGTGGGCAACAAACCTGATACATCAAATGCGCTGCGCCGCTACTGGAGACAGGAGCGGGCCCGAGCTTTCGCGCACTGTGCTTCAGTACCGGAAGTCCTTAAATCGCTGGTGGCTCGTGAGATGTTCAATATTTATCGACGTGCGCTTTATGAACTCAATAGCCATAAAGAGTTGAGCCTTGGCCTGATACACATACAGGAACTGGCAACTCAGAACGCGGACGCGTTACGGATCCATATCAAAATAATGATGCGGTTAATCAGGCTGTGGCAATTGTCAGGTTTAACAAGCATTGGTCAGAGTGAATTTTGTGAGGCGGCTTAACTGCCTGGAATAAAGGGAAAATAATGAAAATCATGCTTTCACTAGGCTCTGTTGCTATTACGACAGTAGCATCTATGTTGTTGCTGTGCAGCCAGGCTAATGGCAGCAACGGGAACAGGCCTTTACGGATCAACGAACCTGTTCAGATTACTATCGAACAAGTGATGTATCGCATTGCAAATGGTAACCAGAATATCGGCATGAAAATGCGTGAAAACCCAGTGCTGTTTTCGGGTCATGCCGGAATCAGTGTAGAGCTAAGTGATTTTCCGCCCGGGTCAAAATCCGCGCCCGTACCCGGAACTACCGTAATGCTGCGTACCGCTTTGTCTGGTCAGACAGAGGCCTGTTATCAGCAGCACTGCTACTCAGCCGAAGTGACCACGTACAACGAATAGAGGTCTTGCTATGGCAGACAGAACTGATGGAATGAAAGGAAGAGCACTGATTAGGCAGTTGTCCGGTATGCCACCCGGCGTTAACCCATTAAACGTTCCTCAGCCGCTTAAGCGAACCGTGTGCCTGGCAAAAGGCATAGTGGATACATGGGATAGTTTTCCATCCGAAAACAACCTTGCAATCGCCCTGGAAAACGCCGCTGCAATATCACGGCTGGCGATAAGCCTCCTGCAAGAACGGGAAGTACTGTACCGGCAGCTGGCATCTCTTGGAGTAGAACCAGAGAAAATGAAACAATCCGTCGAAGCCATCCCGATGGAAACGCTTTTAAAAAGCCTTCCAATGAGGAAAAAGTAACTTTCTAGCGTTTTTTGTTTCCGCTGTAAGAAGACACCTTTTTTGGTGCTCAATAGCAGTATTTTTTTAACAGATAAACTAAACGAATTCAATATTTCTTAAATTCAAGCACATTTTGTCTTCTTTTAAATTTCGTCGTAGGTTTAATGCAGTTAATAATGTTACTCACGGATTAATTTTTAAAAAATACAGAGCCTAATCAGGCTATACGGGTTTTGTAATTGCTATCATTAAAGTCACGAGGAAAACCATGAGTGCATACGTCGAGCAGGTATTTAATGATGTTGAAAAAATGCGTGGCAAAGTTCTGGCCGACCGATTCCGCATGGTATTCAAAAAAATCCAGCTTGTGAAGAACGACGACTCAGACGAGGCCTACAACCTGAAGCAACAGGAAAACCTAGCCGCTGTCACTGAACTTCAGAATGCTGGTGGTTTCATTGATTGGGACATCAAGGTCACTAAGTATAGCAACACATCCACTCAGGTTGAGTTGCGGCATAAGGTAGATGGTGTGCTGGTATGGCGCGATTTTACCTTCGTAAGCGATTTTGTATTCGAACTCGCTAAAAACGTTGTCTATTCAAAAGAGACGGTCTGAATTCAATTTTTGCATTAATAACCGGTGGAAAAATGGAGCAACTGACACCTGCAAAACTCGACTCGATGATTACTGAGACTACAACTGAACTGCTATATGCGCAGAGGGCACTTATCAGCCCAAGCCGAGCTGATGCGATGGAAAAGAAAGCGTCTCAATTACTCAGCATATTATTGGAGTTAAAGGAACTAAGAAATAAAAGCCCACAAAAAATCATACTGCCACCCCCTGCATGTTGCTTTGCAGATCATAGTTATCCTGCATATTCCAGAGACCAAGTTATTGCAATACTTGATTCTCTTGGACATAAAATTATTGAAAAGGAAAATTAATGCGCCAGACAAAAATCGTAAATATATTCTATGCCAGTGCTGAAGAGCTTCAGCTAGGCATTAACGAGATAGATACTGAGATTACGACCGCTTTGCAGAACGGCAATATGGAAGCCGTCAAAAAAGCAACGTTACTTAAAAACACCATGATTAGTCTGCTGGACAACAAACAGAAGGGCGAGCTGGTTCAAGAAACGTGTACGTCAGGCGAAAAGGCTGATTCATCGGTAGAAATAACGGACGCAATGGCCTACGCGTTCCACGCGGCATCTGGTGAGGGTGCAATTGGTTCCGATGATGTTGAAGAGATAAAGCGTGGTCTGCGGGTAGTTATCAATGAGTGTGGCCTCACAAATCACCTCGTAAAGATCCCTGCTGGTTTACACGATGCAACAGCTCAGCTTGTAGTTAACTTCGCCTCTGAGATGGCGGGTAAGCTTTACCGGGCCCAGGAGAAGTATGGTCGTGGGGCTGAATGGGCAAAATCTGACTGGAAGGATGAATGCCTCAAAGAGCTCCACCGACACCTTTCAAAAGGTGATCCACGTGATGTAGCAGCCTACTGCATGTTTTCGTGGCATCATGGTTGGCTGACCCACAGCGAACAACCTGCTATAGCGGGGCTCAGCGAAAGAGTTCTGTTCGATAGCTTTATGAAAGATGATTACTCACCTGATTCAAGTGGTTCAGTATCAGAGGAAGAAGAAAGGGTCTTTCTTGAGGTGCTCTTTCACATATGGCAAGGCCGGGCCGCAGTTCAGAATGGATTAACTCAACAGGAAATGGATATCGTAATGAAGTACCGGGAACAAAATCAGAAATAACATTACTGCGTTCTGACAACCAGTAAATTAACTCGATGCGGTATTTCAGAAAGGAAAAATTATGATCGTTCTCAAATACCCTCCTTACCCATCGCCCTTCTGGTTCCGGGGGGAAAAAGATAAAACGGGTGTGGTTACCGAGGTTGGAACAGTTTATGTGGAAGCAACAAAGGATAACCTGCTGCTGGTGGAGGGCACACTCCCTCCGGTAGGTGCGACTTTGTTTCTTACACCTGACCGGTTCGATATTAAAGCTGAAACTGAGATTGATAGCCGGGCCCGACGAGAGGAACAGGCCAGACAACGTCTGACACGGCAAGAAGAAGAACGACAGCAAAAGGCCGCTCTCGATATGAAGCTGATGCAACAGGCGCAAGAGCGAAACGCTCGTTTGTATCTTCCGGTACGATGGACAAGCGGATTCAAATCGGTGATTTCCGGGCTGACGGAAAACAGTAGCGGTAACGGTATAAACCGGCGAACTGTGATTCACGTGCTTTTACTTGAGGACATACGTGATGGGCGCCTGGTCAGAAATGAAGGGGATTTTCTTTGCACCGCCGCAGGTGGAAGTAACGGCAAGCTTTGGGTTAACCCAGCCACCCATAGTGATGGTGAGTACGGGCCTTACGTATGTGAAATAACGTGTAAGCAGTGTATTAAGGCTGCTCTACGTTGGCAGGATAAAAATAAGGCCGTCCCACCGGAATGTGTTCCGTAGGTATCAGGCGAACCGATCACCACGCTATAGAGAGAGGGGACAGTGAACATGCAAGTTGCTAAAAACAAGTACGCCGTTCTGGACAGTGCGATCATGAAAATACTCGGCAAAGAGCCGGTTCCATTTTCACTGATTATGCTTCCAGACGTAGCTGGTGAGTGTTCCCGACTCGCTGATGAGGAGAGGAATAAGCCGATGCCATTCCGCATTCTTGACCGGCGGTTACAGGCGCTAAGAAAGGCTGGCAAAATTCAGTTCGTGACCGGAAAAGGCTGGGTAAACCCTCTTTCCTGACCACCCGCAATTCGTACTGCATCTTCCTTTTCGTAAAAGGCAACTCTTCGTTGCCTTTCATCCCCCAGAGCTATTCGTCACCTGCCCCCCCAACGATAAAATCAAAGTATCACAAACAATATGTCCCCCATTTAAGCCATTAGAAACACCATGTCCTAGTACAATAGCGGCAACATGGCTAAAGCCGGGGGAAGGAGATCATAATGACGGGTATCGTGCGCATTGAACAACCGGTAGAGCGAATTGAACGTTTCCATTCTCTTCAAGGCGGTCAGTACTGGCGGGCAAATGAAGCCATTGCTGAAGAGAACATTGCCGCTTCCGAAGTACTGCTGATTGAATCGCTGCGTTGGGTCGACAACAAACTGCATACGGTCATTCTGCGCACCCACCCATCAAAACATGGCCAACACATTCGGTTTGAATATACCGATGAATCTGGCCGCACTTGTGGCACTACCCGTAGCTTCACTCAGCACCGCTTTTTGTTTGATGACTTCGTTAACAAATTCACCTTTGCTGCTGACTCGAAAGAAGTCCGCGAAAGTGAAGTGCAGGCCTGCCAGCAGTTGGCTCAGAAGCTGACCGTTGAACTTTCCGAGGCGATGACAAACCCTGAACGCATGAAAGAGATCATTGCGGAACGCCTTGAAAAAGAGCAGACAGAAAAAAGCGAGAACAAACTCAATACTCTACCCGCGACGATTGACCAGTACACAAACCTCGCCACCGGCCCGTTAGAAAATGCGCTGACATCCGGTGTCAATGAGGAAAGCATTAAGGGAATGATGGAAGCGGCTCGGCATGGACATAAACTGGCCGTCATACAATCTGAATGGCTACAAGGTAAGAATAACGAAATTACCAGGGCCGTTCAGGCCGTCGTACCCTATTACCAGGAAATGGCTGCGGCGCAGCTGGCCGCATTCGAAGAGAGCAGGGAGAACGTTGAATCGCTGATGAAAGGGATTGCGTCTCTGGATCTTTTCATCGGCAAAGATGTTGTCGTCAACACGATAATCAAAGGCAATTCAGCCCCGAGCGACATTCCTCTGACATTTGTCCAGAAAAAGCTACTGATGGATGAGGAGCTCGCTGTCTATCTGGATCTGGGAGACTGGTTCGATTTCACCAAAGCAGATTTATTCGACCAGGCACTGCAAAAACACCCGGGCCTAATCGAGCAGATTTTCCCGACCCAACGTTGCGTACTGGTTATGGCCGTCACCAGACGGCACGTCAATTATCAGGATCCGTGGGAGGCTGCGGCCAAAGACTTTCAAAACAGATGTGTCTTCCTGCTGGTACGAGACGGCGAAAATATTTACCAGGTATGCAGCCCGGTTGAATCTCATCTGGGCGCTCATACGCTGTTCCCTGAACGTGACGAGCAGGACGCGCTTTTTCGCGGTTTTGACGGTTCTCGCATCACCTTCCGCGATGTAGCTTACACTGACCGGCTGCGGGCGCATGAAAAGATGGCGCTGCACTATAAACGTTTCCTGATCCTTTGCTGCGGGCTCGACCAGCGTGAGCGCCTGTTTGGCGAATTCTATGATCGCAGTAGTAACATTAATTTCATCTCGATGGACTTCCAGGAGAAATATTGCCGCTTTATTCATGACGCAGATGGAACCGGTCTGTTGAGTGACCCGGAGGCCGATACCAGACCATCGCTGGAGTCCTACATTAAGCAGGCGAACCAGCACCTGCGTTCTGGTTCACGCGTCTTTTGTGAGTGGAGACAGGTCGTTAATCCGGTTACCGCACCCGGGGCAGCTAAGGATGATTCAGGTAACGGCTACCGGGGACATTCATTCACGGTTGATTTCGTTAAAAGCCGTAGTACCAGCGTGGCATACCAGAAGAATGAAGAGATCTACGTTGATGTGCCAGTCGTTCAGCACACCTACAGCCGTAATGCGAAGTCAGACAAACGAGAATTCAATGCCAAGGTATGCCTCTCAAAATTCAGAACCTCTGATAGCCTTGGCTATCTTTGCCTGGACACGGTGAAATCCGCCGATCTCGAATATTACATTCACAACCGGCGTATCCGGGCTAACCATCTTTATTACATCCGGCTCTTCAAAGAACTTGCGGCACTGCTGAAGCTGGAAGAAACGCATGAAGAACAATACCGAAGCAAAATGCTGGCGGCTTTAAACGCCGGGAACATCGGTGACGAAAATGACCGGGTTGCGGCTGTAGATAAAACGATTCAGACGTGGCGCTGCGCAAACCGAGGTGCATCCCTCCAAAGTGGTCTGGAAGATGAGAAGCAATGGAAAGCGCTCCTTGCCATGATGGATTTAATTGCATGGCGAGGTCATGCAAGCATCCCGCAAATTGAATGCTACTGTGAGCAACTTGGAAACTCTCCTCTACGGCTTGTGGTAATGCCAAACGGCAAACTGGGCCTGTATGTAGCCCCACGAGCTGAAGAACGAAACGATGCAGCTGAGAAACACAAATGGGCTATACGTGTGGTATTGAGTCTGACGCGTACCGGTGTGAAAGAGGTATCTCGCTCATGGGCTCTGGTTAACGAACTGAGCGTATCTGAATGCACCCTCAAAGAATGGCCGCTGGTGGATGAGTGGAAAGGGTTAAAGTCTGTATTTGAAAGCTACGACCGGAAACTTAAAGCTCTGGCAGACATTGAACTGGGCCGTGAGACTCTCAAGCGTCTGAATCCCAGCAACCAGGAAGGTCTGAGCGAGCTGGCAGAATTGTGGATTAATGCTTTTGAAGAAATGAACTTCTACCGACCGACTGGCGGGATCGTTCAAAAGCCAGTAATGATGATCCCGATTGGTCTTATTGTCGACCGTGAGGAGTGGTCATACTTATATCTTGGTACACGCGGCTCTGCGGTCGAGTATATCTATCAGAATCTGAATGATAAGGCACTCAAGGCCCGGGTAGCCCACCGTCTGATTTCAAATTACGAGGTCAAAGAGGGTAAGCTCGATAATCTTGCCAATAAGAAAACAAGTCTGGGTCTCTTTTGCACAAAACAGCGCCCGGACATGGCCCCTTTTAGCGCAGACCGAAACATAGAGACATATGGGCCTGATTTCGGCGTTAACCATGCTGTGCTTACGCATATGGTATCGTTTAAATCGCAGATAGCGCTGATTCAGCAAGAGGCAGATCGCGGCTTACACCGTCTCTTCACGATAGCCAGCAACCTGGTCAGTTCAGCCGGGGAGTTGCTTATCGATCAACTGCTCGGCGATGCGGCGCGAGATGCAGATGAGCCGGTAGATATTCTTGAGGTGGTTATTAACCCAGCGCCAACCGGTGAACCAGGGGCGAAGCTGAAGAAGAATGGTGAGACATTCTGGCATAAGCACTGGTGTGATTTGTGTAAGCCAGGAACCGAAGAAAGCCTGGCACTCTCCCACATTCACGCGCCGGATCACGTCATTACGCGGACTTCGTTCAGTTCCAAGGAGGATGCCATCCTCTTCGTACTCAAGACGATGCCGCAGGCCAGAAAATACGAAAAGGATTTCTTCCGCGACAATGATTTCGATGTACCTGATGGGATTATTGAACGGTGGATAGACCGTTAATCATATGCAGTATGAATAAAAAAAAGCCCGCTTTAGTCGTTGCAAGCGGGCTTTTTATTTCTTCGCGTTACAGCTGTGGCATCAATTACAAAACGGAACGGCTTGGTGCCGGGGCGAAGAACGGAGAAAGGGATAGGCACGAGGTGGTGATAATGTTGCTATTCATATGGGGTATGAATAAGAAACAGCCCACTTGCGAGTACTAAGTGGGCCATTGAGGGTCAGGCATAAGACTCAGACAGAGCAGTAGCGGCTTCAAGCGCCGGTTCAAGCGACAGGCTGTTATCGCTGATAACATTCCATCCCTCATTGCCGTAAACAAAATGGACGTAACCTGCACGTTCAGTTTCTTCAGGGCGATAAGCATAGAAGTAGTCTTCATCAGTAGAGAACATGGCTTCAACAATACGTTCTACGTTCGTAGAGCGCTTCAGCACAATCTCTTCTGAGTCGAATACCGAGATGCTATATCCTGCTTCAATCAACCCGGTTGCTGCTGCCCGGGCAATTTCCTGCTCAATACGTTGCCGCTGATCTACGTTCATGCCTGCTGCTCCTCGATGGGAAGTGAAGTCGAACACACGAGAAAGCATGAACTATAGTTCACATTTAATCAATAAAAAAGGGAACTATACTTCACTTATTCTTGGTTTTTTTTAATACTGGTAGTCCTGCAAGCGCATCGTTCCAATGCTGCTCGCGTTCCTCATTACCTGAAATATTACTTATCCATCTTTCGGACTTGCCCCAGCGCTGTGCCAGCGCCTGCCGCGTCCAGCCTTTGCGTTTCATCTCTGCTTTAAATTCATCGCTGGTGGGTTTGTACATAGGTTAATCCACGTGAACTATAATTCACCTGATAGTACGGTAAGGCTGGTTAAGTAACAACGGGATATCGACGGTCATCTTCCGTTCCCGCACACGGGCCAGTGCTCCTGGCTATACTGAGTCAAAAATGCGGAGGACACATTATGTTTGAACGTATAAGCAGGTTTTTCGCTGGCGCAACAAAACAGGAGAGGGCGGAACCGTCAGTCTCTATACCTGAACCTGTTACTCTTGAGGGTGATAACGCGCCATCAGCTATCGAACATGACAGAAAAATAGTCCATGACAGCAGGGTATTTATACATAGGTCTTTAGGCTTTATACTTATGGTATATTCTCCCGAATTATTCAGAAAAGCCATTAATCATGACATATGTCTTGGCTATATATATGGTTATATCATAGCGGCAATAGGTGACGACGAAGAGTTATGTAAAGCATCGGAAAATCGTCGATGGGATGTTGTCGCTGCCTATTATCGAAGTTTATTGGATTATTCAGCTGAAGCTTACTATGAGAAAACTGTAAACGCGATGGATAATTACCACTTCAAACAAGCAAGAAATGTAAGCGTAATGGATTATCACAAAAACAAAATCAATCCTGATGGCGATAATCATCATTTGCGTTTTCTAATGACCGAAATAATTGAAGATAGGGTTGAATAAATACACGTTTCGTCACATGAACGACCTATGGTTTACTGAATATAACGACAACGAACCATAGGCCAGAAAAAATGACACTTCAAAAAGCCAACGAAAAACGTATTGAAAACTTCCTAGCCAAACAAATTCGTCATAACGGTAAGATTTTATCAATGCGTGAATTTATGGATTCACTCATTGCTGACGGCTATAGCCCACGTGCAAAAGCGGAACAGAAAGTAGGACACCCCAGCAGCCGTCAAACCTTTCGCTGGAACAACGAGCAGCAAAGGGAGCACCAGATTAAGCGAGCTCTGGGGGGTACTGTTCTGAAATATTCAATGGTGTCATCTGACGGCTCATTTTATGACATTGAAAAAATTGCCTATGATTACGTCATTGAAAAAATGGGCGGGGTTAACGTTAAGCCGGAAACGATGTGTTTTGCGATTTTCAACAGCCCTTCATCATTGCGGGGCGGGAAGAGAGAGCGCTGTGTAGCTGTCTATAGCCGCACTGTGGCAACAGAGGAACAACGGGTCAGGAGCATGTTATCTACTGACTTCACGCATTATGATCTGGTCTGGTTCGGTGAAGCCACTTCCCAGAAGGAAGCGCTGGAACTAGCCGAGGGATAATATCAATTAGCCACCAAGGAAATAACCGGGGTGGCTTTTTTGTTTTAAACGATTAAAAATAAGCCAAATCACTTCGTCACAAGCATGTGGGTGGTAATATAGACATATAGGCAATCACATTCAACTGGAGGCTAATATGTCAGATTTAATTGCAGCAAGATATGATGAAGTATCAGCTTCCGAGTTTGAAGATGATATGGTTGTCATTGTCATTACCGATGAACAGAGTGAAGATATTGAGGTTATTTCAGACCTTGATGATCTTTTCGTTAATACTGAGGTTGTGGTTATTGATGGTGACGCTTTAGAAGTCGACTATGATAACGCTGGATATTTTTCATCAGAGAATAGCTATGAAGTTTCAGTAGACGATATGTTATTCGACAATACCGTTGGTGAGCAACTTATGGATTGTGGTTTTTTCGGCACTCAAAGCTAATAGATACTCGTTATTTATTATCGCGTCCCAATCGTCATGCAGGTGTGGTTATTTATTTACTGAAAAGCCATGTTTTAAATAACAGGCAACGATAATCTAACAGGAGCGGCTATGAAACTCGAAAACATTAACAAAGAGCAGCAGCTCTATGTTCTTAAATGTGGCTCTATTCTATCAAGCTACGGATTTGATCTCCTGCATACAAAAGCAACCGCCGTAGCTGACTGGATGGACGTTGAAGCACCAGTAGCTGCACTGGGTACAGAAGAACATTTTGAACAATGTGCAGAACTCATGCGGCGCGGGCAGGTATATGCTAACGCTTCCCGGAAATGCTGCCCCGGTAATCTTTCCCCCCAACTAATTGGGCTTGAAGGTTGTCGTGTTAGAGTCACTACCGATGACGGTGAGGAACGCTGTTTCTGGGTTGCAAAAACGACCGGATGGATGCCGGGTCACCTCGAAGTTCCACGCTCGAATACGGCTTATGGCCACCCTGCACAAGCGCATTACAAGTCAGTTCAGACTATTCGATAAGTCACCGGTGCTCCGATTTCGACATGATGCATACCAACCAGACTCACTACTGTTGTCATCGACAAGAATGACAACAGTAGTGAGTATCTATGGCTTATCCTCGGAAAACAGCCCATTATTCATGCCTCCCTCTTCCGGTATGGCATAGCTCACATGGCTTCAGATAAAAATCAAACCGATAAACTCGCCCGCGATATTAAAGACAAGGTTCTCGCCAGGCCTGCTGGCTCATCAGGAGAACCAGTGGAGTACCGGAGTGTCCATGAATTTATGACACTAACCCGCACGGGAACCCCTGCTGATGCCCGCCAGTTCCGGCTGGCTGTTAAAGCTAAGGGAATAGCTATCTGGCCTGATGATGACCCACGCGTAGGGCAGCAATTTGCACGTGACGGCATTCGCTGGGAAGTTCGTCTGAAGACCTTCCGGCCTGAGAGTCAGGATTCATTTGACGATGACCTGGATGAGAAAGTCTCACCAAAACGCTTTGGATATCGCCGGTACGGTGCGATGTCCCGTCCTGATCAGAAGAAATTCAGCGACAGGGTATACTTCAACTGCATGGAGCGGTGTGTCGTCACCGGTGTGAAGACAAAATGCAGGGGAGAAGCAGCACATCTGATTGAGCATCATAAAGCGGGCTCTGACCACTGGAGTAATGGCCTGTGGCTTCGGGCAGACATACATCGGTTATACGACAACGGCCTGTGTGTGATTAATCCCAGCACCCTGACAATCCATTTCCACCCCACTATCCTGGCTAAGGATGACGATCTCATCGCGTATGAAGCTCGGCCAATATTACCGACAAGAAAACCTGTAAACCCTGCCTGGTTAAAATCCCGGTGGGATGAACTTACCTGGCCGAAGTAAGCATCGTGTCTGACAACGGTAGTGAGGCCTAATCATTACCGTTGTCGTAGCAAACGGGCTTCAATGCTTGGCTCATTATCGTTGTCACCAGTCTGGTCAGCTCATAACTATTGCCATCGGCACTGAGATGCCGTCCTGCGCATCGAACTCACATCCATTGTCACTCGATTTTTGAATCTGCCGGGAGTGTAACCAGTGACAATGGTAATGATCACCTTCACATAATTAACGAACCGTTACTACTGGTAAGAGGGTGCATGGTCGACAACGGTAATGACAATTAAGGAAAGTACCTTTCTGTAATGACAACGGTAGTGACTTAATGGTTAACCCTTGTCTGGTTACCGGCAATCAAGTACAGGAACTATGACAATGGTAGTGAGTCATTACCATTGTTATGGCTCATCATACTATCCCTATATACAGCAAGTAGACGGCGTTGCTCACTACCATCGTCATTGGTTGCATGGGTAGCAGAATGTTAGATGACAACAGTAGTGATTCTGGTGCTTCACCATCCGCCTGGTGACAACGGTAATGAGTGATCGAGATCACTATCGTTGTCGCAGCGTTCGGTATGGCTACAACCGGCAAGTTGTGCCTCGACAATGGTTGTGATCCCGCACTCACTTGATTCGTCATCGCCGGAACGACCCCACTGAAATGTACTTGGAAACGATGACAATGGTAGAGACTTGAAAAAATCACATCCATTGTCATTGACCAATCAGGTTAGCTACGACAGCGGTTGGACTCATTTCCATTGTCACCGACAGGCCATGTATTCATACAACGACAACGGCAGGGAGTGACGCGGTCACTACCACGGTCATTCATCCCGCCCCTCAAGTACGAGCAGACAGTACGGCGAGTGAATCCTTACCATAGCTACCTGAAAGGCCTGATTAACCTGGAATGCATATGACAACGGTAATGACCAACAGAACTCATTTCCGTTGTCATTGTGCTGGTGGAGCAGTAAGAACTTGGTCTGAATCATGAATGACAACGGTAGTGAGTATTCTTAGTCAATACAGTGGTCATTCAAATGCGCCGGGAGCAAATGACAGCGGTAGTGAGTCAAATCACTCATTACCGTTGTCATTGTGTCATGGGAATCAGCGATAAATCCGTACTGACGATGCCGACAATGGTAGTGAGCGGTATGAGGTCTTCTCCGAGAAGCTGCTCTGGAGAGTTGTCGATGATGACAACAGCAGTGAGCTGCCAAGACTCATTGCCGATGTCATGGTGTCATGGGTATCAGCGATTTGTCTGTACCGGCGATTCCGACAATGGTAGTGAGCGGTGTAAGACCTTCCCTGAGAAGCTGGTCTGGAGAGATGTCGATGATGACAACAGTAGTGAGCTATCTAGTCTCATTACCATTGTCATGAGTGGTCACCCCGCAATGACAACAGTAGTGACCGCGTCACTCAATACCGTTGTCATTAAGCTAAACAGGATTCTCTGACGATGTGCAGGGAGGGAGGGTTCCAGGCCGTCATCTGACAGCCCGGAGGGAATGCTAGCTGGCGGGATTGTTCTTTTTCTGGCTTCTAAGGCTGCGAATGTAGTGAAGTTCTTCAGCTGTTAAGTCATGGATGGTTAACGTTTCATCCCCATCAATGGGCTCATCTGGTGGGCACAATTCACCTTCCAGTGGCTCACCATTATTTTTACCCGACGTGCCATTGTTCTCCTCATCAGCATCACCCTCGCCATCACCATCAGGTGGTGGTTGGATATTGTTCAGATTCAAATCAGGATCGCGTTTGTGGATCTGGAAATAAACCTTCCCATCTTTTTTTACTTCGGTGTACTGAAGGTAACCAATGGATGCCAGCTCCTCCAATGCCTTACGTACTGTGGCGTTCTGGCTGTTGGCACGGGTCTTAAGATTTAATCGGTTCTTAAGTCTCGTTAAGGAGATCGGGATTGGATTTGGTGGAAGTGACTCAATGAACGTGTAAAGCGCCTGTGCGCTCTCTTTTTTCGCCAGTTCCTTGATAGCCTTCAGCTGCATCAAAACCTTGTGGTCGTACTGATACAACTCGAATATCTTAGGGTCTATCTGTAGCTCTACCTGATCAGAGTCCGGGTCAAGCAAGGCAGACTGCACCAGGTGCGTCGTATACACCTTTGACGAGTGGGTGCTGGTGAAGGACAACATCACGGATGCCAGCCTGCGTAACGACGCGTCGATACGCTTACGGGATGCGGTAGAGGAACGATAATTTTCAGGGTTACAGAGCTTCAGAAACTCAGTAAATTTGAGGCTGATCTTATCGTTATCAATCGGATGGTTAGCTAGCGTTCGGATGATTCCCATCCACGTTTTGAAGTCAACAGACATATCGAGGCGCTGACCCACGATCGAGATATTGGTGAAACCCTCGCTCTCCATCAAAGAAAGTGTCTGTAGTTCTTTCGTGGCATCAAAGCCAACAGTTTTGTATTCACGACTCTGACGGCCAACGCTTTTTGGTGATGGCACAAACAACCCAAGGCGCATGAGCGCGATAGACTGAACCGTCCTGCTGCTATTAGGACGTAAAATAATTTCTTTACCTGTCTCTCTCTCTGTTACAGAGAAAGCCCTGGTAACCATCTGGCCTTGCTGCTCAGAATCTTTCTCATTGGTCATAGTGGTTTATCGACTGTATTAATCAACAGATTATTGAATACTATCGCCCAAAGCCCTCAGTGTCACTTAAGGGATCTCTGCGACGATCTCAGATTGTGCATAAGTCCAGGCTAAAAAAACGCCACGACTAAATATAAAACTCTGAAATTCACATAAAAACAAATACATACGTAGTTTATCAACAAAGGATCAATTCCGGTGAAAAAGATCCTTTAAAAAATCACTACCATTGTCGCCGCAATCACTACCGTTGTCAAAAAACTCACTACTACCGTTAAAAAACTCACTACCAATGTCAAAATAATCACTACCGTTGTCACCGATTGGCTTCCAGGCCTTGTGCCGTCTGGCTTCCGAGCTGCGGGGATCTCTTGTGATCTATGGGAACTCGTAAGGTACTAATTATTGGAACTACCTTGTGGAAAATGGGGATAAATTCTCTCTTCGAGTTAAATCAACATCGAATAGCTAAATTGTCGAAAATATGTACGGGCATGAAAGGAAAATGCGTATAGAAAACAGTGGATAAGATTTTAATAATTTTGTTTCATCATACAGGTGATAGATGGTATCTATATGAATTATAATAGAAATATACTCAAAACTCTTTAAGAGTTATACCTTCAGATCACACAATAAAACTCACTACCATTGTCACAAATACTCACTACTAACGTCGAAATAGTCACTACCAATGTCATTTTAATCATTACCAATGTCAAAAAAGTCATTACCATTGTCATAAAATGCCCTTGAGCCCAGTAACCATGCGGCTTGCAGCGTACAGGGATCTCTTTTGTACTCCGTTGCACCTTTGGGATCTCTTTATTGGAACTGTCCTGTGGAAAAGTATCTTTTTTGCCTTCGTCAGCTACTGACTCGGTGCTTTACTGATTGTGTAAACAAAACGATAAGAGGCACTCACATGTACGCAACTGCAAAAGAAATTATCGCAAAGCTGCAAAAAATGAACCCTGACGAAAAGGTGCTAGTCCGTGTCTGGTACAAGTCTGATGTTCAGGAGTTAGCAATAGACCGAAACATGCCGCAGGTTTCAGCTAGCGAAGCTGAGTCGACCTTAGCGTTGATAGACCGAACTCACGATGGTGATATCGGTATCAACTGGGATGTTGTTCAGAGTGGTATTGAGACAGTTCGTAGTGGCCAAATTTAAGCAACCGAGTAACAAGGACGTGACTCAACTAATCCACATATCCACCGGGTAGATCAACAGATCGATCCAGATTAAGACCAAATAGAACCAAAAAGATCCCCGCTCCCGCAAACCCGCAGCTGGTAAGCTCTGAAGACCTGCCCCGGTGGGGTTGAGAGGGAAAAAAGTGAGCTCTGAAGGGCTGTCGGTGGGGTTAGCCTGGTAGCTGGTGGTGTTCAAAGGGAATAACGGTGGGATTGGAAGGGGAAAGGAACTTAATTATCAACATCTGCTGTGCTAATGAAAACATCAAATAAAAACATAATCATACGTAACAAATCTCAAAAATAGGTGATCGGTATTCATTTTTTGTCCACACTGGCAGCAGATCAAAAATTTGATGTCAACGACATTTATCCGATTCATCTCTGAAATAACGTATTGATTTAGTACAAATAAAAACCAATACCCGATAAATGGGGACTAAATGACCCCTATTTCTCATGATCAATAAAAATCACCGTGATACATTCGCCCGGACTGGGCATTCCAAGATACCCGGAAAATAACAATAAAACTGGGGGATCCACACGATGAACTCGAATGAAGTTCTTCTTTTCAAGGACGCTATTCCCGACTTCAATCAGCCGTCGACTGGAAAGCTGACG